>DAIDJG010000071.1 GCA_027451445.1 Singulisphaera sp.
TCGTCGAATCCGGGCGGGGGCGGCGGCGCCACCTGCGGGGGGAAGCGCCAGGCATGCCAGGCCCTGTAGCAGCAGTTATGCACGACGAACCATTCCGTCTGTTGTTCGTCGGCGGCAAGCCACTGGGCGTACCGACCCCACACCGCCGGGTGGGCTAACCAATCCACATGGAGCCCGCCCTTCGCAATCTTGAAGTATTCTGTGTAGTTGACGAGCTTGCGCGTGGCCTCGCTCAATTCGAACTCGCGCACCAGCTTGATGGTCTTGTATAATGGGA
This sequence comes from Singulisphaera sp., assembly GCA_027451445.1. Classification (GTDB taxonomy): domain Bacteria; phylum Planctomycetota; class Planctomycetia; order Isosphaerales; family Isosphaeraceae; genus DAIDJG01. The sequence goes on from DAIDJG010000071.1 coordinate 278, forward strand.
CATCGTAGCGCTTCTGGCCATAGCAGGGCGGCGTGCGCGGCTTGTCCTCCCAGACACGTTTAGGATCCTCGGGCCAGCCCCCGGTAACGACGACCGGTTCAATGCCCGGTAGTTCATCAAGACACTTCGCCAGCAACTTGATCCCCGCGTTGAACTCATGGTCGCCGGGTCCGTGGCTCGGCTTGCCGGCAACGAGGACGATTTTTGCATCGGCGGCGCGGGCGTCGCTGGTCAACATTCCGGCCGCCAACACAGCCAGAGTGCACAAACCAATTGTTTTCTGCATGAGTCGCTCCTGAATGGGATCCGAGCATCCTGTGTGTAATGCTAAAAGGGGAGGATGGAACGGATCCACCCTCCCCAGCGTTTACCGATTTCTCGAGCCTCATACCCGCTCAGCCCATCTCGGACTGCCCCGGCACGGCCACCGGCGGCAGCGGCAGCGACGCACCCAGCTCGAGCTTGGACGGCGCCCAGGTGTACTTCGAGTTCAGCGCGTCTTCCCATGTGACGGCCTTGCCCGTGTAGGCCGACATGCGGCCCATGATCGCCGTGAGGGTGCTTTCAGCGACCGTTTGCAGCTCGTTGAGGGGCTTGCCATCGCGGATGCTGGCGACCAGGTCGATGTGCTCCTGATCGTACGGGTTGGTCTCATTGCCGCGGAACCGCCAGGGGCTCTCGCCCTTGATGGCGCTCGTGATGCTGGACCATTCGCCCTTCGTGCCGACAACGGTCTCGGAGACGTTGTTCTCGCAGCCGTCGATCTGACGGCACATGCTCATAACATGGACACCCTTGGGGTACTCATAATCGACCGCGAAGTGGTCGAAGATGTGGCCATAGGCCGTGCTGGTGCGGACCTGGCGGCCGCCCATGGCGACGGCGCGGACGGGGTGGTTGCCCACGGCCCAGTTGGCGACGTCGAGGTTGTGAACGTGCTGCTCGCAGATGTGATCGCCCGAGAGCCAGGTGAAGTACAGCCAGTTGCGGAGCTGCCACTCCATGTCCGACCACGACGATTCGCGGGGCTTCATCCAGAGGCCGCCCTGATTCCAGAAGACCCGGGCAAACTGGATGTCGCCGATCGCCCCGTCGTGCAGGCGCTTCATCGCTTCGAGGTAGCGGGCCTGGTGCCGGCGCTGGGTGCCGGCGACAACGGCCAGGTTCTTTTCCTTGGCCAGCTTCGCTGATTCGAGGCATTGGCGGATGCCCGGGCCGTCGACGGCCACCGGCTTCTCGGTGAAGACGTTCTTGCCCGCCTCGATCGCCGCAGCAATGTGGGTGGGACGGAAGCCCGGCGGGGTTGCCAGGATCACCAGGTCGACATCCGTGGCGAGCAGTTTCTTGTACGCATCGAAGCCGGTGAAGGAACGGTCTGAGGTCACATCGAGCTTGTCGCCGAGCTTCTTGAGGTTGTTCTTGGCGTTGTCGAGATGGTCCGGGAACATGTCGGCCATCGCGTAGATCTTGACGTTCGACGCCGACCGCGCCGACTGTTCCGCCGCGCCCGTGCCTCGGCCGCCGCAGCCGATCAGGCCAACCTTGATCGTGTCACTGCCCGCCGCGTGAACGGTCGGCACAGCGCTCAGACTGGCCACCGCCGCGGCGGCTGTCGACGCTTTGAGGAAGTCCCTGCGGGACGCGGACACGGAATTCTTCGACGAGGGTTCGGTCATGGATCGTTTCTCCCTGGTGAGATGCTGCGCAACAATGGTGGGTTGTGAATGCTCAGAGACTTCGACTCTTCGCAGACGAGATAAGCACGCGGGCGTCAACGACTCCCCTTCCCCTTCACGACGGCCGACTTGAAGCCCTTCAGATCCTCTTGCTCCTCGAGCGGCCGGATCACGCGGAACCCGATGATCGTCGCGTCGGTGTGCCACCAAATGCTTTGGGGGCGCTGGGGATCGCGCATGCTGTACTCGGGGTTGGAGGCGGTCCGTGCCGCACTTCGGAGCCGGTCAGCGTCGTCGTCCCAGGTGCCTCCGCGCGAAACGTAGGAGTATTCCTTCGCCGTGGGAATCACGACGGGGCCGACCACGGGTTGGGGAGAGCCAGCGAGCTTACTGTAAATGTCCGCAACGTAGTGGTCCAGGCACCACTCCCCGACATTTCCGTGCATATCGTGGAGGCCCCAGGGGTTCGGCTTCTTCTTGCCGATGGGCATGGGCTTCTCGGCGTTTTCGACGTACCAGGCGTATTCCCCGAGCTGTTCGGGATCGTCGCCGAACGAATAGGCGGTCTTCGTCCCGGCACGGCAGGCGTATTCCCACTCGGCCTCGGTGGGCAGCCGGTAGAGCTTTCCGGTCTTGGCGGAGAGCCAGCGGGTGTACTCGAGCGCTGCGTGGTGGGTCATGCAGATGGCGGGCTGGTTTTTGTGGCCGAAGCCGAAGGTCATGTCCGCGTACGGCGGCGTGGGGCGGGTCACGGCGTCGGCGGCCATTTCCGTGGGTGACTGCTTCGTGAGGTCAACGCCCTCCCGGCTCTTCTTCTTGATGTCGAGCGAGAAGCAGTACTGGTCGTACTCGTCCCAGGTCACTTCGCACTTGGCCATCCAGAAGGGGTTGATCCGGACGGCGTGTACGGGGCCTTCATCCTCCGAGCGCTTCGCCTCCTTGGCGGGGCTGCCCATCTCGAACGTGCCGCCGGGGATCGGGAGCATTTCGAAGGTGAGCTCGGTCCCGGCGATCTTCTCGACGTAGGGCTTCATGTCGGAGGCTTTGACGGGAGCTTGCTGCGCGAGCGCGGGGACTGTGGACGCGAGCGCGGCGATAAACGTCGCTAATGCGAACGGCGATCGAAAATGCGAGGGCAGGCGCACGTGACCACTTCTCCAGGAAAGACGCCTTTGGGATAGTCTACAAGTCACCTTGAATCGAGAACGCCGGGAGGCACGACCATGAAGTTCAAAGGCGCGACGCAGCCGGCAACCTGGCTGCTCCTGGGGTTGGTGCTTTCCCTGGGTGCGGGGTCCGAAAAGGACCTCGATCGCTTCGAGTTTGCCGAAACCCACATGGGGAGCCAGTTCCGCCTAGTTTTATACTGCGCCGACGCCTCCACCGCCAGACGCGCGTCCCGTGCGGCCTTCGATCGCATCGCGGCGCTCGACGCCGCGCTCAGCGATTACAACCCCGACAGCGAGTTGATGCGCCTCTGCGAGAAGGCCGGAGGGCCTCCCGTCAAGGTGAGCGACGATCTGTTCGACGTGCTTCAGCACTCGCTCGCGATGTACGAACGGTCGGACGGCGCTTTCGACGTAACCGTCGGGCCCATCGTCCGGCTCTGGCGCCGAGCAGGTCGCGACCGGAAGATGCCGGCGGCGGACCGGCTCGCGGAGGCCCGGGCGCTCGTCGGCTCCGATAAAATCAAACTCGATGCGCAGAACAAGACGGTCCAGCTTCTCAAGCGAGGGATGAAGCTTGATCTTGGGGGAATCGCCAAAGGGTACGCGTCGCAGGCCGCGATTGACGTTTTGAAACGGGAAGGGATCGACCGTGCCCTCTGCGCAGGGGCTGGCGATATTGTCGTGAGCAATCCGCCACCCGGCAAGGACGGCTGGACGATCGGCATCGCACCGCTCGAAGCGCCGGGCACGAAACCCAGCCGATTTCTCCTGCTCGCCAAAGCCGCCGTCTCGACGGCAGGTGACGCTGAACGGTTCGTCGAGATCGACGGCAAACGCTATTCGCACATCGTCGACCCCAAAACCGGTCTGGGAGTCGTTGATCGGGCGAGCGTGACCGTTGTCGCGGACGATGGCGCCACGGCGGATGCGCTGGATACGGCCGTCTATGGTCTGGGTCCCGAACGGGGTCTGAAGCTTGTCGAGGCAACCGACCACGCGGCGGCACTGATCGCCAGGCTCACCTCGGAGGGGACGAAGACCTACGAATCGGATCGCTTTCGGACCCTGCGAATGACGAAGCCCGAGAAGCCGTGAGCTGAAGCGCGAACGCAAACCGTCGGCTCAACCGTTCATAGGCTCGCCAAATTCCTGGGTGTAATACGGCAACCCGGCGCTGTCGTACGCGATCCCCACGCCGATCTCCGTGTAGTTCGGGTTGAGCAGGTTGGCCCTGTGTTCGGGCGAAGCCTCCCAGGCCGCGACGACCGAGTTCGCGTCGGGGAAGAAGTTGGCAATGTTCTCTCCAGCCATCTGGTAGCTGTAGTCGACGTAGGTCAGCCGATCGGTGAGTGCTGGCAACGCAGCGCCCGTGACCGAGTGGCTCAGTTGGTCGACCTGGGCCATCTGGCTCGATTGGATGTTCGCGGCCGCTACGAGCTTCTCGTTAACGGTGAGCGGAGCCAGCCCATTCTGCACGCGAAACGCGTTCGTGTCAGCGACGATCGCTTGTTCCAACGCGTTTTCTGTGTCCAAGCCCGAGGCCGCGCTGGCGGGCGGACTGGTCACGGGAGCGGGTGGAGGAGGCGTCGAGACAGGCGGTGGAGAGGCAGGCGCTGTGAACCACGCTGGCAGACTGGGAGCCGGTTTGTTGGTGATCCCAGACACCTTTACGTTCGTTTGGCTAGGGTGATGTGCGACCGGCTTGGGCTTGTGAACGACCGGTGTGTGGTGCGGTCTGGTTCGCTCAGCGGCCGGTGCGTGTTTAGTCGCCGAATGGGGGTGATGTGCAACATGAGCTTTAGCCACAACATGACCGGCACTGCCGGCAACGCCGCCGGACAGGAGCAGACGTTCATCCAAAGCATCGACGCCAGGATGAAACCGGTGTTTACGGTTTCCCTTCATCCCAATCTCTTTTCGTGATGGAAGCAGCGAGTAGGCAACTCAGCAAAAGGCGGGAGTGAGGCGGGTACCAGTGTATCCGCCCTGGTGAAACACTAGGCCATGCCCACAGCTTTGTGTGTTTTTTTGGAACACGCGAGGGCCGGTCGCGGGGACTATGCTCCAACGCTCACGTTTCGTCAAGACAACTGTGATTGCTCATGCGGAATGCTCACCTGCGTGAGCACCACATTGCCCGTGACGGGAAACACTCCCCCCTTGGCCTGCTGCCGGACACCCGGCAGAATGAGTTCCTTCCCGGTCGAGAATGTCTCTTGCAGCAGCGTGAGGAGAGTGAGCATGTTTCGCGCTTTCTGGGTGAGTTCGGCATTCCTGGGAACACTGGCAATTGGTGCAGTCTGGGGAGACGAGTTCGACCGGCTTGAGGGCGAAGCGCTCTTCGGTGTTCCTGAAAGCAAGGACGCGAAGTCGCCCAAAATGTTGTCGATGGGCGACCTCGACAGTCTCCCGACTGTGCTGCGCGACTCGCGATCGGCATTGCTGATTGTAAAGACCGATCAGGGCAATCTCTCTCGGTTACTCGTCACGCCGGGGTTGCGAAAACCTTTGATCGAGGGGGCCGCGATGGAGGCGATGAAGAAGGAGGGAAAGGAACCCAAGCTTCTCCCCGTCGTTGCCCTGGATCGCTTCGACACGTTCGACGCGAGCAACCGCGCCGCGCGCCTCGCGCGCGGTAAGGATCTCATGCTTTTTGACGGCTTTCAGTTCGATCTCGACAGCGGCCAGGTCGTGCCCGAGGGCCAAGGTGGCGATCTTCAGTTCGTCGTCAAAGGGGAAGGCGGACCCCGCCTGGTTCCGGTCGGTAAGTCGGCGTTCTTTACGTTGACGAAGCTCCCTGCGCAAGTGGCCAAGGGGGCGCCTCGACCGTCGATTGGACGAGCGGTGTTCCCGGCCGACTTCAACGGTCGCTATCAGCTCGTGGCAAACGGCCAGTGGTCGGGCGTGCTCGACTTGAAGGTGGGAGACGACAAGAGTGTCAAAGGGCGTTTCCGCTCCGACTTGAACGGGGCGTCGTACGCGGTCGAAGGAGAGGTCGGGGTCGATGTCCCTCAGAAAATCACCTTCCGCGTCGACTTTCCAAGGACGCACCAGGATTACGAAGGGTTGCTCTGGACGGAAGGAAAAGGGGCGATGGCCGGCACCGCGACGATGATGAACCGTTCCTTCGGGTTCTTCGCGATCCGACAGGACGGGCACTTCAACCCGGAAGGAGACGATCTGGGAACGCTATCGAAGAATTCGAGCAAGCCCCACCGTAAGACGGTCGCCGTCCGGAAGGGGGAGTATGCCCTCGACGGGAAAACGCGGACCGACCTGGAACTGACCGAAGACCTCAAGCGCCTCGTGGCCGCCGAACCCGAGACCTGGGTCCTGCTTCAAGTCCCTGACGACGAGACGTTCGCGGGAATCGAACGAGCCTTTGAGGTCATTACTGCGGCGGGTGTCTCGACTATCCGGCTAGGCGGCGTCGACTAGAGCCCATCACAGTCGCGGTGTGCAGATTAGGGAGCGCGAGGCTCCGTCCGAGCCAGCCTTGTTCGGAGGACGAGTCTTCGAGTCCTCTGAACACCGCGCGTGATGACGTAGTCCCCTGGGCGGCACGCGATGATCCCTCGGCTCGAAGACTCGCCGACGGATCAAGGCTGGCTCGGACGGAGCCTCGCCCTCCCAAAGACATGTCGATTCCAAACATGAAATGATCGTAGGAGGGCCGGCGTGCCCAATACGAGTGTGCACCACTCTCGCCAGCGCACTATCGCCGTGCCTTCGATGAGTCCGGCACCTCTTTGGCAGTGGTTTGAACTGCGGGGATGTCGCGCCGACTCGTGGCTTCCTCTCTCAACGCGAGTCTGGATTCCTCAAAGTCTTCGACGGTGACTCGGCCGCGGTCCGGCTGAAACTGCGGTAAGGTGATCCAGCGTGATTGTGCACCGAGCCCGGCTTTCGGTTGCATCGCGGCGGCGACTGCCGCGCTGAGTGGTAACGCACCGTCACGGTCGAGATGGACCGTATCGATGAACACGTCGTCGCCGTACCCGGAATGCCGAGCGTCGAGAATCGTGACGTGCGGGAATCGCACAAGGAAACTCGCGGCGAACCGCGCGAAACGCCCTTCGCCTCCGTACCAATCGCGCCAAGTTTGCACACCGGGACAGCGAGGGGTGAGGAGCCAGTACACGGGGATTCCACGCTGTTCCGCCAGCGTCAAAAAGCGCTCGACGAAGAGCACGTTCTGCGGGTTTGCGCTCCAGGTTCCCTCAACAAAGTGCGGCGGTGGAGGGGGCTCCGGTGGGACTTTGAACGTCCGTTTCATGCTGACCTGGGCCCCCTGGTTCACCATCCAATTACGGAGCGCAGCGCGAGAAGCTTCCTTGGTTCCAGGCCCCCTGCCCCGCAGGGCTTTCACGACGATGTTGCGAAGCTCGAAGCGATTTCTGAGCGTGGGGAGCAGTTGTCGCACCAGGATACCTGGGGCGAATTCAGGCTCGTTGAGCCTACTTCCCAGGTCCCACGCTTCGCGTGCGGTCAGCAACTCGGCCCAAGGCGCCAGGGCCTTATGACCGATCGGCTCTTCTTCCAGGAGCTTATCGTCAAAATCCACAATCACGGCGGTGGGCTTTGCGCCGGAGTCGAGGGCCCGTCGCAGCAAGTAGTAACTCGAAGGCGCCGGCCCCCCCGTAACCGCCAGATTAAATGTCGACATCCCCGTGGCGGCTTCGAAGACCCGGGGGACCAGCCCAAACTTGACACGGCTATCACCCAGACACAAAACCTCCGCACTCACGACACTGGTTTTGGTTTGCGCGTTGGCATAAGACCAACTCAGAGCGTTGTGATCCATGAATGTGATCGGATGAGTCGCGACGAGACTTTCGGTCCCGACGATGATCGCGATCATCCCCAGAAACCCCAGGGGTGCCCGCACCTTTTTCAACATCCTCACGAGGGGCATGCCCGTTCCTCGCGAACCACTCCGTTCGGTCAAGCGGGGGGATCTTACGTCCTTTCTCGAAAGCGGGATACCTTTGTCTTGAGTAAAAGTGCGCCGGCGAGCGGGCCGACGGACTGTACGGAGGCAGCATCACTGCAACTTGCGTCTCAAGAGGCATTCGAGCAACAACTTGCGTTCAAACTTCTCTACCCCGGCGATGTCCCGAGGTCAGCGCCCTGCGCGCCGCGCGGGCTCGAGCCAGCGCGGTCTCGGCGTCCGGATCGAGCACGGTCATGTGCCCCATCTTCCGGCCGGCTGCTGGCGTTTGCTTGCCATACAGGTGAAGCTTGACGCCTGAGTCGGCCCTGAACGCAGCCTCCCAGTCGGGTTCGCCGTCAGCCCACAGATCGCCGAGAAGGTTGACCATCGCCGCGGGGCTGACGAGGTCGGTTCCGCCGAGCGGAAGTCCGCACAGGGCCCGCACTTGTTGCTCGAACTGGCTTGTCAACGCGGCCTCGATCGTCAGGTGTCCCGAATTGTGGGGTCGGGGCGCGATCTCGTTGACGAGTAGCCTTCCGTCGACGGTCAAAAAGAACTCCACGGTAAGCACACCGACCGTCCCGAGCGCCTCGGCGACGCCCAGTGCAAGCTCCTGAGCCTCCAAAGCGACGATGGGTCCAACGGGCGCGGGCATCACGGTCGAGTCGAGAATGTGGCGCTCGTGGTGATTGAGCCCAGGGGGATAGGTCACGGCCATCCCATCGGCGCCTCGGGCGACGACCACCGAAATCTCAGCGGCGAACTCGACCCAACCTTCGGCGACGCACGCGACCCGCCCCAGGCGCGACCAGGCACTCTCCACATCCTGCGCCCGCTCGACCCGGATCTGCCCCTTGCCATCGTAGCCGGACGCTGCGGTCTTCAGGATCAACGGGTGGCCAAGCCCGTCGGACAATCCCCCGAGATCCGCCATCGTCCGCACGGACCTCCAGGGTGCGTGGGGGATCTGATAGCGTTGAAGAAACTCCTTTTCCCTCAGACGGTTCTGGCTGATCCACAGCGTCTTCCACCCGGGCCGCACGAGCTTACCCTGGCGGGCCAGCCAGCGCAGTGCGGGGGCCGAGACATTCTCGAACTCGACCGTGATGGCCTGCGCCCGCGCGGCGAGCTGGCGGAGTGCGGCCAGGTCGTCCGGGGCCCCCATCACGGACCAGTGCGCGACCTGGCCGGCCGGCGAACTCTCCTTCGCGCTCAGGACGCCCGCCTCGTATCCCATCCGCTGCGCAGCCTGGAGGAACATGCGCCCGAGCTGACCTTCGCCGATCACTCCGAGCGCGGCGGGCGGCCGCAGGATCGGTTGCGAATGGGGTGAAACCTCGCTCATAGCGGCGACTCTCCAACCGCGTTGGTCTGAGCCAGGCGAAACGCCGCCAGAGCCTCGCGGATAGCGGGATCGTGGCGGGCAAGGATCGCCGCGGCCAGGAGCGCAGCGTTGGCGGCACCGGACGAGCCGATGGCCAGGGTGCCGACCGGGATCCCTTTCGGCATCTGGACGATCGAGAGCAGCGAATCGACCCCACGAAGAACCTTGCTCTCGACCGGCACGCCCAGAACCGGAAGGAGGGTGATCGCCGCGAGCATTCCGGGCAAGTGAGCCGCCCCTCCTGCCCCGGCGATCAAAACTTCCAGCCCCCGAGCCTCGGCGTCGGTCGCGTATCGGAATAAGCGCTCCGGCGTCCGATGGGCGGAGACCACCTTCGACTCGTGCGGGATGTTGAGCTGGACGAGCAGTTCTGATGCGTGCCGCATGGTCTCCCAGTCGGAGCGGCTTCCCATGACCACGCCGACCAGCGGTTTCTCGTGAGTCTCGTTCACCATGCAGCGCTTATCCGGAAAGGCACGGAGGAAATCAGACGTTCTCCGCGCATGTAAGTCAACGATCACCGAGTTGCCCGCGCGGATCAACCCGCCACCAAGGACCTGCGCGATGTTAACCTAGAAATACGCGCTTGAGCCAGGGGACACGCCGGCGCCATCACGTTGCCGGGCTCGTTCACGAAGTCAAATCAAACTTCTCCACGACCGCATAACCCAATATTGGTCAAAGGTTTAGCGCGCATGACGAGCGTAAAAAACGATCTCCGTCTTTTGACGTTTGGTGCGGAGAATGCAAGAGTTAGGAACGAAATTAGGTGAGCAGCCGCGCAGGATCCGCGGAACAGCAATGGCTGGAGCCGTCCAGGGCGCCGGACCTGTGAGGAAAAGACGTGGCCACGATTGTCGCGAAAGAGACCGCCGCCGATACGACTCCCTGGTTCGAGCCGGCTCGCGTATGGCTGTTCAAGACGTTCTTCACCAGTCTCGTCGGAGTGACCTGGAATGATTGGTGGCGCGTGCTGCGCGAGAACCGATTCGCGATCGACCCACCCTACTGGCCTCGCGCTTTCGTTTTGACGATGGGGAGCGCGCTCAATTCGTTGTACCGTCGCCGGGAAAATCGGAGTTACGGCGCCCTGGCCGAGAGTGTCCCGATTCCGCCGCCCCTCTTCATCCTCGGTCACTGGCGCAGCGGGACGACGCTGCTGCACAACCTCCTGGCCCGGGACGATCAGTTCACCTTCCCGAACCTGTACGAGGCCTTCTTTCCCCACACCTTTCTCTGCACCGAAGATTATCGAGCGAACCAGGTGACGCCGCTGATCCCCTCGACGCGTGTCATGGATAACGTCGCGCAGGGCTTGGGGATGCCGAATGAAGATGAGTTCGCGACATGCACCGCTTCGCTCTTTTCACCGTACATGCTCTGGGCCTTTCCCAGGAACTCGCAACGGTATGAGCGTTACCTGACCTTTCGCGGAGTCCCGGACGCCGAGGTCGCGTGCTGGAAGGCCGAGTTCCTCCGCTTCGCGCGCAAGCTCACGCTCAGGCGAAATCGTCCCCTCCTCCTCAAGTCGCCTCCGCACACCGGACGGATCAAGCTTCTGCTCGAACTCTTTCCCGACGCCCGCTTCGTCCACATCCATCGCGATCCCTACACCGTCTTCCAATCGACGAAGCATCTCAACGAGACGCTGACTCGCTCGCTGCAGTTCCAGTACGCGCGGACCGCCGAGGTCGACGACGCCGTCTTGCGGCGCTATCGCATCATGCACGAGGCGTTTTTCGAGGAACGGTCTCTCATCCCCGAGGGGCACTTCCACGAACTCGCGTTTGAGGACCTGGAGGCGGACCCGATCGGGCAAGTTCGTCTGACCTACGAGCGGCTCGGTCTAGCGGGCTTTGACCAGGTCTTGCCACACCTGGAGGACTACGTCCACGAAATCGCGGGGTACCGTAAAAACGACTACCCCGCACTGAGCCCGGAGCTTCGGGAACGGATCCGAGTGGCGTGGGCGCGGAACTTCGAGGAGTGGGGCTATCCGGCCTGACGGATTTGCGCTCGCCACACGCGGCGCCCGGTTTTCAACGTCCGTAGATCATCGCCCTGCGGCCCGGCACACACAGTCTCGCGGGGCTGACGTAGTTTTGATTCGGTGCGTAACCCGCGTGAAAGCTCGGGTAATAGTTCCGCCTCACCGGGACTACTGGGGCCGATTCTCGTCGTGGCGGGGGAATCTCGCTGGCTGCTCGACGATACTCGCCATTCGCGGAGTAGCCGGGGCTCGAACCTTGGTAGGGCGAAAACGGATCGTCTGCTGCGGTCCCTCGCGCGGGTGCCGCAAATCGAGACTGGGTCGTCACTCGGTTGTAGTATCGTTGCTGCGCCTTGCACTCGGGGGCAAGGGCGAGGAGGGTTATCGCTAAGAGCCCCAGGAGAGCGTAGAACCGCATGTCTGGGTACCTCCACGAGAATCGCTGAAGACAGGACGAAGCTCTGTTCAGCGTAACCCGGCTCGGACGGGCCGTCAATTGGGCGAAGAGCGCTCGCATTTGGGCCACGGTTCCGCCAGAATGTTACTGGGCCGCTCGATGCCAACGAGCACATGGTGCGCGCTGGCTGCTGTTCCTAATTCACCCTGTGAAACCTGGAGTCGCAACGATGCCGAGGCGAGGCCGATGTTATGCAGCATTGTGGGGTTTGAGCCTCCTGATCGGCCCCAGCGCGTTTGGCGACGAGCCCACGAAACCCACGGCAGCGGCCACTGAAGCAAACCCTGCGACACCCGCCGCCGGCCACTCGATCCACGGCGAAGCGTTCGACGACGGTCCCCGGCAGAAGGCCTACATCATGCCCGGTATGGGCAAAGTGGCATTCGCCGTCTCGACCACCAGGCCAGAAGCGCAGACGTACGTGAGTCAAGGAGTCGCTCAACTTCACTCATTCTTCTACTTTGAAGCGGAGCGTTCCTTCCGCCAGGCCGCCATGCTCGATCCGGAATGCGCCATGGCCTACTGGGGGATGGCGATGGCGAACGTCAACAACGCGAAGCGCGCCAAGGGTTTTCTCCAGGAAGCCAAAAAACGTGCAACCAAGACCAAAATCACCCCGCGAGAACAACTCTATCTCGATGCGCTGAGCGCACTGTACCAGGACGGGATCGACAACAAAGTCCAGAAGCAGAATCATCTGCTTGGACTGGAAACGATCGTTCAGGAATACCCTGAAGACATTGATGCGCGAGCCTGGCTCGCGATGGTGACCTGGCAGAATTCGACGGGGGGAGCCATAGGCAGCCGACAGGCGGTGGACAGCCTGCTCGACATGGTGCTTCAGGTCGAGCCGATGCATCCGGGAGCGCACCACTATCGAATCCACCTGTGGGACAGCGTCAAACCCGCTCGAGCGCTCAAGTCGGCCGCCCTTTATGGGAAGACGGCCTCCGGCATTGCCCATGCCTGGCACATGCCAGGACACACCTACACCGGCCTCAAGCGCTATGCCGACGCCGCCTATCAACAAGAGGCCTCGGCCCGTACCGATCATGCCTATATGATCCGCGACCACGTGATGCCATTCGAAATCCACAACTACGCCCACAACAACCAGTGGCTCGCGACTAGCTTGAGCCACGTCGGTCGCGTTCACGACGCGATCGCCGTGGCGCGGAACCTCGTCGAGCAACCGCGCGACCCGAACCGTAATGGGCCGAACGACGGCGGATCCGCCCAAAGAAGCGGCCGACTGCGGTGGTCGGAAGTCCTGACTCGTTACGAGATGTGGGACGAGCTGATCTCGGTCACTCAGAGCGGCGTCCTCGATTGGTCGAACATCCCAGCCGAGCGCAAGGAAAAGGCATATACCCTGGGCCTTGCCTATGCGGCGAAACACGATCAAACTAAGCTGGCGGAACAACTCACGACCCTGAAGGGGTTGCCCAACGCGGCCAAGGATTTCGCCCCCGCGATCGCTGAGTTGGAAGGTCATCTGTTGCTCGCCCGAGGCGACGTGACCGGCGCCTTCGACCAGTTTGCCAAGGCGACGGCCATGCGCCCCGAAGCGCTCGCCCGTGCTCATCTGCAGGCGCGTAACTTCGGTTTTGCCGAGGGACTTGCCAAGACTGCCGTCACCAAGCAGCCCGAGCAAGTGTCGCCGCTGCTCGCTCAGGTCGAAATCCTCCAGGCGTGCGGCAAGACCCAGGCGGCTCAAGATGCGTATCGAAAGCTGGAACCACTGAGCCGGCAGGCCGACCGCGATCTGCCTGGGTTCCGACGACTCGCACCCATCGTCGCAGCCTGGAAGGCCGACAAGAACTGGCCGTCCGAGGACACCGGTCACGAAAACGGATCCGACGACGCCACCCAGAACCGAGTGGACCTCAACACGCTTGGTCCCTTGGCGTGGTCGCCGTTTCCTGCCGAAGCGTTCAGCCTGCCGGACACGACGGGCAAGGACTGGTCGCTCGCCGAACACAAGGGACGGAACGTCGTCCTCCTGTTCTTCCTGGGGGGCAAGTGTGCTCACTGCATGCAGCAACTCCAGACGTTCGGTAAGGAGTTTGAGGCACTGGCCAAGCAGAATACCGATGTCATCGCTCTCAGTACCGACGACCTGGGAGCAAGTAAGTCGCTCAAGGAGAATGCAGACGGCGTCAAATTCCCGATGCCGATCCTCCCGGATCCCAAACTCGAGGTCTTCAAACAATATCGTGCGTTCGACGACTTCGAGAACGTTCCGCTGCACGCCACCGTCCTCGTCGATTCTCAAGGGCAGGTTCGCTATCAGCGGATTTCCGCAGAACCGTTCCTCGACGTGGAATTCATCAAGACCGAGGCCGCACGGGCAAGCCGGCTCTCAAAACCCTAATGGTCTCTCGCTCACTCTGCGTGGATTACTGATGCCTCAGACGCTTATCGAACGTACCCCGATCCTTCCCCAGCCGGCGCACGATGTTTCCGACGCCCCCCAACAGCGCCTGAAGGCGCTCGAGGGGAAGCCGCCGGGATCACTGGTGATCCATGAGATTTACCGGAGCATTCAGGGCGAAAGCACATTCGCGGGGCTCCCGTGCGTGTTCGTCCGGCTCACGGCGTGCCAGTTGCGCTGTGGTTACTGCGACACGAAGCACGCGTTCAAGCAAGGCGAGACCCTCGCGCTCGACGAGGTCCTCGCGCGTGCGTTGGCTTTGGGAGGCAACCTCGTTGAGCTAACGGGAGGCGAACCGTTGCTCCAACCGGAAGTTTTCCCGCTCATGACCCGTCTCGCGGACGCGGGGCGAACCGTCCTGCTGGAAACCAGCGGAGCGCTCGACATTGGCCCCGTGGATGCTCGGGTCCACATCATTCTCGACTTGAAGACGCCAGGCTCGGGTGAAGTGGATGCCAATCTCTGGAGCAACCTGGCTCGTCTCAAAGCGCGCGACGAGGTGAAGTTTGTACTGTGCGACCGCCGGGACTTTGAATGGGCGGTGGAACAGGTCCGCCGCTACGAGCTAACCGACCGGTGTCCCGTTCTTTTTAGCACCGCGTTCGGCCAGCTCTCGCCCACGGAGTTAGCGGCGTGGGTACTGGAATCCGGGCTGCCCGTGCGGCTTCAGTTGCAGATGCACAAGATCCTCTGGGATCCCTCGGCGCGTGGCGTGTAGAAGGGCTTACCAACCGCCAATCGGGACGCCGATCAGTCGCTGGAGCGCAAACATCCCCGCTCCGAAACCGGCGAGTCGTAAGAGCACGAGTGAGAGGTTGGCCGCGAAGCGCCGGCGGTCTTGCTCGCGGTTGAGATCGGCCACCCCGCTTCTCAAAGCAAGGAACAAACCCAGCGCCAACAGTCCCACAACCGAGGCGATCACGAACAGTCCGCTCAGAAAACTCAACGCCGACATTGGTCCTGGCCTCCCGACCAGCCGTAAACCAGAGGAAATCGTGTTCAGTGACTTAGATTAGCAAATGCAGCGCCAACAACCGGTCGATTCGCGAGAACGTAAGTCATTCGTCACACGCGGTTTGTACTTGAGAAGCGCGTGAGATCTTGCCCACGACGCAAGATCCGTCCTTGGTCCGCTCCCAATTATACGTCGCGTCCAGTAAGTTTTCGGATATAAGCGATCGGATTGTAGGAATTGCAACGGCGTTGACGAGGACGGGACTGGAGTCTCGAGAAACGAGAGCGTGTTCGATTGAGCGCGTGGAACCCGTTCATTCCCAGGCGTGGGGCGGGATCCACTAAAGAATATGGTCCTGGGGAAGGTTGAAGAGTTGGCGAGCATTGGCGGTCGTTTGCTGCACGAGTTCATCGAGGGTGACACCGCGAACGCCGGCGAGTCGCGCCGCGGTGAGGGCGACGTAGCCTGGTTCGTTCGTCTTTCCTCGGTGCGGATGGGGACTTAGATAAGGGCAGTCGGTTTCGACGAGGAGACGATCGGCCGGCACACGCGCCGCCACCTCTCTGAGTGCATCGAGCGACTTATTCGTGAAGGTCACCATCCCTGCGAAGGAAATGTGCAGCCCAAGGTCGAGAAACGCTTGCGCATCGTCCCAGGAACCCGTAAACGAGTGCAGAACCCCCCGAACGGGTCGCCGTAGGGACCGCATCTGATCGATCAGGTCTTGTTCGCTTTGCCGGCAATGGATTACGACGGGCAGCCCCCGCTCCTGCCCGAGCGACAGGTGACGACCAAACCACTCTTGCTGAAGCGCGAACGGCGTTCGGTCCCGATAGCGATCCAGTCCGGTCTCGCCGAGCGCAACCACTTTTGGACTATCGAGTAGCCGCTCGACACGCTCCCAGTCGTCCGACTGTGCCTGTGCTGCGTCGTTGGGATGAATGCCGACGGCGGCGAAGAGCCCGGAATGGCCAGCCACCAAACGGGTTACCGCACCACTGTCTTCCGCCGTCGTCGCCACGACGACAATCTGAGCGACCCCGGCGGCGCGGGCGCGCTCGAGCAACGCCGGCAACTCGGCGGTCAGTTGCGGATCGCCCAGGTGGGCATGCGTATCGACCAAACCGAGGGCCGGCCGCGTCATGATCGGCTCGCGCCAGCGCCTTCGTAGAAACCGACCAGCTCCAAGCGGTAACCGGTCACGCGAAAGCCTTTCTGCTCCAGTTGTTGCAGCAAGGCTGGGTCGATCTTGGCAACGAGGTCGGGATCATAGGGCGTCGGCAGATCCTCAACCGCCCCGGAGCGGAGACAGCGCAGATGATAATGGTGATCGCGTCTCGCATCATACCGCGCTGAGCCGTCGGTGGTCGTCAGTTTCGCCGCCACCCCACTCGCCACGAGCGCTTCCAAGGCTTTGTAAACGGTCGCCAAACTGATCCTGGGAATCGCCGCTTTTACGCCTTGATAAACCTCTTCAGCCGTGGGATGATGCTCCGCCTCCGCGAGATGCTCGTAGACCGCAAGACGTTGGGGCGTGCAACGCCACCCCGCGGTCTCAAGGGCTTCGCGCAGTTCTTTGGGAGGGAGTGCGGACGAAATCATGGCTTCAATCATGAGTCTCGGGTGACAACGTTCAACCCGTCTTGGGGCTGTGTCCCGGCTTGCTTCATATTGTTCGGACACTTGACAGTTGTGTCAACTCGCTGTTAAATTCTAGGCTCATGACCGGGTACGGACTTCGCAACTTCCGCCTGGTTTTGGGGTAGGCTCGCATCCGAAACCACCGATTGCTCGGCGGCCGTCGGTGTTGAGTGGTCCTGGGAGGCGTTGCGGAGGTCGGCGCGCTAGCGGCACGAAACCTGAAACACGCCTCTCGGGATGAGGTGGGTTTCATGTGTTTCCTACTTGAGCGCATCGCACCTTTGTGTTTGTTGGGTTCCGACACGCCTCGGAGAAGTCGAATGAGCGTCGATCTGGTTCGTATCGTCGATAGCATTCACCGCGATAAGAATATCGCCAAGGATATTCTGTTCGAGGGGATCGAGTCGGCGCTGCAGACGGCCGCCAGGAAGCATTATCCCGAAGCGGGCGACAACATCCTCGTCAAAATCGATCATGAGACGGGGCAGATCGAGGCGTCGAAGGACGGCGTGAAGATGGACCCGGCCGAGCTCGGCCGCATCGCCGCCCAGACCGCCAAGCAAGTGATCATTCAAAAGATCCGAGAGGCCGAGCGCGACAGTCTGTTCGACGAGTTCGAGGACCAGCGCGGCGACCTCGTCACGGGCACCGTTCAGCGCTTCGAGGGCGGAGCGGTCCTGGTCAACCTTGGGAAGACCGACGCCCTGCTGCCCCGCAGCGAGCAGATTCCCGGGGAAAGCTACCATCCGAACGAGCGCATCCGTGCGGTGATTCTCGATGTTCGTAAGGTTGGGCAGCGGGTCAAAATCATCCTCAGTCGGACCCATCCTGACTTCGTCCGCCGGCTCTTCGAGCTCGAGATTCCGGAAATTCAGGATCAGACGATTTCCATCCGCGCCCTGGCACGTGAGGCGGGCTACCGTTCCAAGGTGGCCGTGACCTCGATCGACGCCAAGGTCGACGCCGTGGGTGCGTGCGTCGGGGTACGTGGTACGCGCATCAAAAACATCGTTGACGAGTTGGGTGGCGAACGCATCGACATCGTACGCTGGAATGAGTCGCTTCAGGTGCTCATCCCCAATGCGCTCCAGCCCGCTGAGATTGATGAGGTGATGCTCTGCCAGCTCCTCGGCCGAGCGATCGTCCTGGTGCGTGAAGACCAGCTTTCCCTCGCGATCGGCCGCCGCGGGCAAAACGTTCGGCTCGCGTCGAAACTGGTCGGCTGGGATATCGAGATCATGACGTCGGAGGAGCTCGACGAGTTGATTGAAAAGGCCGTTGCGAACTTCCTCAAGATCGAGGGAGTCGACACCGACCTTGCGGAGAAACTGGTCGAACAAGGGATCCTGAGCTTCGACGACCTCTCTGTGATGGAAATCGCTGACCTGGTGAACACTATTGAGGGATTGAGCGAAGAAACAGCGGTGGAGATTGTCAGCGCGGCTGAGGTGATGGCGGAGGAGCAAGCCGAGGAGATGCCCCGCCGCAAGTCCGGCGGGAAAGCGCAGGCGCAAACCCAGGGCGAATCCACGAGCGAAAGCGGGACTGCGGAAGCAAGCTTCAAAGGTGAGCGGTCACCCGAACCCACGCTTGACGACTACTTTGAAGGTGAAGCGCCTCCAGAGGGGTCGGTCGCGGACGAAGAGGCGGAGAACGTCCCTGAGGATGAAGAATCGCGCGATGTGGCATTGGCCCAGGAAGGTGCGGGTGTTAGGGTTGAGGATCATGAGGTGACGTCGCGCCCCAGTGATGCCGATCAATTGGAAACCGAACGTATCGTGACGGAAGCCGTGGAGGAGGGTTCCTCCTCTCTGCCAACCGTTGTTCGAGCAGCCGGCGCGGGGTTGAATGTGCCCCCGTTGCCCACCACACAACTTTTCTCGACCGAACCGGTCGAAGACAGAGAATCGGAAATGCAGAAGCCATGAGCCCTTCGATGGGCCAGAAAACGCGGTCCGACCCTGTCGGCCACGCTGCTCCTCCCTCCTAGGTTTCCTCCCTGTCGCGCTGACGCCGGGCGCAGGAAGGGCCCATAGGTGCTCCGGTGGACAGCCTCGAGGCTCGACACGGTCGGTGGATCGAAACACCTGACCGATTGGTACGAGCCGGGCCGGCCTGAAGCGCCGGCACCTCACCGAGGAGGAGTAGCCTTTGTCCACGCGTGTCCACGAGTTGGCGAAAGAACTGGGCCTGAAGAGCCAGGAACTTCTTGACCGCATCCAGGAGTGGGATCTCCCGGTCAAGAAGAGTACGTTGGCGAGTCTCGATCCCGGTATGGTGGAGCGAATCAAGCAGTTAATCTCAGCGCCCGTCGCGCCTTCGGCGCCGGTGCATACCCGACCCACTCCCGTGGAGAAACCCGCCATCAGCGCGACATCGACCGCTCCGGCTCCGGCCCCAGCTCCAGTGCCGACTCCCGCGCCGCCCCGCCCCACACCCTCCGCCCCGACCGTTGTGCCGACGCCACCTCGTGAGCAGCCTGCCCCCAGTATTCTCGCTCCGACGCCTCGGGCGTTGTCGACGCCACCGCAGCCGGCGCCAACGGCTGGACCAGCGCGGCCGCCGTCCCCGCTGGCGGGGCGTACTCCAGGATCGCCCCAAGTGGGAGCGAACCGGCAGGGAGGCGGATTGTCATCGCCTCCGCGCGCTGGTGGTGGACCGTTGTCGGGCCATACGCCGCACCGAGGATCGCATGGTGGCGCGCCGCGTCCCCAGGGACCGAGCGCGCCGGCGGGCGAGGGACGACCCGAACCCCGCCCAAACCCCACGACGCCTCCACCGTTGAAGCGAGACGACTACATGTCGTCGGCAGGGATCCGGCACGCTGGCGGACGGGTTCCGACCCTTGGACCCCCACCGCAAGCGCCGCGCCGCCCGCTCGAAGAGTCGTCCGGCCCGGGCGCTGGAACTGCCGAGCAGGCGCGTCGGGAGCCCCCTCTCGGTCCGCGCAGGCCTTTACCGACGGTCGCTGCGCCCACGACGCCGGTGCCACCGCCGCGACGCCCGCAAGCGCCGAGCGGCGCGCCGCCCGTCAAGACGCAGCGGCCTGAAAAGCGCTACACACCCGATGAACTCCTGGCCATGATGCGTTCGGGCCAACTCGGTGGCGGCGGGCAAGGTCCCGCGGGCCCCGGCGGTCCGCCCCATCGCGGAGGAGGTCCCGGGGGACCCCCGCGGCCGGGCATGGGTCCGCGGCCGGTTGGTCCGCCAGGGACACAGCAGCAAGGACAGGGGCGAGGACCAGGCGCGCCGCCACCTGGTGCACGACGGCCCGGCGCGGGTCCCACGGCTCCGCCTCCCACGCCGCCTCCGGTCCAGGAAGAAGACGACGATCGTCGCGGCAAGCACACGGGACCGCGTTTGGGTACGGCCGCGGAGCGTGCCGGGCGCAGAGCCAAGCGGAACGAACGTGCCAACGAGCGGCGAGTGGTGACGTCGCCCTTGCCCGCTTCAGCCCTGCTCAACGAATCCGACGATGAGGGCCGGAACCGCCGTTCGGGTGGCCGGAAGCACAAGGCGGGACATCGTGTCGCGGTCTCGCCTAGCCGCAAGTCGCACGCCGAAATCGAGCCCCCCGTCACGATCCGAAGCCTCTCCGAGGCAATTGGAGTGAAAGGGAACGAACTGCTGCGCAAGCTGATGAACCAGGGCGTCGCGGCGACGATCAATTCGACCCTCGACGACGAAGCGGCGCAGATGCTCGCGCTCGACTTCGGCGTCGAGCTCGACATCGTCTACGAAGAGACGGCTGAAGATCACATGCTCGCCTCGTTCGAATCCGACGAGGAGGGGGAGAACCGCATCCCGAGGCCGCCGGTCATTACGATTCTCGGTCACGTCGATCACGGCAAGACGTCGCTTCTCGACCGCATCCGCAAGGCGAACGTGGTGGCGTCCGAAAGTGGCGGCATCACCCAGCACATCGGCGCCTACCAGGTTGAGCACGACGGAAAGCCGATCACGTTCGTCGATACCCCGGGCCACGAGGCGTTCACGGCCATGCGTGCGCGAGGGGCGAATGTGACCGATATCGTGGTGCTGGTCGTCGCGGCGGACGACGGCGTGATGCCGCAAACCCGCGAGGCGATCGCGCACGCCAAGGCGGCCGAAGTACCGATCGTCGTGGCCCTGAACAAGATCGACCTGCCGAACGTCAACATCAACAAGATCTTCGGCGAACTGTCGCAAGAAGAGTTGGTGCCTGAAGAGTATGGCGGCGATACTCCGGTCATCAAGACGTCGGCGACAACCGGTCAGGGTATCCCGGAGCTGCTTGAAATGCTCGGGATCGTCGCGGAACTGCGCTGCGATTTGCGAGCCAATCCGGAAAGGCCCGCGACGGGAACCTGTCTCGAGGCGTCGATCTCCGAAGGACGCGGCGTGGTCGCCACGGTCCTGGTGCAGGACGGCACGCTCAAGGTTGGCGACGTGATCGTCTGCGGCGACGGCTTCGGCCGCGTCCGGGCGCTGTTCGACGACAAGGGCCACCTGGTCGAGACGGCCGGGCCGTCCACGCCCGTGGAAGTCTCCGGTCTCGACGCGGTCCCCACAGCCGGCGAAAAGTTCGCTGTGCTCGACGACGTCTCGCAGGCTCGGGAAATCGCCCAGACGCGTCGTCTGCGTACCCGAGGCGCAGCCCTTGGCGAGCGTCAGTCCGTGACACTCGAGAATCTGTTCGACCGCATGGCCGAACAGAAGGTCAAGAGCCTCAACTTGATCCTCAAGGCCGACGTGCAAGGATCGCTCGAGGCCCTCAGCAAGGAGCTCGAAAAGCTCGAAAATGCCGAGGTACCCGTACGCGTCTTGCTGAAGGCCGTCGGCGGCATTTCCGAAAGCGACGTGCTCCTGGCCGACGCGTCGCAGGCGATCATCGTCGGCTTCCGGGTCGCTCCGGAAGACCGTGCAATCACCGCGGCGGAAGAGAAAAACATCGACATCCGCCGGTACGACATCATCTACCAGGTGACCGACGAGATCAAGAAGGCCATCGAGGGGATGCTCGTTCCCGAGACGAAGGAGGTCCACCTGGGCCGTGCCGTCGTACGTCAGGTCTTCCGCATCAGCCGCATCGGCACCGTTGCCGGCTGCTTCGTGACGCAGGGGACCATCGAGCGCGGCGCCAAGGCGCGACTGATTCGCGAAGGACGGGAGATTTACAAGGGTTCGATCGATGCACTCAAACGGTTCAAGGACGACGTCAAGGAAGTCGCCCAGAACTTCGAGTGCGGTATCAAGATTTCCAATTTCGATGATGTAAAAACCGACGATGTGATCGAGGCTTATCGCATCGACATCATCAGGCGCACGCTCTAAGCGGGACCTCGCCGAGCCGTCGGCGCCTCGGGGTCGTTCCGAGGTGCTGACGGCATCGTTGATTGGTGTCTCGCCTCTCAAGGATGGGTACGGCGATGACCGTGGCAACACTGCGTCTGGAACTACTCGTCACCGATTGCACGACCCAGCGAGAAAAGCGACGGCGCATGCGAGCGATTCTCGATAAACTGCACCGGCATTTCAACGTCTCCGTCGCCGAGCTCGACGAAGCCGACCCACGGCACGCCCGCCTTGCCGTCGCCGCGATCGGCCGGTCGCGACGGGAGGTCCACGAGACGCTTCAGCGCGTCTCCGAGGCGATCGCCGCTCACCCGCGTGCTGCGCTCCTGAGTCAAATCATCACTGAGGTCTGACGCTCCATGCCTTCTCATCGTAGCCTCCGCATCGCCGAGGCGATCCGCGAGGTCGTTTCCTCCGCAATCCTGTTCGAGCTGTCCGACCCTCGGATCCGCGCCGTGACGGTACTCCGCGCGGAGGTCTCAGGCGATCTCCGGCACGCGACCGTTTACGTGACGATCATGGGCTCGGAACAGGACCAGGAACGTGCGATGAAGGGCCTCCAGCACGCGGCCGGCTTCCTTCAGGCCCGCGTTGCCGCAAGGCTTCAGACCCGGTTTACACCGGTGCTGAGCTTCAAGAAGGACGATAGCGTCAAAAAGTCGATCGCCATTTCTCGACTGATCGACGACGCCCTCGCTGCAGACCACCCCGCAACGGGCGATGCACCCGACCTGGGCGACAAGTCCGACGACGACCTCGCCGAGGAAGCCGAAGACGAGGACGAGCGCTGATCGAGACCATTCACATCGCGTCTCGTCGGACGGCCCGCGTGGGTCATTCTGCGAGTCGCATGACCCTATTCTCGCTGGTGACTGCGACAAGAACCATGGCCACACAGAGCAAAGCGCAGTTCCTTAACGATGTCCACACGCTCTTGAAGAAGCGCTATAAAGTGAAGCCAGAGAGCGACGCGACGCGCCTCTCGGTCTTGGAGGCCGTCATCTACGGCATTTGCCACCAGGGGACAACGCGTGAGCAGGCCAATCAGGCGCTTTCACGCTTCAAAGACGAATTCTTCGATTGGAACGAAGTGCGCGTCAGCACCGTCGAAGAAATCCAAAGCGCTCTGGCCGGCTTTCCCAACCCCGAAGAACGCGCCCAGCAGATCCGACGCTTCCTCCGACAACTCTTCGAGCGCACGTATGGCTTCACGCTCGACGCACTCGTTAAGAAACCGCTTAAGGAATCGCTCAAGGTTCTTTCGGAGTACGAGGCGTTCCAATCCGATTACGTAACGGCTACCGTCATTCAACTCGCGCTGGGGGGGCACGCGATCCCCGTCGATGAGTTGACGCAGCGCGCGTTGCAACGGCTTGGAGTCGCGGACGCCGACGGGGATGTTGCCGCACTGCGCGGCGTTCTGGAACGCGCTGTCCCGAAGAACCGAGGACTCGAATTCTGCGACCTGCTTGAAGAGTTGACCCACGACACGTGTGTCGCGGGGGAACCGATCTGCCCGCGCTGCGAGTTGAAGAAGGTGTGCCCCACCGCACGAAACCGGAAGGACGAGACCTCAAACACCAAGGCGCCCAAGGTCGAGGCGAAGGTTGAGACCATGGCCCCCAAGGGAACCCAGGTCAAAGCAAAACCGACCCAGGCAGAACCCCAGAAGCCAACCAAAGCGGCCAAGACGCCCGCGCCTCCGGCCAACCCCGCCAAGAAGGGCAAGCCCAAAGGGCCCAAATAATCGCCGGGGCGCTTGGACGCAACGTCTCACGGCTCAGCGTCAGCATGGACGATCACCTTCGCGGCCGCGTCGTGCCCCAGCGCTACGACGCGGTCGTGCTCGCTGAGACGAAACACGAGTGCCCCAGCTTCAGGTCGATTTTCGATCAACTGGCCCTTCGCGTGGAGATCAAGCCCGCACTCGCTCAGATAGCGTAGGAAGGCGGGGTTCTGGTCCACGACCCGCACAACCTTGAACCGCCGATCCCTGGGCAGTTGATTCAAGGGAGTGCCCCCCGTATCAGCCAGAGACCCATCCGCCCGAGGGATTGGATCGCCATGCGGGTCGACTGACGGATGATCGAGAAAAGCGTCGATCCGGTCCACCAGACGCTCGGAGACCGCGTGCTCGAGGTGCTCAGCCTCCTCGTGGACCTCATCCCAGGGCATGTCCAAAGTCCGTACGAGAAAAAGCTCGAGCAGCCGGTGCCGGCGAATCACCTTCATCGCAAGTCGCTGCCCCGCCTCGGTCAACCGGGCTCCTTCGTACGGCGTGTAGGTCGCAAGGTTCGCCTCCGAGAGCGTCTTCAGCATCCCCGTCACGGTCCCAGGCGATACGTTCAACGCCTGCGCTAATTCGCCCGTCGCCACCGCGTGCCCATCCCTCCCCCGCGCCGCGATGAGCGCAATCGTCTTCACATAGTTCTCGACGGTCAAACTCGCCAAGAGGCCCCTCGTAGCTCAGGGTCATGAACGCCGAAGAACGCAACGTGTCTCAACGTCCAACCATCCTACGCCGACCCAGGGAAGACGGAAAGGGGACCTCGCTCGGGAGCCCTTCCCCATTGATGGCGCAAGACGACAATGACTGTCACGTTCTCGAGCTTTACCCATTGCGCCTTTCGCCGCTGCCAACCTTTCTCGAATTGGCCTGTGGGACCTGAGAAACTCGACGGGTGGTTAGCGGAAGGGCGGACTCCATGGCCAGCCTGTGGTGCCGAGTCCACATGTGCGCAAGGACGGAGCGTCCTCTCGAATGCGACACGAGAGGCGGAGTGAGGCCAAAGGCTGTTTCACCGCCTAGAGCGACCTTTATCGTCACGTAATCTCGGGTTTGCGCGCGATCAAAAGCCTGCAGTATGACCGGTTCTGGCGGCCCAGTCCGCGTCGCGTTTCGCGTGGGACTCGAGTCGGCAATGGATGCACCTAGAGGCGGGTGGGGCGTACGTCCTCCCTCCTCGACCGGCATCAACTGCACCGGAACCACAGCTTTGGGGGTCGTTTTCTCCGGCGCGGACGACAAGATCCCCCCAACCGCACCGGCGGTCGCGATCTGCAGCATCGCGCCCCCATTGGCGAGGACCGAAGGCTCGGGAATGATCACACTCCCAAGCGGGACGAATGGCTCGGTCGAGCTGAGGCGATACACATACGACACAGCCGATACCGTAGATGCTGTGGACGATGTAACGATCGTCGGCGCCGAAGTATCGTCGACAAACGCGATTGCGGCGACCGGTCCGCGATCTCCGCTGGAGTCGTAGCCTCGAACAAAGACCAAGTTGAAGCCCTGCAAAAGTCCGGCGGGTTGAAACGCGTTGCCCGACGTAACCGGTTCGTAGCTCCCTCCGGCGCCGGTCAGGCTGTATTCATAGCCAGCCATCGAAGGATCTGCTACGAACCGAAGCCGGGTGTCACTCGTGATCCCGTCAGACGCACTCAATCCATTGTCGTCAACGAGTTGGAGACCTACCGGCGCCGTAAGTTGGACTGCGGGCAGCGCGAGACCCGCGTTAGTCAACGACTGACCGTTGACCGTTCCCGCGTCGACCTCGAGCGGTGTTCCCTGGGCCACGCCGGCCGGGATCTCGACCAGGTTACCCTGTTCTGACAACACGAGTTCGCTGGGATCCAGTCCGTTCGAATCGCCCACCGTGATCCCAGAGGGCAATACCGTCGTTCCCTTGGCTGCAAGCGCACTCACAAACGCTGCGCTATAGCTAATGATATTACTGTTGAGCGCCGCCGAGAAATACGTTCGCCCTACGCTCGACTTCACGGAAGGACCGGAAGAGACGTCAAGAACTCCCCCACCCGCGGTGTCTTGGATCGTGTTGCCGGAAATGACCGCGCCCAGAAACGGGGCATGGCTCCAGCCCCAGATGTCGGGCAGTTCCGTGGCGTAGGCCATGAAAGCAAAAGCAAGACCGCCGCCGAGAATCGTGTTGTCGGTCACCTTGGTTCCAAAGTGGTTGCCCGCCAACATCAGGTCATTGGACGTGGAACTCCCGCGCTCGTCGATGGAGTTCCCGGTGATCGTCGTGTTAACGAAGCCCCCTTGAGTGATGGAGATCGCGTAATTTCCTGGATTCAGAGGAGCGTCCAGCAGGTAAGTCGTTGGCCCGAGCGCCTGGGCAATCACGCGGTATTGCCCAGCCTGAGGCCCCGTGAGAATCGCCACGACGTCACCCGTCCGTGCAGAACCATTCTGCGTCGAGGAGACCTGAACGACCCAGCCGTCCGGCGAAATGGACGTCACCATCCCCTCGAAATGGAGACGGTAGGATTCCGTGAGAATCACTTCCGGCGCGTTAGGATTGGGTATCGTATCGCTGTCCATGGGTCCGACGCCAACCACAGTATTGTCCTTGACGACGTCGTTGACACCGCTCTGAGTCAAAACCAGGAAGCGCCACGTTTTGCCGGCGCCCGCCGCCGGCTCCACATGATTGTCGGCGACGGTCACGTCGTGCGTGTACTGACCCGCGATCACGCCGTACGTGTAGGTGTTTGGAACCGTCCCCACGTAGTTGTTGCCGACGAATGACCAGGGACCTCCGGAGAACAAAATGGTCCCTCCGTCGAGCGTATTGTCGTCAACAATTCCGCTTTGCGCATTGATCAATCGAATCAGATTCGCGGCCTCTTCCCAGGACGAAGCCGCAGGGGGCGATTGGAGGTCGAGGTGCGTTAAGATGATATCTTCATGCGCTCCCCCAGCGCCAACGTCGTAATTGTCGTTCATTCCGATCACGGCCGGACCGAACGAGATGTTCGGGGTCCACTGGATCGGTCCCGCAAACCGCACGGCGAAGCCGTCGAGCGTGATGTGCCCGGCGTCGAGCTTGATTGCCGCGGTCCAGGTCGCGGAGTTCGGCGCTTGCTCAAAAAGGAGAGTCGCGCCCGGGTCGGCCGTGATCGTCACCGGATGTTGCAGGACGAGCGTCTGGGTCATTACGTACGTGCCGGCCGTCAGATGGACGCTGCCGTAGGTGTTTGCCAGTGCGTTCAGATCGTCTCCCGGCGCCGCGATGATCGAGGTTGCACTCGCCGCAGCGCTCAACAGGGCCGGATCGCTTGTTCCCCCCGCGAACCGAGTGGCGACGACTGCGCCGTCGCTGAATGCGAGCGTCAGCGTCAACGTTGCGCCTGACTCATCGCGGTCCGGAGGAAAGAAAAGGTCACCCGTTGTCGGGTTGAAGACCATACTGGGAGCGCCCCCATCCAGCGGATCCGACGCGCCGGTGGGGTTGTAATACCATTCGGCACCCGCCTCGTCGCTGAGCGTCGCGGATTCGATCGTTTTGTCGGCCGGTAACCCGTTGAGGTGCACATCGACATCACCAGGCGTCGCGGGGCTCAGCCCATTCTGCCCCTCCCACGTCGCACCGAAGCTGTTCCACGTCAACGAAACCAGCGGCTGCGTAGCCAGCTTCAACGTTGGATCGGTGGCACCCGCCGTGACGTTTTCGGTGTCGGACTTCCCGTCAGAGTAGTTGACGGTGATCGTCAAGGTCCAGCCCGCCATGTTCGAATCGGGATTGAGGTAGAGATCTCCCTGCGTGGCGTCGCCTGGACTCAGGACGAGCTCGGCGTTGTTGTCAAGCTGATGGTTCACGCCATACTGCCAGGTCTCCCCTGCCGAGGAGGTCACCGTGACCGACTGCACGGTCAAGTTCGCCTTCAGATTCCTGATGCCAATATCCACATCCTGAATACCGTCCGGTCCAACGTCGGGCCCTGGCCCCGTCAGGTCATACCCGTCCTGGCCGACCCAA
Source organism: Singulisphaera sp. (assembly GCA_027451445.1). GTDB lineage: Bacteria > Planctomycetota > Planctomycetia > Isosphaerales > Isosphaeraceae > DAIDJG01. The sequence goes on from DAIDJG010000071.1 coordinate 28,034, forward strand.
GTGGGTTGGAACGTGTCACCCGGCATCCAGAGGTTGGGGTTCGCAGCGCCCCCAGCGATGTAGAAGTCGTCGCGCGTACCGTCACCAAACGTAATGATGATCTCAAAAGCGCGTCCGGTTTCGACCTGATAGGGGTCGACGTACAGGTCCGCCGTGGCGCTCCCCGGCGTTCGCATCAACGCCGCGGCCCAGTTGCCCGCGGTGCCGTTATAGTCCCATTCACCTCCGCCGTAGGGCTTTACCTGGATCTCCTGGATCGCCACATTCGTGGGCAGGTTCGAAAGCGCGATGTGGATATCCTGGATGCCGTCGCCCCCGAGCGTCGCCGATTGCGCGGTGTAGTCGTGCCCGTCCTGACCGAGCCAGACCGCCGACGGCCCCTGCCCGGACAGCAAGCAACGAGATTCCAACTCAATCACTTCCAGCACAAGACGTCTGGAGTGTCGCTTCATGGTGTCGCTCAGGGTTGGTGACCACACCCTCCCTGGGCGATCGCGGTGCGAACTCAGCGTGTGAACTCAATGGATGCGTGGGTCGCCAACTCGCTCACCGCCGAATCGCGCGCTTGCGAAGCGCGCACAGAGACCATGACGCCAAGACTGCGGCGCCTCGCGAAGGATTCGAGCTCGGTCGGCGGGCGTATTATTGGTCCCGCAAGTCCGACTTGTCTGGACAAAGCATAAGCTTATCGAGCGACCACCTACGGGTCGACGAATGGCTCAGGAGAATCGTTTTTTTTTCGGCCGATCGTCGGCATAACCGCTAAAATCCGAACAGGCCACCCACGCCGGTTACGGACCCGAGGGCTCCGACGGACGCGCCGCGAGCGGTTCCTTCCGATTGGTGATCGGCGGACAGACCGCGGACATTTCGCGGTTCAGTGCGATAAACTCCTGCCACACATCCGGTACCTCATCTTCCTGAAAAATCGCGTCAACGGGGCACTCCGGTTTGCATGCATCACAGTCGATACACTCGTCCGGCGCGATGAACAGCATCTGTTCACTTTCGCGGAAACAATCCATGGGACAGACGACAACGCAATCTGTGTACTTGCACCCGAAGCACGGTTCGGTCACGACGTAGGCCATGGTTCGCCCCTGAACGGAAACGGGAAGTTTTGTGTCCGCCTTGGTAATGCCCTCCACGGCCGCGGACCGGCCAACCGGTGAGCGCATCGTGCTAAAATGTCCGCGGCCGAACCTGGAGAATCCGCACTGAGGGACGAGTCGAGAGTCGACCGCCATGGATTCAGAACACACGCCAACGGGATACACGTCGCTGATCCTGCTCGAGCGTTTCCGAAACGGCGACGACGTTGCGGCGAACGAACTCTTCGAGCGCTATTTCGAGCGCCTTACCGCCCTGGCTCGAAGTCGACTCTCGCCGCGACTGGCCCGCCGTACCGACCCCGAGGACATCGTGCTCTCGGTCTATCGCAGCTTCTTCATCGCGGCGCGAAACGGTCGATATTCGTTCGCCCGTGGGGGTGATCTTTGGCGCCTTTTGGCCGCCATCACCAAGCACAAGCTGCTTCGCCAGATTCGATTTCAAACCGCCGACCGTCGGCTCGTCGATCGCGAGACGACTATCGATCAGATCGACGAAGGGACAATTCCGTCGGCTCATTCGGAGCCGACGCCCGAAGATTCCGCCGCGCTCGCAGACGAACTCGAACTGGTGCTCTCACGCCTCGATCGGTTCGGCCGTCGCGTGCTGGAGCTCCGACTGCAAGGGTTGAAGATCTCGGACATCACGGAGGACACCGGTCGTTCGGAGCGGACCGTACGGCGCACGCTCACTCAAATCCGTGACGAGATCGCGAAGCGCTTCGACCATGATTGACGAAATCTTCGAGTCACGCATTCTCCGCTTCGAGCAGAGCTGGCTACGCCAAGGGCGAGCCGAAATCGAAGACGTTCTCGACGACCTACCCGCGCATGAGCGACATCGGCTGCTCATTGAGCTCATCTGCGTCGATCTCGAATTCCGCTGGCGCAGCTCGGATCCTCGCAGGCCTGTGCTGGAGGAATACGTCGCGCGATTTCCCGAGCTTGGCGCTCTCGATCAGTTGCCCATCGAACTGATCGGGGAAGAATACCGGGTCCGCCGGCGATGGGGTGATCGACCAGCGCACGACGCGTTCGCGGCGCGTTTCCAGGCACGCAGGGATAGTATCCGTGCGGAACTCATACGGGTCGACCGAGAGCTCGAAGTCGAGTCGGCCGTATTCCGCGAACACTGGCAACCAACCCCTGGACTCGATCGCTCCGCCAACGGGCTGAGCCCAGTCCCCGCTATGCCAATGCTTTCGCATCGGGAGTTTCTGCTCAAACGTTTGCTCGGCGCTGGCGGCATGGGGAAGGTTTACCTGGCAACGCAAAGGGATAACGAGCAAGAGGTCGCGGTGAAGTTTCCACGGAAAGCGTTCTTGCGACATCCCGACAGCGTCGAGCGCTTTGTTCGCGAGGCAGGTACGATCGCCAAGCTCAACCACCCGAACATCGTCGCTACCCAGGGGTTGGGCCGGACACCGGCTGGAGCCTATTTCATCGTGATGGACCTCGTTAAGGGCTCGAATCTTGCGGTTCTGACCAATCGGAAAGCGGTCGAGGTAACTAAGGCGGTGCGCTGGATGATCGCGGCGTGCGACGCCCTGGAACATGCGCATGCGCGAGGGGTCGTTCACTGCGACCTCAAGCCGGCGAATTTTCTCCTTGATGAAGCCGGGACGATCCGGCTCGCCGATTTTGGATTCGCCCGCTCGCTCGCGGGCGGTACGCGTTGGACGGCGCAAATCGAGGGCACCGCACCGTTCATGGCGCCAGAGCAGGCATCCGACGGCTGGGGACCTGTCGACGAGCGGACGGATATTTACGGGCTCGGCGCCGTGCTCTTCGCGCTTCTGGCGGGTCGTCCCCCGCATTCGGGCCGCACGGTTCCGGACGTCCTCGCACAAGTTGCGAGCGGTAAGCCCATTGAGGCACTGGCTCGACTGCGACCCGATCTCCCGGCATCCGTCTGCCACATCTGCCAGACATGCCTGGCGAAGCCGCCGCACGCTCGGTTCGCGTCGATGGCCGCACTGCGCGCAGCCCTAACCAATATCGATGTCGATGGTGTTTCGTGAAGTTCCTGAGCGGAATGCTCGGTTACAACTCAAGCACCCGCAGCGTCATCTTGCCCACTTGAAGCACATCGCCGGCCCGGATCGGCGTCGCGCCGGCCAGCCGAACGAACGTCCCGCTCCGAGTCTTGAGGTCTTCCAGGTAGAACGCACCGTCGCGAGGACGAATCTGAGCATGCGACGTGCTCACGGCGTGGTCTCCGGCCAGCGCGATGCATGCGGTCGGGCCTTCGCGTCCAATGACCGTCGCGTCGCGTTTCGTGATCGGGAAGCGAAGTCCGGGCTGGCCGTTCGGGCGAACCAGGTCGACGAACGCGAGGGGCTCGAGGTCACGGCTGCAGAGTGTTCCGCGTTCTGAAGACGTCAGTGGGGCCGAAGAGACGAACGGTTCGGGTAATCGAAACTCGAGCACATGGCCGCCGATGCGAAAGCGTTGTCCTTCACCTAAAGCTGTGGGCTCGCAAATGCGCCGGTAGACGCCGTCATAAGATCCGAGATCGTCAGCAACCAGCGCTGCATCGTCGTATCGGAAGAAGACATGAGCCGAGGCCAGGGTCCCAAAGCCTGGCATTTCCGCTCCGCCCGCTGCACGCCCAACGAGTCGTCCTTCGCCGGGTATCGGGCCCCAGTCGATCCACTCGCCGTGCGCATCAACCACCTGGAGCCGCATCGGTACTTCGGGAGGCGGGACTTCCATCGGACTGGGGGACGCGGGATCGACCGAGGGCTGAATCTCGATCACGTCGCCGCCCAAGAATTGATAGACGCCTATCGTTGGATCGTCCTCATCCGGGTCTGGAAAGGTTCCCGGAGGCAATTCGGACCAGTATTCGCTGTCCGGTAGGGGCGAGACGAGCATCGCGGGCAATTCCGGAGCCGGTAAGTGCTTGGCCGAACCGGGCTTGGGTTGCACCAAAGGTGTGGGACGCTTTGCGACGGGTGCGGGCTCGGGGAGATGGTCGGGCGCATTGCTCAACATCCGGTTCATCCAGCCACGGAGTTCGCCCTCCTCGGCCAGAGGAATCGGCACGGGAATCTCGGCGTGGACGTCCCCATCGTCCTCGTCGATGGCATCTAGCACCGACACCATGACTGGCCCCCCCGAGCTACGTCGAGGGGGCGACGCATCAATCGAATGGGAATGCTGAGTGCTGACCGCCATTCTTAACAGGGACGGGTCAGGCGCATCGATGTGGCGATGGACCTCGATTTCAGCAGCCCCATCATCGTTTGAAACCTCGGAAACATCTCTCTCCGCCATGCCGGGAAGCGCGACTGGTGAAGAAAGCAGGCGCTTTCGCACCGATGGAGGCCGTTCGTGGGTCTCGGGACGCGGGGGCGGGAGGACGGCAGGTTTCCCCGGCCCACCTCTCGGCCTGGGCGCCAGCTCGCTCCTGGTAGGGTGTATCGATTGGGTCGCGGGAGCGAGATCGGCTTGGGGGTTATCCTCAAAAACCGGGGCGTTCGCGACCTGAGGCGCCGTCTCAACTCGGCTCGGAGGACGGTGTTGTGACGTGGAAGGCGCTTCAAGGACTGAGCCGCACTCCAGGCACCGGGCACTTCGCGAATGGACGAATGCTTGACATCGTGGACATACCTGCGCCATGGCTTCCTCCCTGAATGCTCTGCAGGCCGTCTTTGCCTGGCGCCCACTATAGCGCGAACGCGTCTTGCGGTCAAAGTCACGTGGACGGACAAATCGGAGACCCTCCGAACCGCGTGCTCCGCCCGTACTTCGAGGCCTCATCCCGAGAACGCAAGTCCGTACACGAGCGCGCTGCCGTTTGGCGACCCCAGACCCGTCAGTGAGGCGGCGGCGGGCTGAACAGACGAAGGCTTCGCCCGGGCGAAGAAAGAAAAACCACTTGCGAACCGAGAGCTCCCGTTCGATCCGGTTATCGCGTGAAAGTCGCTCGAAGGAAGTTTGTAGAGGGTTGGCAACGTCTGTGTCGGCCCGTCAAGGGTTCCTAAACCCGCGAGTGCACGACCCTGGTCGGCGATTGCGATGATGGCCGCCCATGCCGGCGACCCCAGGCTGGTCCCGCCGATCACCTGCCAGGTGGACTGATGATGCGAGGGTGTTGTCGCGAAGACATCGACGCCGGTGTTCGGATTGGCATCAAAGGAGACGTCCGGCGTGGACCGCTTACCCGACGATTGAGTCGCTGCTTGAAACGCCGGTTCGGCTTCGAAGATACTATTGCCGCTGCTGCTGCTGACCCAAGGTGTTTCGTAGCTGTAGTTTCCCGCGCCGTCGAGGTTCAGCGTCGTACCGCCAACCGACAGTATATTCGGCGACACGGCCGGCCATTCGGCCCCTGCGCGGGCACCCGAGTCGCCACTGGAAGCGACGAACGTGACTCCGATATGTCCCGGCAGCGTGGTGAACGTCCGATCGAAAGTGCTCTCGTTGTGGAGCTCGCTTCCACCCCAGCTCATCGAAACCACCGAAACCGCGGGCAGGCGTCGTGCGACGTTCACCGCCGCAATCAGGTTCGCCGTGCTATCGGAGCGTGCCTCGACCACCACGATGGCGGCTGCAGGCGCGATCGCGTGGGCCCATTCGACGTCCAGCGACTCTTCGCTGGCCCATCCGTCATTGGTCTTCTTCCGCGCGAGGTTGACCTGGTTCAAAACGGGGTCGGGCAGACCGAAAGCCTGGTCGAATTTGTGCAGGTCGGAAGCCAGCAACGGATCGTGGAACGGGTCCACGATGGCAATCGTTTGCCCCGCGCCATTGCCCGGAATCGTCTGGCCATTGGCGTGGAACGCCACCGAATCCAACCCGTAGGCGTGACCCAACTGAGCCGGCGTCAAACCGGAGGGGTCCGGAGCTAGAGTGGCAAGGAGACACCGCTCGTCGAGACAATCCAGAGACGGACGGAGAACCCGTCGAGGCCTGCGGAACATGAAGTCAACTCCGGGTGCCAAATCAGCCGCGAGGCGGTGCGGTCGGGGAGAGAATGCTCTATTCTAAACTCCAATCAAGGGAATGGAGTGCGATTTTTGAGAATTACGTAAGATACGCGGAGTTGGATCGTGTCTTTTGTGAATTCCCAATCGACATTCAGTCGTCGGACTGATGTTGCGAGACGGCAGTCACGATTCTATCCTGATTGTTGTTAAACATTCGTTCCGCGCGCTCGAACCGACGGTCGAAGGGCGATCCCGATGATCACCATGCTGGGGAGTCGGCGGCGGTGTTGCGATGGGCTGACGCGTCGCGAGACACTCAAGGCAGGAGCGCTGGCTCTAGCGGGCGGATTGCACCTGCCCGGAGTACTGCGCGCTGAGGAGGCAATGCGAGTCCGGGGCTCGGTTCCGGGCAAGGCGAAGAGCGTCATCGTCCTCTACCTGCTGGGCGGTGCCGGCACCCAGGACATGGTCGACATGAAGCCGGACGCCCCCAGCGAGGTGCGCGGCGAGTTTCGCCCGATCGACTCGAACGTGCCCGGGATCCAGGTCTGTGAGCACTTGCCCGGCCTCGCGCGCTGGATGCACCGTTCGGCCCTCGTCCGATCGGTGAACCACAAGGCGGGCTGCCACAACCCCTTGCCGAGTTACACAGGCTTCGAGCAGCCACTCCCCGACATCGTCTCCACGCGCGATTTCTATCCGCCGAGCATGGGATCGGTCTGCGAATACCTCAAGGATGAGCGCAAATCGTTGCCCGCATACATGTACTTGCCCTGCTACCTAGGCTGGGGCCAGGTCATCCGCCGCCCCGGCCCCTACGCCGGCTTCCTGGGCAAGAAATACGACCCGCTTGCGACCGAGTGCACCCCCTCGATCGACAAGGACGCCCCTCGGGAGTCTCCGGGCCATCCCCAGCCGTGTCGAGGCGTTCCCCGGCTCCCGGAAGGAATCACCAGCGACGGCATCACGCTCGATCGCTTCCACTCCCGGCGCAGCCTGCTTCAGCAATTCGACGAGCAGCTCCGACAGGCCGAGTCCTCGTCCAACGTCGCCGCTTTCGACCGCCATCGCAAACGTGCGTACGAGCTGCTGACCTCAGCCAAGGTCAAAGCCGCGTTCAACCTGGAAACCGAAGATCCCAGGCTCGTCGATCGCTACGGCCGAACCCTCTTTGGAAACAGCGCTCTGATCGCTCGACGGCTCGTGGAAGCCGGCGTGCGGTTCGTCAACGTGACCTGGGATATCTTCTGGGACCGCTTCCAGATCCAGTATGATGGATGGGATACTCATACGCGCAATTTTGCCATCATGAAAGACTACAACCTGCCCTACTTCGACCTCGCCTTCTCCGCGCTCATGGGCGACCTGGAGAGTCGGGGCCTGCTTGACGAGACTCTGGTCGTCGTCCTCAGCGAAATGGGCCGCACGCCGAAGATCAACGCCAATGCCGGTCGCGATCACTGGACTTACTGCTATTCACACATCTTCGCCGGCGCGGGCATCCGCGGCGGAACCGTATTTGGGGCGTCCGACGCACAGGCCGCGTTTGTCAAGGACAACCCCGTGAGCACCGGCGACATCTGCGCAACGATCTATCAATGCCTCGGCATCGATCCCGCGTTGATGCTTCCCGATCGCACGAATCGCCCAATGCCCATCGCGAACGGCGGCCAGCCGATCGGTGCGATCCTCGCCTGATCCTGTAAACGCTTGTACCGGCGCCGGAATACCGATTGGAAATAGGATCACATAAGATTGCGACTCGGTTCGCTCGGGGCTTCCCACTTTACCGCGTTCCTGGATCGATGCGCGATGATCCGGAAGCCGCTCGGTAGGCCTTGCAGAGTATCGAGGAATGCGTTACTGCTGATACGGCGGCTGGGAAGGCACCGTTCGTGTCACTTTCAGAGGAAGAGGCCATGCCCTTCACATCAGGGAAGATGATTCTCGCGTTGGCACTTCTGTCGGCGCCTCCTGGAGGAAAATGGCTGGGACAGGATGGACACGATCTTGTCGGCGGTCCGTCGGAAGTGACTCCCAGCGACGTCCAGGACATTCATATTGTCCTCGGCAATCTCCCGCCTCAAAACGAGATCGTGTCGATTCAGGTCCTCGGTTACGGTGGAGACGAGTGGCGACATCCCTGGCGAGGCCCTTATGCTGCCCTGCTCCAGCGCAAGCCAGGCTCAAGTGTCGCCGACCTCTTCTTCGAACCACTCAGGGTCGAGACCGGACGGTCATTCGAGATCAAGCTCGAATTCAAGGATGGGACAAAGACCTCGCTTTACGTCAATGGCAAGCGTGCCAACCCCAATCTCCGCATGCCGGCCGCGGCGCTTCAGATCAAATGGGTCGGCCAGGATCGCGAGGATTGGGTTGGCCCAGGAGTCAGCGTCGGGCCCGACGGTCTCCAGGACGTCCGGCTCGCGCTCTCGAAACTCTCGCCGAAGATTAAGGTCCAAAGCATCGACCTCGAGGATGCTTCCCGCCAGCGCTGGCAATTCGGGACCAACCCCAAGGGGTATCACAACGCCGAATTTGCACCGAACGAAAAGGATCCGACCCAGGGTGATTTTTTCTTCCAGCCAGAGCGTGACCTGAACGGTCAAACCTTGAAGCTGACGGTCGCCTACGAGAACGGGAAGTCGGACTCCGCGACGTTGACAGCGGCACGCGTTGACACATCGCTCAAGATGCCTCCGCTGAAACTGCCGGCGGTTCGCTTTGAAACTGTGCAGTCCAACTGGCGAGGCCAGGAGGGAAGCCAGATCGTCGGGCCGGGCGAGGTTCACGTCGCACTGTCGGGATTGCCTGCGGAAACTGTCACCGCGGCGATGCTGAGCGATTCCGTGCGCGGGAACTGGACCTTCGGCGCGCGCGATCAAGGACCGATCGCCAACGAAAGTGAGAGCAAGCCTTTCGAGTTCCGAAGAGGCCCCGCAACCGGTCAGGCCGATCTCTACTTCGAACCAAACCGCGACGAGACCGGGGCGACAATGACGCTCCGCATGGTCTTGCAAAGCGGAGGAATGGTGGTCGTCTCGTTTCCCGGCGGTGCGTGCGACCCATCTCGACGCGGTCCCGCGGTCGCCGCTACGGCCACGCAGGCGAAGCCTGGCGACGACCTGCAGGACCTCGTGAACCGTTTCGGGACGGTTCGACTCTCCAGGGGTACATATCCATTAAGTAAGCCGCTGGTTCTGAATCAACCGATCACCGTCATCGGCGAGCGCGGCGCCGTGCTGAACTTTTCTCAAGCCGCGAGCGATCCTCCCTGGACGACCGCGGTTAAGGTCCATCGCGGCGGCACGAGGTTGGAAGGGTTCGCGATTCGATTCACCGGCCCGGTGCGCTGGAACACGGAAGTTAGCTGGGGTCCGGCCATCATCGGTCAAACCGACAATCTCGACGCGAACGCTCCTCCGGGAACGCGCGATGACGTGATATTTCGCGGACTCGACATCGAAATTCCACCGGCCGCGAATCCCAAGGGGGCCGAGTTTGCCGTGCAGACCATGCGTCTGATCGTAGGGCGGCGCGGCGTGATCACGGGCAACACCATACGAGGCGGCGGGATCGAGGTCTTCGACGGCCCGTGGCACATTGAGGGGAACGACTTCCAGGGCGTGCCCCCCGGCTACTTTGCCTACACGATGATCACCGCGCACAACCCCCACGATCTGACTGTGCGAGGCAACCGCACGCGCGCTTTGGGCCCCAGCGGCAAGACATGGCGTTTCCTCGTATTGACGGGTCAAGGCGTGTTTGACCGCATCGAGAACAACGTTATCAACGACGTTGGACCTCGAGACGACGATACGATCAAAGGCGCCAACGCCCCAGAGATCATCCTGACCGAGTCCTATCGACTCGGGTTCGAGGGCAAGCCCGCCGCCGTTTCGACCAATGGGCGCGTGATCCGGATTCGCAAGCCGCTTGGCAACCCGATCAAGACCGGCGACATCGTGGCCGTCCTTTCCGGCAAAGCCGCTGGCCAGTGGCGGCGGATCGCGCAAACGATCAACGCAACCACTTACCTCCTCGACGGCGCTCTGCCGGACGGCGTCAACGCGATCGCGATTACGGCGGGATTTGCCAACGAGACGATCCAGAAAAACCAGATCATTGGACGAGGTGCAACAACTGCTGGCGGCTTTGTCTTGGCGGGAAACCATTTCGGGACGCGACTTCTCGACAACCAGGTGATTGGTGTCGGCGCCCCTGCGCTCCTATCGGCCTTCCCAACCGAGTCGCCGATGATCTGGGGCTGGTCCCACGTTCCGTTTCTGGACAGTACGATCGCCGGCAATCTGTTCGAAGATTCCGACGGCGGCGCAACTCTGGGCGTCTTGCACAATAACGCCACAAAGACTAACCAGGGACGCGTCTACATGACGATCGCGTGCCGCGACAACACCGTGCGGTGGACGGCGCCCTTCCTGGCCCGCCGAAGGGCCAACGGGAAGCCCGAACTTCCCCCAGGGATCACCCTCGGCTATCCCGACGGGCTCGACCCCTCAGAGCTTCGCGTTGACGCTCGTGGAAACCGACTTGAAGCGCCCCTGGGAACGGACGGATCGAAAGCGCTCGTCATCAAGAGCGCCGTGTACAACGGTCAGACCGTCGTCAGTAAGTCGTTTTCACTCGCCGACACCCCGTCGACCGCACGGAAAGAATGACGCGCCGAACGACGCCCGCTCTCGGATCCGGACGTGAGCAGCCGGCGGCGTCACTGGTGACTTCCCTCGACACGTCCGATCTGTTATTCCAACACGGTCCACCTCTCCCCCCTTCACTCGAGCTCATTGCGCGCTTTGCGCCTTCAGGAGTCGCCCAGCGGTGGACGCGATCGAAAATGCCCCAGTGCTTCAGTCTCGTTATCGCTGGGCCCAACGTGGTGATATCAACGCCTTTTTCGGTCTGATGCTCGACAATGTCGGCAACATGATCCTGATGGCGAGCCTCCTGGTCGGACTGTTCGGGTTCCCGACCGAGTTCGTACTGACGAAGATGATCCCTGGGACGGCGGTCGGTGTTCTTGTCGGCGACCTCATTTTCACCGCGATGGCATTCCGGCTCGCGAAACGCTCGGGACGATCCGACGTCACCGCGATGCCTTTGGGACTCGATACGCCGAGCACCTTCGGAGCCGTGTCGCTGATCATCGGGCCCGCTTACCGCCATGCCTTGACGGACCTGCACCTGGAACCACTCGCCGCAGCGCGGCACGCCTGGTTCATCGGCGTCGCGATGATCCTGGCCTCGGGTGTGCTCAAGCTTGTTTGCTCGCTCTTTTCCGGCTTCGTGCGCCGCTCGGTCCCCCGTGCGGGGCTGCTCGGTTCGCTGGCGGCGATCGCGCTCGTGATCATCAGTTTCTTGCCCCTGATCGACATCGCCGCTCAGCCGATCGCGGGCATGGTCGCACTCGCCGTGATCCTGGCCACGTTGACTGCGCGTTGGGAGTTACCGGGGCGCATTCCGGGCGCGTTGGCCGCGCTGATCCTCGGATGTCTCATTTACTACGGATTGCATCTCGCCGGGCTTGGCCCCGGATTGGGCGCCGAGTCGCAACGTCCCACCGGAGCGCTCCGTGCTGTTCTGCCCATCCCGGCAAGCGATTGGCTGGGCTGGTTCCAGAGCTCCTGGCAGGAAGCACTTGGCTACCTTCCGGTGGCATTACCGCTGGCGCTGGCGACGGTGGTCGGAGGCATTGACTGTACGGAGAGCGCATCGGCGGCCGGTGACGAATACCCGACGGGTCAGATCATTGCGGCGGAAGGGTTCGCGACGGTGGTGGGCGGACTGTTTGGCGGGGTGATTCAGTCGACCCCTTACATTGGGCATCCGGCGTACAAGGCGATGGGTGCGAGGACCGCTTATGTGCTCGCGACGGCGCTCTTCGTCGGTGCGGCGGGGATATTCGGCTTTTTTGGCTGGTTCTTCTTTCTGATCCCCAAAGCGGTCGTGTTCCCCATTCTGATTTTCGTCGGGCTCGAGATCACTTCGCAGTCGTTCCAGGCAACCGAGCGCCGGCATTTCCCCGCCGTGGCGCTGGCGTGCGTCCCCGCCCTTGCGTACCTGGCATTGCTCACGCTGGGGCAAGTCTTGCCGGAGGCCAAGCCGTTTACGGAATTGAGCCCTTCGCTTCAGGGGTGGATCCAGACCGTAACCATGCTCTCCGGCGGGTTCATCGTGACGAGTCTGCTCTGGGCCACGATGCTCACGCACATGATTGACGGGAAGCTTCGTGCCGCGGCTTGCGTGCTGGTGCTGGCCGGAGTGTTCTCGTGGTTTGGCATCATTCACTCACCGTTGCCGGCCGGACCGATCGTTCCGCCGACCGCGGCGATGGAACATCTCCGTAAAGAAGGTCGCTACAAGGCCTCAGCCTTCCAAACCCCGTACCACTGGGCGTTTGGCTATGGCGCCATGGCGGGCATTCTTCTTTTGATCGGCCGTTTCGGCAGACCCGCGCCGCCCGAGCTTGCAGCAGAGAACAAGGCGATCTGAGCGATCGAACGCGGCACATCGGGGTAGAAGACGGCCCGGTCGTTCAGCGCCACGTGAACCTTCTCGATTCCGATGACGTAACGACGATTGCCGGCTCCGCGCGCAGTGCTTCCATCTTGCCCGACCGAACTTTTCGGCAAGGTTGCGTTGCACGTGCCGTGCCGGCATAATGAGGCGATTCGGACTTCCCCCGCCGCGCATGCTGGCGAGGGTGGCAACTGTTGGATCGGATGCCCTTCGTGAGCACTTGGCCCGATGGGCAGCTTGCGAAGGGCCGGTCGTCGTTTGTTTCTGCTATTCATTCCGAGGATTGCGACGGTATGTCCACGCCCGTCATGATTGAAGCCCAGGGACTGACCAAACAGTATGGTTCGTTCCTGGCCGTCCGCGACGTGACCTTCTCGATCCCACAAGGACAGGTGGTGGCGTTTCTCGGCCCCAACGGCGCGGGTAAGACGACCACCATGCGGTTGCTCACCGGCTTCGTGGCGCCGACGAAGGGGTCGGCGAAGATTGCCGGCATCGACGTGCAAACCAACCGTATCGAGGCATCCGAGCACCTGGGCTATTTGCCCGAAAACGGCCCGCTCTACCTCGACATGACCCCCGACGCCCTGCTCCGCTTCTTTGGAGAGGCGCGCGGCCTGTCCGGCGGTTTGCTGCGCAATCGGGTCGACCACGTCATCGAACAATGCTCGCTGAGTTCCGTAGCGCACAAACCGATCGGCAAGCTCTCGAAGGGATACAAGCAGCGCGTCTCCATGGCGCAGGCGCTGCTGCACGATCCGCAAGTGCTGATCATGGACGAACCGACGAGCGGTCTCGACCCAAACCAGATTCGCGGCGTCCGGTCGCTCATCAAGGAGCTGGGGAAGTCGAAGACCATCCTGGTCTCGACGCACATCCTCCAGGAGGTGAGCCCGATCGCCGACCGCGTCCTGTTCATTCACGATGGCAAGCTCGTCTTCGACGGCACCCCGCATCAGATGCAGGCCGAGGGCCGTTCGCTCGAAGACCAGTTCCACCGCTTGACCGCACAGGCTGTCTGAGGCTGTTGCGAGCCCCCGCAAAAACGGCATCACGGATCATCGTCGCCAAGGCGGACCGGCCGAGCGCTCAAGGCTGTGTCCCCTTCCACGAACTCTCCTGCACGACTTGTTGAGGACCTACCGAGGTGACTACGCTTCAAGAAAAACCGACGAGCATGGGCGGGGCCGCACCGACCCCCGCCGCGCGCCCTGTTGCGCCCATCAATCTCCACGTCATTCTCGCCGTCTTCAAGCGCAATTTCACAAGCTACTTCAGCAACCCGGCCGGGTATGTGTTCATCACCCTGTTCGTGTTCGTCAGCGCCTGTGCCGCCTTCTGGCAGCCGATTTTCTTTGCGCGCAATCTGGCGAACCTCGACACACTGAATACCTACATGCCGGCGCTGCTCCTCTTTTTCGTTCCGGCGATTACGATGAGCATCTGGGCCGACGAGCGTCGCCAGGGGACTGACGAACTCCTGTTTACGCTCCCCGCCCACGATGTCGACATCGTGCTCGGAAAATACCTCGCCGCCGTGGGCATCTATTCGGTGGCGTTGCTGTTTTCGACCAGCCACATCTTCGTTCTGATGTCGCTCGGCCGACCCGACCCCGGGGTCATGTTCGCCACGTACCTCGGCTACTGGCTCATGGGTGCGATGCTGATTGCTGTGGGGATGGTCGCGTCGTTGCTCACCACCAATGCCACAGTCGCGTTTATCCTCGGGGCGGTCTTTTGTGCGATTCCGATCGCGCTGAACCTGGTCGCACCCGCTGGCCGGATGATCTCAGCACTCACGGAAAGCGGAGGTACGCCGGGAAGTGGGGGAATTGCGACGTGGCTCCTCGGACCGTTAACCGAAGACCGCATGCAGCGCATGATTGAGTCGCTGTCTGTTCCCTCCCAATTTCACGATTTCGGCGCGGGCGTCATTCCCGTCTCCGGTCTGTTCTATTTCCTCTCACTCGCCGTTGCGATGTTGTTTGTGAATATGGTGCTCCTGGGGCGCCGGCATTGGGCTGGCGGCCAGAAGAGCACCGGCCGCTCGTTGCACGCGCTCGTCCGCATCGCCTCCGTTTTGCTGGCGCTCGCAAGCCTGAACGTCCTCATCGGCCGGACCGGCTTCCGGGTGGATGCAAGTGAGGAGCACCTGAATTCCCTCTCGTCCGAGTCGATTGAGCTGATCAAGCAGATCCCCAAGGATCAACCCGTCTACGTCCAGGTTTATTACAGCCCCGAGGTCCCTCGTGATTATGTCGAGACGAAGTCGGACCTGTTGAACCTGCTCAAGGAATACGCGGCCTGGGGCGGCGACAAGATCCGGCTCAATTTGGTCGAAACGGAACTCTACTCTCCCGAAGCTCACGAGGCCGAGAAGCGTTTCGGCATCGAACCGCGGCAGGTCCGGACTGTCGAGGAGGCAAAACAAAGTTCCGCGGAATTCTACCTCGGCGTCGCTTTCACCTCGGGGCTCGAAGAGGTCGTCATCCCCTTCTTCGATCGGGGCCTTCCCGTTGAGTATGAGCTTACCCGTTCGATCCGGGTCGTCTCGCGGACGGGTCGCAAGAAGGTTGGCATTCTGAACACCGACGCGAAGCTGATGGGCGGTTTCGACATGCGGTCATTCGGCCAGAATCCCGAGTGGTCCATCGTGACCGAGCTCAAGAAACAGTACGAGGTGAGCTCCGTCGCCCCCGACTCGCCGATTCCGTCCGACCTTGACGTTTTGCTCGTCGCGCAACCGTCGTCACTGGCCCAGCGACAAATTGACAACCTGACCGACTACGTCAAGCGAGGCGGTCCGACGCTGCTCTTCCTCGACCCATTCACGGTATCGAACCCTTCGCTTTCGCCGGAAGTGCCGAAGCAGCCGGCGGGCGGTCCATTCGGCGGCGGCCCGCCTCCCGAGCCCAAGGGCGACCTGCGCGCGTTGCTCGATCTGATCGGGCTCGAATGGCCGACGACGCAAATCGTTTGGAACGACTACAACCCGCACCCGCAACTCGCGGATCTGCCTCCCGAAGTCGTCTTCGTGGGCAAGGGAAGCGGGGAACCGGACGCGTTCAACAAGAAGCAGGTTGCGTCCTCCGGTTTGCAGGAAATCGTGATGATGTTCCCCGGTCTCTTTCGGGCCAAGTCAAATGGGAGCATCGAATACACACCGCTCCTGCGCTCGAACGATTCGGGCGGCACGGTCCCCTGGAGCGAGTTGGCCCAGCAAGGCTTCATGGGCGTGACCGGCATCAATCGGAACGCTCGGCACGTTCGCACGGGCACGTCTTACACCCTGGCGGCGCGGCTTCAGGGCACGCCGGCAGCCGACGCGGACAAGGACAAGGCAAAGGGAGACGACAAGGAGAAAAAGGCCGACACGCCCAAGCCGGCCGAGATCAAGGTCGTGGCGATCGCCGATCTCGACATGATTTCCGACCAGTTCTTCGACCTCCGGCGCAACAAGGTCGAAAACCTCGACTTCGACAACGTGACGTTCGTGCTCAACTCGGTCGACGTGCTCGCGGGAGACGAGTCATTCGTCTCTTTGCGGAAGCGCCGGCTCCAGCATCGCACGCTCAAAACGCTCGAGGATCAGGTCAAGGAATTCGACAAGCGCCGTCAGGAAGAGACCAAAGCCGCAGAAGACGCGGCGGAAGATCAACTGAAACTTGCGCAGCAACGTCTCGATAAGCAGGTCAAGGAAGTCCAGGAGCGCAAGGACCTGGACGAGCGTACGAAGGAGATCATGCTCGCCAACCTCCAGGACGTTGCGAACCGGCGCCTCGACGTTGAGAAGACCAAGATCGAGGACGAGAAGCGGAAGAAAGTCCAGGAAAGCAAGGGAGAAATGGAACGGCGGGTGCGCGGGATTCAGTTGGGGATCAAGTCTTTCGCGATCCTCTTCCCACCCTTGCCGGCGTTGATCCTTGGACTGATCGTCGCCATCGTTCGGAGCAGCCGCGAGAACCGCGGAGCCACGCCGACGCGACTGGCGTGAGGCTTTCGGAACGGCGGCCGATCACGAGTGATCGCGCATGCGAACTTCGTCACCGGCCGCCCGTCGACGTCTTTTCCGGACTCCAGACCCATCGCTTGAACGCTGAATCCAGGAACGATCATGAGAGAGAACATCAAGACCGCGATCTTCGTCGCTGTCGCCCTGCTGCTGACGGGCGCGGCGTTCATCCGCATTCCGGATCGATCGGGTAAGGACATTGCCTTCAACGACCAGGGGCAGCCGTTCTTCCCCGACTTCAAGGATCCGTTCGCCTGCACCGACCTCGAAGTCGTCGAGTTCGACTCGTCGACGGCGACCGCCGCCCGCTTCCAGGTCAAGTTTCAGAACGGAAAGTGGGTCATTCCCTCGCACTACAACTATCCTGCCGACGCCAAGGACCGCCTCGCAAAGACTGCGGCAAGCGTGATGGACCTGACGAAAGATACGGTCCGGTCGGATCGCGTCGAAGATCAGGAAGAAATGGGTGTGATCGACCCGCTTGACCCCAAGGCCACAAGCCTCAAAGGACGCGGGAAGCGGGTGACCCTGCGCGACAAGACCGAGAAAGTCCTGGCCGATTTTGTGATCGGGAAGGATATCAAGGATCGCACCGGTCAGCGCTACGTCCGCGTGCCGGGGCAGAAACGTGTGTATGGGGTCAACGTCAAAGCCGACCTTTCCACCAAGTTCGCCGATTGGATCGAAACGAACCTGCTCAAGGTCGAAGGGAGCAAGATCCGCCGGGTCAAATTCAATAACACCAAGGTCGATCCTGAAGCCGGTAAGCTCATTCGAGGCGACGTCTTTACGATCGAGCGTAAAGATTCGAGCGGTCCCTGGAAAATCGAGGGACAAACGCTTGCTGCCGATCAAGAGATGAACACCGAAAAGCTTTCGTCGTTGACGTCCGCGCTGGCGGACCTCAAGATCGTGGGCGTCCGCCAAAAGCCCGAGGGGCTGAAACGTGATCTCAAGATCGAGCAGGGAAAGGACCTGAAGAACATCTCCAATCAGGCAGCGGCGTCGCTCATGAGCAAGGGCTTCTACCCGACCCGAGACGGTGCGCTGTACTCGAATCAGGGAGAGGCGATTGTCTCGACCGATGAAGGCGTTGTGTACACACTGCGCTTTGGGGAGGTTGTCGTCGCCAGCGGTCTCGACCTCACGGCCGGGTCCGAGGAGTCAGCCTCAAAGGATAAAGACGGCTCCAAGAAAAAGGACGAGGCCAAAAAGAAGGACGAAAGTGCCACCGAGAACCGGTATCTGATGGTGACCGTATCCTTCGATCCGTCCTTGCTACCACCCGAGCATCCCCCGGAGGCAGAAACGCCGCCTTCCACCCTTCCGGAAGATGTATTTCAGAAGAAACCCGACGATCCCAAACGGATCGCCGAGGAAAAGGCGGCCAAGGAGAAGCTCGACCGCGAGACCGCCGCGCATCAGAAGCGCGTGGAGGACGGCGAGAAGCGGGTGAAGGAACTGACCGACCGTTTCGCCGACTGGTACTATGTCACACCAGGGACGAGCTTCCACTCGATTGCTTTGAGCCAGAGCGATTTGACGAAGAAGAAGGATGAGAACAAGCCGGCGGGAGATGCTGGCGGGCTACCAGGGTTCAATCCTGGCGGTGGGATCCCGGGCCTTCCGCAGGGCTTGAAGCCTCCGGGACATCCTTGAGACGCGTCATTCGGAGGGGAGACGTCGCTCTCCCCTCCGCCCTCGCTCCGTTCGAGACGTTTGCGACCACGCGCGAGGACTGCCCCTCACGTGGAATAGATCCAACGCCCGAGAAGAAACGCGGGCAACCAGAGCGCAGCGATCGCAAGCGCCGGTAGTGGGCCGCGAACAGCCGCAGCAACGCCGAAATCCAGCCAAACGAGCGCAAGCACTCCCGTCTTGACCGCGTTCTGAAAGTGAGCGGGAATGGGCTCGCGAATCGCTCTCCCGATGGCGGAGTTCACGATCCAGGCAACAAGTAACAACGCGAGCAGCCCTTCCGGGGCGACGATCGGGCGATCGGTGGAAGGGGACGGAAACGCTCGCGGTTGAAGTGACGCGGCGACAAGACCCAGGATCGCCAGGTTCTCGAGCACCATTCCCGCGAACAGGCCGCGAGTCCGACCCGTCTCGGTTTCGCCCCGGCTGATCCACGTCACGCCCGTCACGAATACCGCCATAGAGCCCGCCACGAGCCAACCCGCAGGTCCGCCGAGCGCCGGCGCCTGGCTCATACCGAGCAACAGATTGAAACCCCGGCACGCTCCCATCACCTGAGGACCGAGGACGGTTCGTTTCGCCCCAGCGTCGTAAGCCAGAACGCATAAGGCGAGCGCCAAAGCGACCGCCGCGCTTGTTCCGGAACCACTGAGCGCCGCGAGCAGAACTCCCAGCACCAGGCCGCCGACACCCACGGCAAGCGCAAACCGTTGCGAGACCCGTCCCGAGGGCAAGGGCCGATTCGGACGCTCCTTGCGGTCGATCTCCAGGTCGAACAGATCGTTCAGCGCGATCCCCGCCGAATAGATCGACATGGACGCCGCCGCCAGCGGCACCCAGTGAGCGCCATCGCGAAGTGCACCGCCAACGAGCAACCACCCGGCCAGGCTGTCCGCCGCAGCCGTGAAAACGTTCGGCAAGCGGACCAGTTGCAGATAGGGTTTGATCGCCATACGAAATTCGCCCACCCATGTCGAGAAGATCGCGCAGCGCTGCTCGACCAGCCGCCATCATGTGAAGACTTTACGCGTGCTTCGACACCAGGGGCTCGAGCACGTCGTACGCCCCCTTCGCGGCGCCGTCGGGATCGTCCACATTCGGATAGAGCTCGACGGTGAGCCACCCGTCATAGCCTGTCGCACGGATCGCGCGCACGACCTCGGAAAAATCGATCGCACCCGTCCCGGGCACCAGGTGATGATGAACCCGAGTGGCCGCGATGTCTTCGAAGTGATAGTGCCGAATATGAGGCGCGAGCTTCGCGATCGCTCTCGGCAAATCCTCGCTGACGCAGAATGCATGGCCCACGTCAAAATTCAAGCCGATCGCAGGCGCATTGACCCGTTCGGCCACTTCGAGATACTGATCCGTCGTTTCCAGCAACAACCCCGGCTCAGGCTCGATCAGCAGCAATACCCCTTCATTGTGAGCATGCTCGGCCAGGGGTTTGAGAACCTCCACGAAGAGGTCGATCGCCAACTGCCGCGACAGCCCAGGCGCAAGCGGACCGCCCGGCTCGGTCGTGATGTGAGGCGCTCCCAGTTCCGCACAGAGGCTCAGCGCACGCTTGGTGTGGTCGATTCGAACCCTTCGGTAGTACGGGTCGGGCTCGATGAACGACGGATACCAGTAGGGTTGCCGGTAGTCGTTGATCGCGTTCATCATAAACGCGTTCACATTGGAGAAAGCGAGCCCGCTTTTGGCCATCGCGGCCTTGATGGCCTGTTTGGTCTCCGGCAGTAATCCCGCGGGCCAGGCGTGGGGAACGTCGGCCATGAGCTCGAGGCCCTGGTAACCGATCGCCGCGATTCGGGCCGCTGCCTCGTGGAAGGGAAAACGAAGGTAAGCGTTGGTGCTGAAGGCGAGTTTCATGAGGCTCTCGAAGGGCGTGACAGCACGACAGGGCGCAGAGGAACGATTATGTTCGCCTTCGACAGTAGGTTCAACCCTCCGCTACTCAGCGTCTTTCTGAGAGGGGCGCTGTTTGAGACGGATTCAGCCGCGCTTGCAAACTTCGCGCCTTTCGTTAAAATCGGTTCTTTGCCCCGTGCCATTCGATGGCGATTGGGAACGCATTGTGCTGTGCACCATGGGCCTGCGGTGAAATCGTCGCCGGCCGCCCTGACGCACAAGGCGCTCGAGTTGCTGCTTGCCCCGCATTGAGGAGTGACTGACGGATGGCCGAGATTGCGATGACCACCGATGTCCGCGCGTTGCTGGATCGGACTCCCTTCGACGCGTCGGCAGTCGCCGACTTGCGCGAGGTGCTGGGACGCGACCCGTCGCGTTACCGCACGCTTCGAGACGCCGTGGCGGCGATGCGCGACCGCGAGCGAGCCAACATGAAGCCCGAGACCTACCTGCGTCTCGGCGTGGGTGATGTGCTCCTGGGCCGTTACGCCGCGGCGCTGGACGAACTGGCCAAAGCGGGTGACAACGGTCTTGCTCACTTCCACCGCGGCCTGGCGCTTCAGAACCTCCAGCGCTGGAACGATGCCGCCGAGGCCTTCGCGGCCGCCGGCAAGGCAGGCCATGATTCGAAGGCGTCCGAATTGCACCGCGCGGGGGTGTTGAGGCGAGCAGGAAAGATCGAAGACGCGCAGGCCATCCTGAAGAATCTGGAGAAACTCGGCAGCAGCTCGGCCGAGTTCCATTACCAACGCGGCAGCCTCCTCGCGGTTGACGGCGAACTCGCCGCCGCGGCCGTCGAATTCGAGAAGGCCCTGAACATCGACCGCGACCACACCGGTGCGTTGTTCGAGCTCGCGTACATCAACGATCTCCACGGCAACGACGAAACGGCCGTCGAATACTACAAGCGCTGTACTCAGCGACCCCCGGTTCCCCTCGCCGCGCTGATCAACCTCGGCGTACTCTACGAAGATGAGATGCGGTTCCGGGAAGCCGAGCAGTGCTACCGCCAGGTGCTCACGTTCGACCCGAACCATCCCCGCGCGCGGCTCTTCTTCCGCGACTGCCGGGCCAGCAAGGACATGTACTACGATGAAGAAGAAATTCATCGTTACAGCGTCTTGCGCCAGCTCCTCGAGATCCCGGTCACCGACTTCGAGCTCTCCGTCCGCAGCCGCAACTGCCTGCGCAAGATGAATATCCGGACGCTCGGCGACCTGACGCGCACGACCGAGGCTGCGCTGCTGGCGAGCAAGAACTTCGGCGAAACCTCGCTCTCCGAAATCAAGGAGATGATGACTTCCAAGGGCGTGCGCCTCGGCATGGCCCTCGAAGGAGGCGAACGGGCCGCTGCCGAGCTCCGGCACGAACCCGTCGAGGAACTGAGCCAGGAAGAAAAAGCGCTCCTCGCCAAGCCGATTGCCGACCTGAACCTGTCTGTCCGGGCGCGCAAGTGCATGAACAAGCTTGGAATTCAAACGGTCGGCGAGCTGATCGTGCACACGGGCGATGAGCTGATGGAATGCAAGAACTTCGGCGTGACCTCGCTCAACGAGGTGCGCGAGAAGCTCGTGGAGCTTGGGCTCAAGCTGAAAAACGAGTGATTCGGCATCAGGAAAGCGTTGCACGGCGCGGGGTGGGGGAGATTTTTTCCGCCCTGCGTTTTTGCGATTGCAGGAGCAGTTCGGATAGTGGCTCCCTCAATACGCTGTGGCGACAATGCAGCCGTGCTTGCGCTGAAACTGGCAGTCGCGCAATGCGACCGGCGTTGGTATTACTTCAACCAGATCGATGGCGTCTTCGGAGTATTCTGCGCCATCTCCGCGGAAACCGCCGCAGTCGCCTGACCCCACAGTCCGAGGAACCAGGACTGCCCTTTGTCGCGCCCCGTCCGATTTGAGCTCCTGGCCCGCGACACCGGCTCCGGCGCACGTGTGGGCCGGTTGGCCACGCCACACGGCACACTGGAAACGCCCGCGTTCATGCCGGTCGGCACACAGGCAACGGTCAAGGGGCTGACCCCCGACCTGTTGCGCGCGACCGGCTCGCGCATGATCCTCGCTAACACGTATCATCTCGCGCTGAGGCCGGGCGAAGAGGTTGTGGCTGCGCTGGGAGGGCTCCACACGTTCATGGGGTGGGACGGCCCGATCCTCACCGACTCGGGCGGGTTCCAGGTCTTCAGCCTCGCGGCACGCTCGAAGATTCGCGACAGCGGCGTCACGTTTCGGTCGCATCTCGACGGCAGCCTCCTCGAGCTGACCCCGGAGCGCGCCGTCGCGATCCAGTCGGCGCTCGGGGCCGACGTCGCGATGTGTCTCGACCACTGTCCCGCGCTCCCGGCAACGCGAGACGAGGTCGCCGACGCCGTGCGCCGCACGATCGCCTGGGCCGAGCGCTGCAAGGCCGCGCACGAGCGACCGGACCAATCCCTGTTCGGCATCGTCCAGGGAGGCGCGCACGCCGACCTCCGTGCTGAGTGCACCGAGGCGCTCCTCGGTCTCGACTTCGACGGGTACGCCGTGGGTGGCGTCAGCGTAGGGGAGAGCCGCGAACAGGTCCGCCTCGCGCTTGAAGTGACGACACACCTGCTGCCCGAGGACCGCCCGCGCTACCTGATGGGCGTCGGGCGGCCGCAGGACATCATCGACGCCGTCGCCACCGGGATCGACCTCTTCGACTGCGTCTTGCCCACGCGCAATGGCCGGAACGCGACCTGCCTGACCGACCAGGGGCCCGTCAAGCTCCGCAACGCCGCCCATCGGTATGATTCCAGGCCCGTGGAGGAGGATTGCAACTGCCTCGCCTGCCGCAAATTCAGCCGCGCCTACCTGCGGCACCTGTTCCTGGCGAAGGAAATGCTGGGCCCCATTCTCGCCTCGATCCACAATCTGACGTACCTTCAGCGGCTCACTTTGCGAATCCGGGAAGCGATAATCGCCGGGCGATTCGTCCCCTTTCGGACGGAAGTGCTTGAAGCGTTGGGACCCTAGTGGTTACATTGCAGTTTCCAGGAAAGCGAACGCGCCCGATCAAGGTGCCGTTCTGGGTTCTCCGGGTCGTTGTGTCGGGTCGCAGCCCGCGCTTTCCTCACCGTATCGGGAGATGAACGCAGACATGCAAGCATTGTTCGCCGCGATTCCACTCTTGTTCGCTCAAGCTGCCGCGAAAGGGGGTGGTGGAGGCGAGCCTTCATCCCTTTACACGTGGGCGCCGTTGCTGCCGCTCCCGATCATCTTCTACTTCTTGATGATCCGTCCCCAGCAACAAATGGAACGCAAACGTAAGGACATGCTTGATGCGCTCAAGAAGAACGATCGTGTCCTGACGACGGCCGGGATTTACGGCACGGTTCATTCGATTGACAACGAGCAGGACAAGGTTGTGTTGCGAGTGGATGACGACAAGGGAGTGCGACTCGCCTTCAGTCGCGCGAGCATCGTGCGCGTTGTGGAAGTCTCTTCGGAAAAGGACAAGAGCAAGACGGCGGAGACCGTCTAAACGCATCGATCGGCAAGTCCGTGGCCAGCCACGGTTGATGAATATCCCAGGTCCCCGAAGCGGGATGGCGCTTCGGGGTTCGGTTGATTTTTGACGCGAGCCTTGGGTTGAGGCTCGGTTCTCGAGTTCTTTCGGGTAGGCAGCCCGTTCGCGGTTCGCCGGCGCAGCGCGGCGGGAGGCAAGGGACGATCATGAAGAATCTCCGCGGAAAGTTCGTGCTGATCGGAATCGCCACAGTGCTCGGCATTCTGGCGCTCTATCCGCCGGCCGACAAACTGAAGCTGGGCATCGACCTTTCGGGCGGAACGATCCTTGTCTACGAGGTGGTGAAAGACAACCTCGGCAAGAAGATCGACATGGACGACTTGATCGTCGCCCTCAAGCACCGGGCCGACCCCGAAGGTGTGAAGGAAATGCCGATCCGCAAGGTCGGCGGCAACCGGATTGAGATCATCCTCCCCCACTACACCAATGAGGAGGTGGAGGACCTCAAGAAGATGCTGACCGACGTCGGTCTGCTCAAGTTCCGCATCCTTGCCACGCACAAACACACCGATCAGGCGACGATCGACCGAGCCCTAGGGCCGAGCGGGCTGAGCAAGCCGCCCTCGCGCTACCTTTGGGCCAAGCTCGGTGAGGTCTCGACGGGGACGAATGCGAAAGTCACTGCGACCACACTCACCGACCTTAGTCAGTCCTGGAAGAAGGATCTCTACGCGAGCACAACCGTCGACTTGACGGGTAAGGACGCATCGGGCAAAGAGCAGACGATCAGCGTTCCGGTCAAAACGAATTCCGCCAACACGCTGACATTCGAGAAGCCCCAGGAGCTGCGGAACGTCACGTCCTATCGCATTGAATACAACCCAAGCAACATTCACGGGGGCAACCCGACCGCGCCACGGCCCGGCGACCCGATCATCCGAGAGGAAAAAGTCGCGCCGGGTCGCACCGAGTTCTGGATCCTCTGCGTCCACGACAAGCAGGATGTTACGGGCAATTACCTCGCGCGGGCCTTCGCGACCCAGGACGAACGCCTTCAACCCGCGGTCGGGTTCGTATTCAACCGCCGAGGAGCAAGGCTCTTTGGCAAGCTGACTCACGAACACTTGCCCGAAGAGCAAGGGGCGTTCAAGTACCAGCTTGCGATTTTGCTCGACGACCTGGTGATGTCCGCACCGTCGATCAACTCTGAAATTCGCGAGAGCGGGATCATCGAGGGTGGCGGGCAGGGCTTCAAGCCCAAGGAAGTGGATTACCTCATCCGCATTCTCCAGGCCGGCAGCCTCCCCGCAAGCTTGAATCCCATCCCGGTCCAGGAAGAAAAAGTGGGTCCGACGCTGGGTGACGACACGATCCAAAAGGGGCTGCGGGCCATCTGGGTCTCGATGCTCGTCGTGCCCTTGTTCATGATCGCTTATTACCGTTTCGCGGGGGTCGTCGCGGTCATTGCGCTCGTTCTCAACATGATCGAGCTGGTCGGCTCGATGGCGTTCATCAAAGCCACGTTCTCGTTACCTGGGCTCGCCGGGCTTTCGCTCACGATCGGTATGGCGGTCGACGCCAACGTGCTCGTCTTCGAGCGTATGCGTGAAGAAAAAGAACGAGGCGCCAGCATCGCCCAGCAAATCCGCAACGGCTTCAACCGTGCGTGGGTCACGATTTTCGACTCGCACGTCACGCTGTTGCTCTCGGCGCTGGTGCTTTGGTTCGTCGGTACGGAGGAAGTGAAGGGTTTCGCCCTGACGATGATCATCGGCATGCTCTTCAACCTGTTCACCGCGGTTTACGTTTCACGCGCGATCTTCGAGCTCTGGTACCAACAGGGCTGGTTGAAGAAGCTCACGATGATGAAGTTGTTCGACAAGACGAACATCGACTTTATCGGGCCTCGGCACGTCTGCATGGCGGTGTCGATGGTCTTGATCGTGATCGGCCTGATTGCTTGCGGCGTGCGCCGGCACAATATCTTCAACATCGACTTCACCGGCGGCACGCTGGTGACGATTCGCCTCGACGAGAATGCGCCCGAGGTCAAGAATTTGAGCGAATCGCAACGGGCCAGCTTTGTTCGTACCAAGGCGACCACGCTCCCCGACGTCACCGTGGAGAGCCTGAAGGCTGGCGAGGATAAGACGCTCGCGCGGTTCAACATCCGCACGACCGACCAGGATACCAACCACGTGAAGGCGTCGATCGTCGACGCGTTTGGCAAGAACCTCAAGCGCGTGACGCTGACGTACGACAAAGGAAAGCCGATCGAGGCGTCGGCCACCGATACCAAGGATGAAGTCAAGAAGGACGCGGTTCCCACGCGATTTGCGGGGGGTACCGAATATCACCTTACGCTGAACACCACCGAGCTGAACAGCACTCAGAAGCCGTTCCAGGTGGTCGCCGCGGAGTTCACGCGTGTCCTCGAGAGCGACAAGATTGTCAACCCGACGACGCGTTTCGAGATGAGTCAGGCGGCACCTTCCGCGGATGCCGCACAGGGTGACAACGAGAAGGAGTTGATCCTTCGAACGGACCTCGATCCCAAGACGGCCGACACCGCACTCAAAGGGCTCGTCACCGCGCTGGAGAATAATCGCGACCTGCTCTTCGAGAGGATCGAGAACTTCGGCGGGACGGTGGCAGGCGAGACGCGAAACCTTGCGTTGATCGCCACGGTGGCAAGCTGGTTGATCATCATCGGCTACCTCTGGTTCCGGTTCAAGTCGCTCACCTACGGCCTTGCGGCGGTGCTTGCGGTCATCCACGACGTGCTCATCACGCTCGGAGCGCTCGCGGTCAGTTACTGGCTGGCGAAGATCCCGGGCTTCAATGAGATTCTGCAAATCGACCAGTTCAAGATCGACCTGCCGATCGTCGCGGCCTTCTTGACCCTGATTGGTTTCTCGGTGAACGACACCATCGTAATCTTCGACCGAATTCGTGAGATCAAAGGGAAGACGCCGTTGACCGAGCAAATCGTCAACGAGGCCGTCAACCAGACGTTAAGCCGGACGATCTTGACCTCGTTGACCGCCTGGCTCGTCGTCGTGATCCTCTACTTCTTCGGCGGCGAAGGGTTGCACGGTTTCGCATTCGCGCTGGTGGTGGGGTTCCTGAGCGGAACCTACAGCACCGTCTACATTGCCACGCCGATCCTGGTGGACTGGATCGGCACCAGCAAGACGCCCCCCACGAAGAGCGACAAGGAGTTCGCGGCGGCGCGGTAAGGCGAGCAGTACCGATCGTAAACCTCACGCTCCGCGTGAGGTCTACGGTGGGTACACGTGCTTCCGTCGTCAACGGTCCTTGTGCCGTAGGACCTGCCCGCCGAAGAGCCGCAGGGGCTCTCCCTGGCCTTGGGCCAGAACGAGCGCACCGTCCACATCGATGCCCTGAGCGATGCCTGAAACGATTCGGTCGCCGAGCAGGACCTGGATCGACTGTCCCAGCAGCGTGTCGAGCCGCGCCCACCGATCGGACAGTGTGGGATCGTCCGTCGCAAGTCGCTTCAAGGCCGACCCGAAGTGCTTGAGTACGGACTTCAGGACAAACGCCCGGTCTCGCAGACCTCCGTAAGAGGGTGCGAGAGCGCTCAGCGCGATGCCCAGTCGCTGCACGTCGCGAGGAGCATCCGCGAGCTGCGAGGCCACATTCAGCCCGATTCCAATGACGATCCGCGGCCCGTCGACGCTGTCGATACGCTCAGGGAGTATCCCTCCCAACTTACGACCTGACGTCTCAAGGTCGTTCGGCCAGCGGATCCCCAGATTGGTCACGCCGCAGATGGCTTCAACGGCGTCGACGATCGCGACCGCAGCTGCGAGAGCGAGTCTGGGCTCGTGCTCAACGCGGAGGCCATGTGCACGCGGATCGAGCAGCACCGAAAATGTCAGGCTGCCCGAATCCGACCACCACGTGTGGCTCCCTCGGCCCCGGCCCTGCGTCTGGCGGTCGGCCCATACAGCCAGCGGGAGCGGAACCGTGCGATCGGCTGCAAGTTGTTTCGCCAGGTCGTTCGTCGATGTGACAACCTGATGATGGATCAATTGGCGAACGAATGGCCAACTCATAGCGTTCGAACAAACGGGGAGTCCGGATCAAGCACCCTTAGACTCCTCCGATACGGCAAAGGCCCGGCGCAGGCAGGCTTCTCCCTGCCGGCCCTGTTCCACGTTCGTGGCCACATTGATGCGGACTTCGCTCGTGTTGATCAGGGCGATGTTGATTGATTCCGCCGCGAGCGCGCCGAACATCCGGGTCGCGACTCCCGTATGAGTCCGCATACCAACGCCGAGCACCGAAAGCTTGGCCAAGGTCGGTTCGATGAAAACGTCCCCCTGCCCCACGTTCGAAACCGCCTCGCGGGCGCGTTCGGCGGACTCGCGGGGCACGGTGAACGAGAGGTGGGTGTTCCCAGCCGTGCTGACGTTCTGAACGATCATGTCCACGAAGACGCCTGCATCGGCAATCTGGCGAAAAACGCGGGCCGCGTAACCGGGGCGGTCGGGCACGTTGAAAAGGGTAATCCGCGCCTGCGACTCGTCGAGCTCCACCCCGGAGATGACAAGATCCTCCATCCCGGGAGCCTGCGGCATCGAGCCGTTGTCGTCAGCTTGAGGTGCCCGGTGCGCGATTTTGGTCTGCGCCCGCGCGGGGGAAAACGGTAAAGACGACGCGTTGTCCCACTCGTGGAGCGCAAACGCCTTGTGCACCACGCGCAGCGCCTGCGCCGCGGCGGCCCTCGCGACGAGCACGCTGATCTTGATCTCGCTGGTGGTGATCATTTCGATGTTGACCCCCGCGTGGGCCAGCGCATCGAACATGATGGTGGCCACGCCCGTATGGGTCCGCATCCCCAGGCCGACCACCGAGACCTTGGCCACGCCCGCATCGTGCGTGACCCCCTTGGCACCAATGGCTTTCGCGGCCGCTTCCGCCGCGATCAGCGTTTCGGCCAGGTCGCTCGCCGCGACCGTGAACGAGACCTCCGTCTGGCCGTCGGTGCCGACGTTCTGCACGATCATGTCGACCACGATGTTGGCCGCGGCGATCTTGTGAAAGACCGCGTGCACAACGCCCGGCCGATCGGGGACGCCGAGCAGAGTGATTCGCGCTTCATCCTTTGCGAGCGCCGCACCGGTGACGGTCACTCCCAGCCGCTTCGCATCGGCCTCACTGACGATCCAGGTCCCTTCAGCGTCGGAAAAGGAACTCCGAACGTGGATTGGAACGCCATACTTTTTGGCGAACTCGATCGAGCGCGAATGCATCACCCCCGCGCCCAGACTCGCGAGTTCGAGCATCTCGTCGTAGCTGATCCGATCGATCTTGCGGGCTTCCGGAACGACACGGGGGTCGGTCGTATAGACCCCATCGACATCCGTATAGATTTCGCAAGCATCCGCGCCCAGCACGGCCGCGAGGGCGACGGCTGTGGTGTCAGACCCGCCTCGCCCGAGGGTCGTGATGTTGTATTTCTCGTCGACGCCCTGGAATCCGGCGACGATCACAATCTTACCTTCATTGAGCGCCTGGGCCATGCGCTCTGTGGAAATGTTGCGGATGCGCGCTTTGGTATGAAAGCTGTCGGTGACCAGCCCGATTTGCGCCCCGGTAAAGCTGATCGCGGGTACGCCCAGCGACTGAATGGCCATCGCCATGAGCGCGACGCTGACCTGCTCCCCCGTGGAGAGGAGCATGTCCATTTCGCGCGCGGGCGGTTTCTCGGTGATCTCCTTGGCCAGCTCGATCAGCTCATCGGTGGTGTGCCCCCTCGCCGAAACCACAACCAGAACCTGATTCCCGTTCTGGTGCGCCCGGATGGCGCGACGGGCTGCGGCGAGGATCTTGTTCGAATCGGCGACACTTGTTCCACCGAACTTCTGAACCAGGAGAGGCACTTGCGAAGCTCCGCTCAGCTAAGGAACAGGCTGGGAATCACTTCCCGGTTTCCAACACAATCACGTCGCAGAAGCTCGTGACCCGAGTTTGTCTTTGTCCCGTAGGGACATTTGAGAATAGCCCAGCGTTTTAACGCTGGGTTTGCGGCCGACTCACGACCTCTTCGTCAGTCCCGGAGGGACGGTTGGCGTGTGCTGTGCATCGTCCGACGCGTTACTTTGAGTAGCCCCTACGGGGCAAGAAAAATGAGTTGTGCCGCGGGATGGTCCGACCCAGCGTTAAAACGCTGGGCTATTCTCAGATGCCCCATACGGGGCAAAGAGGAAAACACAATCTCACCGAATCGTACATTTGATGCAAAGTGAGAGCACTTCCCACCTCGTCGCCAGGGATGAGCTCCGCCCACCTCGACGTACTCGGACGACCGCTCAACGAAAATGCGCGGGGCCGCACGGACCCTGCACGCCAAATGCGCGCTCGGTCCGTCACTGCTCCAGCGCACGGAGCCTTGTGCTCGTCACGAAGACGGAGGTGCGGGCTTTTCTTTCGCCACTTTCCCACTCTTGTTGCTGGCCTTCGGACGTGTTTTGCCGAAGGAACCCTTGAAGATCTTTCCCCGTTTGGTGCGCGGATCGCCCTTACCCATCGGAAACGTGCTCCTCGTCATCGAAACGAAAAAATGTGTCAAACCGCTTTTGTGGAATCCGATTCCCCGGCCGCAATTCGGTATCCGGCCGAGGAATACCGATCCTACGCGAGACGAAACGAACCCAGTTACCGTAACAACGCTACACTTTCAAAAACAAGTCCATCAGGCGGAACCCTTCTTCAAGCGTGGGTCCGCCCGCGGCCTGGGCCGAGATCTCATCGTACGGCAGACCCGAACCGGAAAGCCCGGTTCCGCCCATGGCCCAGCACACCCAACCACGGTCGTGCGCCCGAGTGCGCAACAGCGTCGCGTGATCGGGAGAGATCAGGAGGCGGCCCGCGTCATAGTTCGCCAGTGCCGCCCGTAGCGGACCGACGATGTCGCGATCCATCCGCTCCAGCGCCTCGACCTTGGCATCGGCGCGTCCCTCGTGACTCGCCTCGTCGGGAGCTTCGACGTGGACGCAAACGATGTCGTGATCCTTGAGTGCCTCGACACCCGCACGCCCCTTCGCCGCGTAGTCAGTATCCAGGTAACCCGTAGCCCCCGGCACGTCGATCCGATCCCAGCCCGCCAGGACTCCAACGCCCCGCACCAGGTCCACGGCTGAAATGATCGCCCCTTTCAGGCCCCGCAGCTCCCCGAACTTCGGTAACCGCGGAGCCTTCCCCTGGCCCCAGAGCCATACGGCGTTCGCGGGCGACTTCCCTCGCGCCACGCGAGCCTGGTTCACGGGATGATTCTCGACGACCGCCGAACCCGCCTCCATCAATTCGCGCAGCAGCGAGCTCCCCGTCCCCTTCGGCAGAAAGTCCTGAGCAGGCTTGTCAGGCTGGTCGTGCGGTGGCGTCGTGAGCGTGTCGTCCGCAAACGGAGTTTCGCCCGGCCGGCCTCGATAAATCATGAGGTTCCGATAACTCACGCCCGGGTAAAACTCGACATTCGGACGGCCGACCTTCGCCTGGAGTGCCTCCATCAGCGGACGGCCCTCCTCGCTTGTGATGTGCCCCGCGGTAAAATCGGTCAAACGACCGTCACGGATCGTCATCAGATTGCAGCGGATGGCCCAGTCGTCCGGTCCGAGCGGCACACCCATCGCCGCGGCTTCCAGGGGCGCGCGGCCGGTGTAGTAAAGGACCGGGTCATAGCCGAAGAGACTGAGCGTCGCCACGTCGCTGGCAGGCAAGAACCGGTCCGGCACATTGTGGGACCGCCCCAACAACCCCCCGCGCGCGACAGCATCCATCTCCGGGATCCGTGCCGCCTGGAGCGGGGTCTTTCCCCCGAGCGAATCCTGCGGTTCGTCGGCGGCACCGTCGGGTATCACGATCACAAACTTCGTGGCCATGGAGCAGTTCTCGGTCTCAAAGGGTTCCGCGCGGGCGGGTCTTCCGTCTCACTCCTCGACACCGAGGCAAACGCTCGGCGCGTGCACGACGCCCAGTCCGTCAATCTCATCGAGCGCAGCCCGAATTCCGGCTTCAGCCGCCATGTGGGTCATGATCACAAGCGGTACCGGACTGCCCGCAGGTTCGTCGTCACCCGGGTCGTGCTGGATCACGCTCGCGATGCTGATCCCCTTCGTGCCCAGAACGGTTGCGAGCGAAGCCAGTACGCCTGGCCGATCCGCGATCATGAACCGCAAATAGTATCGGCTATGAACCGCGCTCGGCGGCGTCAGTTTGGGCACCGGCTTGGATTCGGACCACAGATTGAGCGTCCGGAATGTCACCGCCGTTCGCCCCGAAACCACGTCCACGAGGTCGCCCACGACCGCCGATGCTGTGGGCATCATCCCCGCCCCTCGGCCGTAAAAGAGCGTATCCCCCACGGCGTCCCCAACCACCCGAATCGCGTTGTAGGGACCGCTCACATCCGCGAGCGGCGTTCCTTTCTTCACCAGCGTGGGTGCGACACGCAGCTCAAGCCCAAACTCTGATAACTTGGCCAAAGCAAGCAATTTGACCACATATCCCAGCTCACCCGCGTAGCGGATGTCCGCCGTTTGCAGGCGATCGATGCCTTGGCGGGGGATTTGAGCCGTCTTGATATTGGCCTCGAAGGCAAGCTGGGCCAGTACCGCGAGCTTGTGGGCCGTGTCGGTGCCGTCGACGTCCATCGTCGGGTCGGCTTCCGCGTAGCCCAGCTCCTGCGCTTTGCGCAAGGCCGACTCGTACGGCGTTCCCTCGCGAGTCATCGCCGTGAGGATGAAATTGCACGTTCCGTTCACAATCGCTGCCAGCGATTGCACCTGGTTGGCGGCGAGGGAAACGCCAAGCGCCTGGACGATCGGGATGCCGCCTCCGACACTTGCTTCAAACGCGACCGCCCGGCCATATTTCCGAGCCTGTCCGAAGACGGTCGTTCCGTGTTCGGCCAGAAGCGCCTTGTTGGCGGTGACCACATCCTTCTTCGCGGCGAGAGCTTCGAGAACCGTCTCGAGCGTGGGATGGATGCCCCCCATCGTCTCGATGACCACCTCGACCTCCGGATCGTCGAGCACGCGGCGCACGTCCGTGACGATGCGCGCGTTGGGGAGTTCCACGCCTCGCTTTTTGTGCGGGTCACGAACGACGACCCATTTGAGGTCGATCGCCCGCCCACTGCGCCGGGCGATGCGGTCGGCTTCCTCAACGAGCAGGCGCGCCACACCCGTCCCGACGGTTCCGAGACCGAGCAGTCCTACTGAGACGCGTTCCATCCCATCCTCTGACATGGCCCGGTATTCGTCCCGAGACCCCGGCAATCCCCGCCAGGGTCTTCCCAGAATGAAACAAGGTCACAGTTTAGAGATCCCCCGCAGTCCCCGCAAGGCGAGCCGACGCGGCCTTGACAGGGTTTGAAGGCGGTCCATAATCGGCCGCGCGAATACCGACGGGAGGAGAGGCTGTGTGAGGGCGGTTCATGTTGGAATCATGCACGTTATACCAGTGCGTCACTGCCCCTTCGTGCCTTTGCGAAAGGAGAACATATAACTCCCCCCCTTGGGAACCAAAAGCGAGTAGAAAGTGGAAAGTTGACCGCAGTCGAGCGGAGGCCCGGCCTTTGGTCTACTCACTACTTTCTCCGCTCTCCTGCTCTGGCCCCGAAGGGGGCGGGGGGGTGGGGAGTCAGCGTACGTCGGCGGCGGGGCCCATTGCGCCTCAACGGTTAAACGAAGGAGAGCGGTTCGCCGCAGAATCGCCCACATCGGACGGCCTATGCCCACCCCCCCAACCCCCCCTTCCCAAGGCTGGCCACCCGACACTTTTTACCCGGTGGCCAAAAAGCACACCGCGAATGGCTGAGCTTGCTGGGGAACGAACAAGGCTATGGTGGCTGAAAAACAGCCATTTTGGAGCGATCATCGCCTGTCG
>DAIDJG010000072.1 GCA_027451445.1 Singulisphaera sp.
TAGTTGTGGGGATAATCGCTGCCGGCGAACCGTTGCCGGTCCCAAGTTGGAATCCCGAACCATGGCTGGATCTGGGCGGCCAGATCAACAACTCCTCAAGCCAACCACCAACGCCCATCCCAGGAACCCCCTCCCTCTGAGCCCTTGGGAAGGGGGGGTAGGGGGGGTGGGGAGTCAGCGCTCGTATCCGACTCGCCCCGTTGCCCCTCAATCGTTAAGCGGAGTCGAGTGGTTCGCGGCTGAATGGCACATCTCGGACGGCCAATCCCGACCCCCCCAACCTCCCCTTCCCAAGGGGGGGAGTTATCAGGCTCACCGGCTTGCGAAGGGTACGGGGCAGCGCGATACCGTGTGCAACTCTACTGAAAACCACTCTCCGATGGACATCGATCGAGTGATGCTGTCGGACGCGAGCCTGCTCAAGCGACTCGTCGTCCAACGATGCCTCTATGGCGTTGACCTCAACCCGTCGGCCATCGAGTTGGCGAAGATGAGCCTGTGGCTCGTGGGCGAGATGGTGGGAGAGACGTTAGGTAGCCTCGATCGGCATCTGCGCTGTGGGAACTCCTTGATCGGCCTGTCGCTTGACGTTCTCGAGCGGTCATCAATAGGATCGCAGACGAATGGTCAACCGGATGCGCTCGCCTCATCTAACGTCCTCTTACCTCTTCCGGAGAAGACACCATATAACTCCCCCCCTTGGGAAGGGGGGGTAGGGGGGGTGGGGAGGCAGCGTACGCATTCGGCGGGTACCGTTGCTCCGCAACCGTTAAGCGCAGGAGAGCGGTTTGTGGTGGAATTGCCGATATCGGACGGCCAATGCCCACCCCCCCACCCCCCCCTTCCCAAGGGGGGGAGTTATGAGCTTCGCCCGCTTCCAAAGGACACGGCGCCAGGCGATACTGTGCGCACTCCAGACACAGGCCGCAACAAGTTAACGCCACGGCCGTCTTGGAAAGAGAGCCCTAAGGGGGGGTGGGATGAAGCTCACGAATGTGCAACTCCTGTGTCCGGCGCTCGCAATGTCGTATCGGAACCAAGGCGTTCCCCCCTCATCAGCGCCGAACACGCCCTCGACCTCCTCACCGCAGAGGCCTTTAGCGCGATAGGGGCAAAGCGGCGAGTCAACACTGAGCACGCTGCCTCTTCCACCCATGAAGACAACGAGCGCCTGATCCTAGCAGCCACACTGCGCACCGACCCGCGGCTCTCCTTCTTCCACTGGGACTTCGCGTTCCCTGAAGTCTTTCTTGACCGACCAGGCGCAAAAAAAGGATTCGACGCCGTCATCGGCAACCCACCCTACGTGCGGATGGAGCTGATCAAGCCCCTCAAACCGTTCCTGAAACGGCATTACGCCTGCCACTCGGACCGGGCCGACCTCTACATCTATTTTTACGAACGCGCTGTGACACTCCTACGGCCGGGCGGACGACTCGCGTTCATCGCGTCGAGCACCTGGGCGAGGACGAAGGCAGGCGCAAACCTGCGCTCGTTTCTCAAGAGCGAAACGAAGCTCGACAGCTTCGTCGACTTCGGCGATCTGCCGCTGTTCGAAGGTGTGACGGCCTATCCTTGCATCCTCGTCGCCACTCATGAGCGGCCGACCGGGGATTCCACCTTCGCCTGCGCCGTGGTCCAGCCTCCGCTACCTGACAATCTTGCGGAATATTTACACAACTGCAGAACACTCGTCCCTCAGGCCGAGCTCGATCCGAATGGCTGGCACCTGGAGAACGGCGCAAGCGCACGGCTCCGTCAAAAGCTTCTGGAGCGAGGAACTCCGCTCAAACAGTACTGCGGTGCGCCCTTGTACGGCATCAAGACGGGACTGAACGAGGCGTTCGTCATCAACTCCCATCACCGTGACCAATTGATCGCCGACGATCCGAAGAGTGCCGAGATCCTCAAGCCGTTTCTGGAAGGAAAAGACCTCAAGGCCTGGCGCATCGAGTCGCGGGGGCTCTGGCTGATCTACACGCACCGCGGTGTGAACATCGAACACTATCCGGCGATCGAGGCTCACCTGCGGCGTTTCAAGACGCGGCTCGAAGCCCGCGCCACGCGCGATCACCACGCCTGGTACGAGTTGCAACAACCTCAGGCACGGTACGCCGCCCAGTTCGGCCGGCCCAAGATCATCTACAGCCGGTTCGTGAACACACCTATGTTTGCGCGCGACGACCAGGGGTATTTCTTGAACAACGCACTCAGCACCATGACCGTGGACGACCCGATCCTGCTGTACTGTCTGATGAGTCCCGTGGCCTGGTTTCTCCTCGAGCAATCCGCCGCGCCGATGGCCAACGGCTACCGGCAGCTCCACGGCCACGTGGTCGAGCGACTGCCGATTCCGAGGTTTACGACAAGCGAACAACGCGACATTCGACAATGGGTCGACGAGGTTGATACCTCATCAACAGGTGGCCCGCTATCGTGGGCGCCCCTCTATCGCGCGTTTGGTTTAACGGCGAGCGAGATGGACATGATTCTGGGCCATCGATCGGGCCAGACCGACTTCGGCGTCAGTTCAGGCTCGGGTCAGGTGGTAGCTCACGAAGGCCGAGGAATTCGGAGAGCTTCCGGGCGCTGACGGTGTTGACGACGACATCCCAGAGATCCTTGGCGCCGGTCCAGAAGATATGTTCGGTGGTGGCGGGGAGTGTGAGCCACGATTCGACGTCGAATTCCGACTCGAGCTGGCCGGGTCCCCAACCAGCGTAGTTGGCGATGATCAGCGAGGGCTCGGTCTTGAGCTGGAGGAGATCCTTGACCTTGTCGGCCTCGATGGTGTTGTAGATGCCGGGGCAGACTTCCTTGTTCGAGAGATCCTCGACCGTATGAATCATCATGAGCGGCCCTTGCACGGGTCCGCCGATGTGGAGCGGCTTCTCCCAGTCAATCGGCTCCTCGAAGATCTGGTCCGAGAGGTCGGCGATCGTGGCGTCGGTAGGACGGTTCAGAACGACACCGAGCGCGCCGTCCTCGGAGTGTTCGAGCATTAGCGTCACCGTACGCGCGAAGTTCGGGTCGAGGAGTTCGCGGGTTGCGATGAGCAAATATCCCTTGAGGGAGTTCATGGACTTCCTTTCGCGAGCCAATCAGCAGCACGGGCAGGCCGCAAAAGATTCTGCGTGGGTCGGTGAGGGACGTCAAGGCTACAAGCGCTGCTGTACTACGACTTCGGCGGACCGGAACGAGTGAGCGATGGAGGCTACAAGTGCACGCCTGGACCGGTGAATAGGGGCGATGCCGGAAGGGTCCAGCAAGCTGGCGGCAGCGCGGACGTCGACGTATAGGCCGTGGCGGCGGTGCAGTACAATGCGCTGGACCGAGCTTGGTGGACGGTCGGAAGGCAGCGTAGCCGGTTCCCAATCTCGGGGGCGTGAAGGAGCGTGACAACGATGCCCGTTGTGCTCAAGGAAATCATCCCATGGGGGCGATCGTTCGATGAGTACCGGCTCATCTTCGATCTGTCGCCAGACGACCTTGCCGGGCGCACCCTCGGCTGTGGAGACGGTCCTGCCAGTTTCAACGCTGAGGCGACAGCGCTGGGCCACTCGGTCGTTTCGTGCGATCCGGTCTACACCTTATCTGCGGATGAGATCGACCAGCGCGTGCGAGACCGCTACGACGAGGTCATCGCGCAGGTGCACAAGAATCCCGAGGAGTTTCTCTGGGACTATTTCCAGGATCCGGACGATCTCGGCCGCCGGCGCCTTGGGGCCCTGCAACGGTTCGTTGGCGATTTCGAGGCTGGCAAGTCCGAGGGCCGCTATGTGACAGCCGCATTGCCCACGCTCCCATTCGAGGAAGGTCAGTTCGACCTCGCACTGGTCTCACACGTGCTCTTTCTTTACTCCGAACAGTTGTCGTTCGACCTCCACGTGAAGGCCATCGAAGAACTGTTGCGCGTGGCGCGGCAGGTCCGCATCTTTCCGCTCCAGACGTTGGCACGGCAAGTCTCGCCCCACCTCGAGCCGATCCGCACGCACCTCGCCCAGAAGGGCTGCACCAGCGAGACGCGGCGCGTGCCTTATGAGTTTGTGCGCGGCTCGAACCAGATGCTGGTGATCGGACGATCGTAGCGACGCTACACTGTGAGCATTGCCCGGCGTCAGGGACATGAGCCATCAACAAAACGCGGGGAGCCATCATGGCGAAAACAGTCCGTGGCAGAGTTCAAGGGAAGACGATCGAGCTTGAAGACGATCTCGGCGTGGCTGATGGTCAGGAGGTTGAGGTCCAGATCACCTTCGTTCAGCCGGGCCGAAACCGCGCTGAGAGTACACCACCCGCAGCGGCGCTTGCCGCGGAGATTCCGGAGTTTGAGCCTGACATCGAGGAGGCCGAGAATGAAACGGAAGGCGCCTCTTGATACTGTACTCTTGGCACGATGATCATCCGCTCGGAACCCCAACGTGTTCCCGGAACCTTGGAGCCGGCCGATGAGTTGGTCTGCGCGCCAGTACACGAAATTCGAGGACGAACGCACTCGGCCCGTGCGCGATCTCGTTGCCGCCATCCCGACAGCCGACGCGTTGCGTGCCCTTGACCTGGGCTGCGGGCCTGGGAATTCGACCGCGGTGCTCGCTGCGCGTTATCCACAGGCGTTCCTGACCGGGATCGACTCGGCGGAGGATATGATCCGTGCCGCGCGCGACCGATTGCCGGGCGTCACCTTTGAGATAGCCGACATCGCGAACTGGCAAAGTTCGGACTCCTGGGACGTCATCCTCGCGAACGCGGTTTTGCACTGGGTACCTGACCATGAGGTGCTGTTGCCGAGGCTCATCGGCACGCTGTCTTCAGGTGGCAGCCTCGCCGTTCAGATGCCCGACAATCTGGCGGAGCCGAGTCATGTGCTCATGCAAGCGGTTGCCAACGAGGGGCCGTGGGCCGCGAAACTGGCTCACGCGGCAGGCGAGCGCTCTCAGGTCGCTTCGGCCGATTGGTACTACGGTCTGTTGCGGCCTCTCTGTACGCGGGTTGATGTGTGGCGGACAACGTATCATCATCCGCTCGCCGGCCTTGACGCGGTCGTCGAATGGTTCAAGGGGTCCGGGCTCCGACCGTTCCTCGCGCCTCTGAGTTGTGAGGAACAGGTCGAATACCTCCTGCGGTATCGCTCTGCATTGGCCGACACCTATCCCATCCAGCCGGACGGGACCGTGCTACTGCCGTTTCCGCGTTTGTTCTTCGTAGCCACGGGCTGAACACTATGGTCATGCTGCGATGTATTATAAAATATTAATAATTTTATAAGTTAGCACGTCTTGTTCTTTTCCTCCGGGCAGCGGTCGGGCTGGTGGGAGTGTGGGAAAACTCTTAGAATGAAAAGGGTTGCATTAGGAGGTTGTGAGGTTGATGAGTATGATCGACGAAACCACCAAAACTCCACTTAAGGTGTTGTCGGATGAAATCGCCGGCCCCTATATGTGGATACGGGAATCGCAGCTTGAAGAGGTGACGACCCGGCTGGACCGCCATGGCGTCTGGTATTGGGTCGACTCGATGTCGGTCTCGGTAGATCATGAACCCGCGTCAACGGTCGTGAATTTCGGGCGTAATGGTAAGGCGGCAGAGATCCAGCGGATCATGGACGAGGATCAGGCCTGCACAACGCCGGACTCAAAATGACGTTGGCCGACGAGATTCAGAAACTAGCGGGCGACGTTCGTGACGGACTCGATGAGGTCTGGGACCTCTACCTGTATACGAAGGGTGCATGGCGCGCAACGCAGCGGTTTGCACGCGCGGGTCGTAACGTCGAGATCCACGACCGGAAAACCGGCTTGTTACTCGATGCTGAACGACTAGAGCATGCGGCACAGCACTTCCTGTCCGTCCATCTTGCCCAATCTGTACTCGTGCGACTTGCGTCGCATCTTGAGGACTGGGTGTTCGGCCTCTTGAACCACTGGCTGATTGCGTTTCCGAGGGGGATTCCGTTCAAGGAAAAGAAACCGATCGGCCTGGGCGAATTTCTCGAGATCTTTGATCTGAACGCCATTCTCCAAGCCGTCGTGGATCGGGAGTTGAATAGTCTGAAGTACGAACGCCCCGCAATCTGGTTTAAGTATCTCGACGATCGGGTTGGACTCGGCTGCCCAACACCAGATCAGATCGAGATATTGACCGAGATCAAGGCGGCGAGAGACCTGGTCAGTCACAATCGCGGAATCGTCAATCGGGTGTATCTCGACAAGGCCGGCTCCAAAGCGCGGTTTGCTTTGGGTGCGCTTTACGATGTCGATGAACCCTACCTTCTCTCGAGTTGGACAGTGATCCGAGATGTCGTCAGCGCCATGGAGACTGCGGCCGTCGCGAAAGTGCCGAAGCCGGCGGCGGAACGGCCTCTTGAATCGCCTCCCGACTTGCATTGAGCGTTGTCGCTGATCAGGGCCCGAACGCGGCCTAGTCGAACTCAACCACTCGCGCGCCGTTGCAAACGGCAAGCGATGGCGCGATGGAGGTGCTTATGCCCGTAGCGGTGCTCATCCCTTACTCCCATCGAATTGCGGCGGTGCTCGAAGTGGAACGCGCGCACGTCGAGTCGGGTCACGGCTTGTCGCGGTCGCCCTGCCGACGATTCATGTAGGTCTCGCGCTGTACAGGGATGCCCACGGCAGTTTCGGTCCACACCTCGTGACCATCCAGGCTGAGGAACGGCGCTCCTCCTCCGAGCCGAGCCAGGGCGTAGCGCCAGACAGGGGCCGAGTCGGCCTGGCGCGACGATTCGAGAACGAGAAGGACGTCGGGATTGGTCCCGTAAGCGAAGCTGAAGATCGCGCCGTCGTCGATCTTCTCGGCCGGGTCCGTGTAACGGTGCACGGGCTGGGGCATGAGCCGAAGCTGAAGGCGACCACGAGCCGGACCGGCATCCTGGTGGGCCTCGAACCGGCGCGCGATCTGTTTCATCTGGCGGAGTCGAATGGCCTCGGTGTTCCCGGGCACAAGAGCCTTGGAGACTTCGCGCAGATCGAGGCCGGGCCTGCTCGACGACCAGCGCCAGCCCTCATCCCCCTCGACCGTGATCGACTGCGACGAAATCGACACAATCCCGTAGGTCCAGCGCGTGTCGGCGGGTCTCATCGGGTTGTTCTCAATCTTGAGCAGCGCCGCCGGCCGTCCTTTCGGACCCCAGGCCCAGAGCGTTGCGTCGAAGATGAAGCGCGGTTTGTCATCATAGCGAAGGACCGGTTCCGGGATCAACGCGACGGGTCCCGTGGACGACACGCTCACGCGGATCGACCGCGCGTGCTCCGTCATCGCCTTGAGTCGCGCCAGGCGTTCCGCCTCGCCTTCGTCCTCGGCATGAAGGAACCTCGTCGAGGAAACGGCGAGGAGCCACGCGAAGGCTCCCACGCGGACAGTCCAAACGGTCTTCATGGCTTTCTCGTTGGCTCTCGCTGGAAGGGAAACGGATCGCTGGGCGCTCCTGGCCTGGCCGGAACTGCCGACCGGTACACAAACGCTAAGACGATGCCCTGCTTCGAGTTTGTGCGTGGCCATCGCGCACCCGTCCAAGAATCAAAACGGTCGGCAGTGCCCGGCCTGCAATGGTCTCTTGGACTTTCACGAAAACCTTTCAGACCGTACCCCCGCTTCGAGCCCGTTCAAGGTACCAGCGTCTCCTGGAAAGCACTACGGCCGTCTGACCGAAGCTCGCGCACGAGACCTCAATCAAACGGCCGCATCAATCAGACATGTCGAACCTGAACGTCTCAGCGGGTTCGTTTCGTCTTGTGTGTGAACTTGGCGTTGTGGGCCCTTTCGGCCTCGAGGACGGGATCCTCGTCCTCGACAACGACTCCCGCCTCTTGCGGGGTGAGCATCTGCATTCCGCTGTAGGGATCGACGGGCTTCGAGTCGCACCCGCACAACGCCGCGGCACCGCTCAGGAGAAGCGCGATCATCAAGAGTCGCATGTTCAAAGTCCTTGTCTCACAGACGCCGGGCTTGCTCAGAACGAATCCGCGTCGATGACCCCTTGGTCATCAATGACGGCTAGTTTCCGAAACGTGTCGGGGCTGACGGTGAACTTGATGAACTTGACCGAACCATCTCCGAACAGAAGGTTCGTTCCGCCCGGATGCGAACTGCCGAACATCTTGCGCCAGACCGTGCCGGTGGAGGAAGCGGTGGGGTTGGGCGGAGTGTTGCAGATGCCCTCATAGGGAGGCGCCAGCGCATCGGCAATGGGCGGGAAGTGGAACCGCACGCAGTCCTCATCCCAGCCGGAATTTTGCCACCTTTCATTGTCGCCGCCGTCGCTGCCGAACACCTTCCACGGCAGGCTCTTCTCGCCGACAAGGATCGAGTTCGAGGTTCCATCGACGATGTCGCCGAGCCGGCGCTGGGCACCAAGACCACCCCAAACAATGGCACCCTTGGCTCCCGGGACATTGCCGCGATTGTAGGTTGTGGACGATCCCAAACCGTCGTTGGGCGTGCTCCCGTTGGGAGGTGCCGGGATCCAGTTGCCATTCGAGCAGCCGTACATCGAGCCGTAGAGAAACCCCGCGCAGCCGGCGTAATCGTTCCGCGCGGTCGCCGTGGCGGGATTGCTGCCGCTCTTGTAGTTCACACGCCGGGTCGGGCAGTAGAACCAGGGGAGCGCGATTTCGCTCACCGTGACTTCACCATCGTAGTTCGAAGGACGGTTCTTGTAAATCGCAGGAACGCTAAAGTTTGCAATATTATAAACTTGCTGCTGTTCCATGTACGGGAGGATCTTGAAAAACTGATTCCACCCGTTGGGCGACGCGGCGTTGCAGCAAGCGCCATTCTGGGGATAGCCCGAGGTATCCGGTGCTCCGCCTGTCGTCACTGCGTTTGGGTCGCCATCATACGGCCCCTGCGGCAGGTACGTATACGTGCTCTCGAAGTTGAGCATCCCCAGTCCAATCTGTTTGAGATTGTTGGTGCACTGGGCGCGGCGGCCGGCCTCGCGGGCCGACTGGACGGCGGGCAAGAGCAAAGCGATCAGCACCGCGATGATCGCGATGACCACGAGCAACTCGATCAGCGTGAAGCCCGAGCGTTGCCGTGGGGAGCGAGTCATTCGAAACACTTGAGATTCTCTCCGCGCTCGTTGGGGAGGCTACAAGGCCGTACATCGGCCTGAGTCACCACCCGGGACGGGCGGATTATAGTGTGGAGAAAAGAAGATCGGATGAAAGCATCGTGAGCGATGCATGAGAACAGCAGAATAGTCAATTGCCGGTGATTAACTAACCCATAGCATCATGATTTCTGATTATACCCAGTCGATCGAAAACGCCGCTCGTTTCATGCGAGTTCGGGAGGAGTGGTCATCAAGGAACTGGCCGGTAACAAGTTCCCGATTTCAACTCGGCGAGATGGGCGCCCGGCCTGCTAAGGGTCTCATTCTCTGCCCCGGATGGGGCATTTGACAGTAGCCCAGCGTTTTAACGCTGGGATTGACTATGAAATTCTCATAAGTCCCGGAGGGACGGTCCCGCTTCGTCCTTGGCGTTGGCTGGACGGCAATTCCAGCCGCCCCGCTGGGGCGAAGAAAAAAGAGGGGAGATCGGTATCAGTCGGACCCAGCGTTAAAACGCTGGGCTACTGTCAATTGCCCCATCCGGGGCAAAGAGATGGAAAAATCGCTCATCTTCCCAAATGGCCGGATCATTCCGGTGGCTTGCAGTCCACGAGACCCGGGCGCTTTGCCGAATTGTCGCCAGGTGCGCGCTCAACGCCATCGCACCGGCAGGTAGCGGATTTGTTGCAGGATGCGGATACGCTCGGGCGAGCCGACGAAGATCTCGTCGGGGAAGCGGTAGTAGACTCGGATGCCCGCGAGAATATGCTCGCGCATATTCGAATTCAACCACATGCCGGCAAGATACTGGAGCCGCAGGTTGTGGTCGGTGTTGATCTGAGCGCCTTCGGCCCATTCCTTGAGCGCGGAGGCCTGGCCCGCGTAGGTCGCCAGCAGGTCGATCCCTTCCTCGACGGGCAAGTCGAGTCCTTCCCCGAAGC
Source organism: Singulisphaera sp. (assembly GCA_027451445.1). Taxonomy (GTDB): domain Bacteria; phylum Planctomycetota; class Planctomycetia; order Isosphaerales; family Isosphaeraceae; genus DAIDJG01. The sequence goes on from DAIDJG010000072.1 coordinate 10,012, forward strand.
CGACGTCACGGAGCGACTGCTTCACGGGCCGGTACTCCGGCCGGTCCAGGCGCTTCTGGAGTTCGTCGACATTGATGACCGTCGGCTCGACCTGGCCGAAGAGGATGGCGTCGTAGGCATTGCCTTCGCGCTCGTTGCTCCAGAGCATGCCGTGGGGGAACACCTGGAAGAAGGTGGCGATCACGCTCTTGGCGGTTTCGACGTTGCACTCGTAAAGAGGGATCCAGAGGCTCACGACCCCGCCCGGATTCAAGTGATTGCGGCACATTTCATAATATTCGATTGTGTTCAAAGCGGCGCAGCCCTTCACCCAGGGGTCGATGGGGTCGGACGTGATGATGTCGAACTTCTCGCGCGTGGTGCGCAGGAAGTGCCGGCCGTCGTCGTAGACGACCTCGACTTCCTTGCCGTTGACGGTGTGTGGGTTCTGCGTGGCGATGCCGTCGACGACGTGATAGTTCTCCTCGCCGAACATCGGTGTCACCTTCTGGGGCACGAGCGGCTCGATGTCGCAGATAACGATGCGTTTGACGTCGGGGTGGACCACGAAGCTGCCGGCCGTCACCCCCGCGCCGCAGGCGACGACCAGGACGGACTCCGGCTTCTTATGGATCAGGGCGGGAAGATGTCCGAGCGAACGCTGCAGGCGCATGTCGGCCTTGAGGGTCGACGCCTGGATCTTCCCGGCGCCGTGGAAACTGCGCATGCCCTCCCTTGTCTCGGTCACGGCGACTGACACGTTGGTCCCCTCACCGACGTAGGTGCAAAAGACGTCCGGGTCGCCGGGCTCCTCCGGCACCGTCTTGACGATGCGAGGGAACGACTGGGGAAGAAGGGTCACGGTCTCCCGGCCGAAGGCCACGAGCATCCAGGGGACTTGTGTCACGCTCCACGCAAACGCGCCGCCCGTGACGAGCACGGCCGCGAGTGCGAGGGCGTTTCCCAGCCGTAGTCGTCCGGACGCCGGCCGGATCAGAGGCAGCAGGGCGGCGAGTGCAGCCACCGTGGCCAGCCCGATCAGCACGCGCTCTGCGCTCGCGGTGCCGAGGGCTGGGACGACCACGAGGCTGAATGACAGCGCGCCCGCAATGGCGCCAATCGTGTTGGCGGCATAAACTCCTCCGACCAGACGGCCCGGATCCTGGCCTCGCGAGGCGACCGCCGCCAGGGCCAGCGGAAAGCTCGCTCCCCACAAGCACGCCGGCGGCAAGACCGCCCACAAACAGCGCACGAGGTCGAGCTGGAACGTGTACCAGGGGCTCGGAGACGTGGATGGGACGACCGGCCAGTAGGGAAGCGAATTCGAAATCATGAACGCGGTCCAGGCGATCGCCGCGGTCAGAAGCCACTGGCAGGTGCCCAGCGCGTTCCTCGCCGACGCCGCACGATGCGCGAGGAACGCCCCAACGGTGCTGCCGATCCCCAGCCCGATCAGGAACACCGCCAGAATCAGCGAGAAGGTGTAGACCGTGCCGCCAAGCAGCAGCGAAAGCAGACGGGTCCAGACCACCTCAGCGCCCAGGGCCGCCATGCCTGAAAGCGCGATGGCCACATAGATGGCCCCAATGCCTCGGGTGGGCTCGGCGCTGGTTCCGGTTCCGGCGTTGGATGCCGGTTTGTAACGGGCCGGCCCGCTTGCCAGCACGAGGGCGATGACAGCGATCGTGACGTTGATGGCGACGCCGACGTAGGTGGCGATCGAGACGTCGTAAACGCGCAACAGGTAGAACCCCGCCAGGAGGCAGCCGAACACAGCGCCGGCGATGTTGCCGCTGTAGAAGAAGCCGAGCCACGAGACTCCCTTCGGATTACTCTCGACCCAGCGTGCGATCGCCGGCAGCGTGGCGCCCATGAGGAGCGTCGGGGGCAGCAAACACACTGCGGCAACGGCCGCGCGCAGCAGGATGCTCGCGAGGCCGTGACCCGCGTACCGCGTGTAGACCTCTTCCACGTGGGGCATGCCGAACAAGATGAGTAGCCCGACGGCACCGATGCCCAGCTCGAGCAACGCGTAGACTCGCAACGGATGCCGCCGCGCCGACACGACGCGCGGTAGAAGCAAACTTCCCGCGCACATGCCGCCCATGAAGGTCCCCAGCAACACGCCGAGCGAGACGGCGGTCGAGCCGATGACGAGTTGCAGGAGCTGGAGCCAGACGACCTCGTAGACGAGCGCGGCACAACCGCTGCCGACGAACAGCAGAATCAAGATGGGTAGCCACGGGCGCGGCGGGGCCGAGTCGGTTGGGGAAGAAAGGTCGTTTAGGTTCGCCACGTCGTTGTTTTCGAGGGAAATGGGTGTTGCTCCCGATGGCTTCAGGCACACTGCTAAGGAACACAATTGCCTTGTAGAATGCAATCGTAGCCGGTTCGTTCCACTTCCGAAAGCTCTGGACAACGCCATCGCGACCGAACAAATCAAGGAGCGTATCCCAATGACCCAAGAGCAGCGCGATGCGATCTATGCGCAAATTCTTCGTAGTCTCGAAAAAATCGATTCGGACGTAGAGAGTGTGGGATTTGCTCAGCGGCTCTCGACGTATCGGATCGTCTTCTACGTATGCGGCATCATGATGCCGATCCTGCTGGGATTACATCCGAGCTTTTCAGGGAATCGGGGAACGTGGTGGCTCGCGGCTGCCTTTGGCGCGATTGCGGGCGTTTGTTTCACACTCCTGAGAGAGGAGTTCGGTTGGGCGCTCCCCATGAGGACCAAGTGAAACATGCCGCTCGATCCTGGTGAAGAGCGATGGAGTGTCGGATAAAGACGTGCTTTCGCGGAGCGAAAGACGACTATCGATGCCCGGTCACTGGCGATCGCCGTGTTGGGCTACGCGCGACGCGAAGACACGCACGTGGCGATCGCCGAAGGTCGCGTTTCATCAAGCGATGAGCGACTCGCGCTGACCCTGGCGGCATCGACGGTCGGCTTTCGCTCCGCGAAAGCACGGCCGGTCGCGAAGCGAACGGCGATTCTCACGGACTCGTCCAACCAGCATATGCATCGGTGGTGTCGAGCGCGGAGTGTCGCCGTTTGGCCTGCTTTTTGCCGCGCATCGGACTGCTGCTTCTCGGCACGCCGAGGGGTTGACGCGACGGCGGGGTTGGTGCTGTCATGCCACTCAGGGGCGTGTCATTTGGGGCCGACGGCTTCGGTCTTCCGGATCGGGTGAGGATGGTCGGATCATGCCATGGCGACACTTTGCGATGCCGCGGCTTATCGTCGTGGCCTTCACGTTGCTCGGAATGAGAGCCTCCGCGGCTGAGCCTCCGTGGATCGCAGGCGAAGAGACGCGGAGCCGAATCACCGTCGTTGCGCTGGACGGGTCCGGCAGGAAAGTGGTCCTCGACTCGCCCCACCGGTACGCTGCGCCGGACTGGACGCCTGACGGCAAGGCGCTGATCGTCAATGGCGGGGGCAAGCTCTGGCGAGTGCCCATATCGGGAGGAGCTCCTCAGCCGGTCGCGACGGGATCCACGGGCTGGGTCGACATCAACCACGGGATCGCGCCTGATGACCAGACGCTTGCGTTCACCGCGAACGGGGCGCTCTTCCGGGAGCAGCCTGGCCGCGAGCCCGAACGCGTGTTGCCTGCTATGCCCAGCTATTTCCATGCCTGGTCGCCCGACGGCAAGTTCATCGCGTATTCGGCCAACCGCGGGAGTGGCTACGACGTGTATGTGATTGCGTCCGAGGGTGGCGTGGAACGTCGACTCACGAGCGACCCCCACGCCGACGATGCGCCCCAGTATTCTGCCGACGGCCGCTGGATTTATTTCCTGTCCGACCGTACCGGCAATCGCAGCCTCTGGCGGATGCCCGCCGGGGGTGCCGGGCCGAACGACGCCCAGGCCGAGCGAATCACCAACGACGACCGCAGCAACTCGGCACCCCATCCTTCGCCGGACGGCAAGTGGCTGTACTACCTCTCGCTCCCACCCCGCTCGGGAGGGAACGTACTCGATCGTGATGCCTCGATTCGCCGGCTTCCCCTCAGCGGTGCCCGGGGTAAACCCGAGGAGGTCGTCCGGCTCGTCGGCGGTCACGGCACGATCGGCGCAAGGCCGTTTGCGCCCGATGGGAAATCGTTCGCGTATGCGGAGTTCGAGCCGCCCCCGCCGACGGTGCGCATCGTCCTGTACACGCCGTCCGATCTCAAGCCGCCTCCCGGCGTCGCCCAGCGCCTCACGCAAATTGCGGACGCGACCGAGCGTTTCCTCGTCGAAGGGATGAAGGGCTGGAAGTATCCACCGGCCGTCGAACACGTCTTCCGCCGCAACAAGGATGGAACCGTTGAAGTAGTCTACGTGCAGGGGAGCCGACCGTCAGGCGACGAGTTCTACACGAAGGCATCGTGCGACGCCGAAGCCAGGGATAAAGCCAAGCAGCAACTCGGCATCGATGGCGAGGGGCACATCTGGTGGGTCTTTCTCTACGTGGGCGACCGTCCGAAGCGGTTCAGCGGCTGGCAAGGGAGCGGATGCTCACGCGATGGCGGTGGCGCGATCGTCAATTACGACACGATCCCCGGCGCGATTCGGCCCGACATCAACCCCTCCAGCGGCTTCAACGCCGAATACTTCCTCAAAGGCACGATTCACGAGCTCGGACACGCCCTCGGCCTGCCGCACATTGGCCCCGACCCCGCACTCGGCCGGGGGAATTCGTTGATGGGACCCAACAACGATGTCTATGCCCAGCGGAAATACCCCAACGCCGACCTCTGCTACCTCACCGAAGCGTCAGCCGCCATGCTCTGGAAGCACCCCCTCTTCACCGGTACGACCAAGAACCGCCAGCGCCAGCCGAGCGTGAAACTCGTGGGCTACAAGCCGACGTACGGCAAGAAGTCCAACCGTATCACTCTCAGCGGGAAGGTCGTCGCCGACATGCCCGCGCACAGCGTTGTGGTGCTCGACGACCTGGGCAAACCGGATGACGAGTACTTCAACCGCAGCCACGTCGCCCGGATCGAACCCGACGGCAACTTCCACGTCGCCATCGATAAGCCGCCTCGTGCCAGCGGTCACTACCGAATCCTCTTCTGCTTCGAGAACGGCATGTTCACCGGCGACGGTGCGGGCGTTGTGTTCGCCGATCATGGGGCCATCGTCAAGTCGTACCAGTTCCGCGACGGAGGGTTCCGTTTCGGTGATTGACGATCATGCCAGCATTTGCTAGCAATAACCCGAAGCGTAGTTGAGGGATAATTATATAATGTCATCTCTCATGATTCGGGTTATTGTTAGAGTCTGTCCCACATGCCCCCGGAGCGTGGAAATGGGGACTGGCTCCGGCCGTCTTCGGACGGTGCCAGTCCCCATTTCCACGCCCGCTCCGCCGGAAAAGGGGGACAGGCACCTCGAAGACTCGGAGCCAGTCCCCCTTTTCCAGCTCCGCTCCACTTCCGGGACAGACTCTGAGAGGTTCGACTTGCTCGGTATCGGCAATCTCATTGGAGGGTGCCCTACGGAGCCGTTGGGTCGGTCGCAGGTGCGTCGGTGTACTCGGCCGTGATATCGTCGAACCAGACGTCGCCGGGGCCGTAAACCTGGGGAGCGATGAGGAGTTTCTCGGTTCCTTCGGGGATTGCGACCACCCCTTCGTACTGCTTCCAGTCGTGGGTCGCTGGCGGATCCGCGGCATCCTTCGCGCCGATGTAGACGGCCCAGGCGTGAGTCCACTCGCCTTGCTTGTTCAGAAACTGGATGTCGAGGATCGCCTTCGTCATCTTTCGGGTCTTGATGAACGCACTGACCTTCAACCGAGGGGCTGTGCCCGTGCGTTTGACTTCCTGGGTCCATTGAGCGATCGGAAAGTAGCGCATGACGGTCTTCCGAAAGTGGAGGCTTCCTTTACCGCCGTGTGCCACCGTCCGATCCCAGCGCGTCGCCACGCCCGGAACTGCGGCGCCCTCCTTCCATCCCTCGAGGGTTTCGCTCTGCGGGTCGCCCTGCTCGAACCCGCCGTTGACGAGGAGTGAAGGCGCCCCGTTCGGCTTCGGTTTTTCCGACGGAGCGGGTTTGACGGCGGGGGGCGGTTGCGTCTTGTCCTGAAAGGCCAACGACGCCGAGCCAGCGGCGATGGCTCCGCACGCGAGCAGCGCCGCGGTCCGGATCAACAACGTCCTGAGGGTCATGATTCTGAGGACTCCTGTGGAGAGTGTCGTGACTGTCGACGAGACCGCGCCGTTGGATGCGGTGGTCGACGCAGCGAATCCGAATGCCGCTGCGCTAGTTTGCGTGACCAGAACGTCGGCCACGGGTTCGAAGCGAGGCCATGCGGCGGGGAGACAGGCGGCCGGTCCGATACCCCGGCGGGTAAGACGGTCGCGGAGCCGGGCGCGTGCCCGCATGAGGCGTACGCTCAGCGTTCCGACGGGCCAGCCGAGGCGCTGGGCGGCCTGTTCGTGGGTCAGGCCCTCGAAGTAACACAGCAATAGGGCCAAGCGGTCGCGCTCGGCCAAACACGAGATCTCCTCGTGCAAGGCCTCCGCGCCTTCGCGCCCGCCGGTAACGTCAGCGGCCGGGGGTTCGTTCGCCGCCGATAGGGGTTCCGACGGAGGCCGTTTCACCCTTGTGGAATGCATCTTCTGCGCGGTTCTCCGCGCGACGCCGTGCAGCCAGGCGCTCAAACGCGCTGGCTCGCGCAGCGACGAAGCCCGCCGCGCCAGGACCAGGAACGTGGCCTGAAACGCATCTTCCGCCTCATGCCGATCGCCCAGTGCGCTTTGACAGACGCTCAGGACCATCGGACCGTGCCGTCGAACCAAGGCCCCGAAGGCGTTCTCCGCCCCCGCTCGCCGTGCGACAAACCGCCCGAGCAGTTGTTCGTCCGACAAACCGGCAAGCGAACCGTTCTCAAACAGAATGCCGACCAACCCCGGCGCTCGTTCAAGCCGAAGACGCGCCATGTGTTTCACTCCTCGACCCGCGAGCAACGCAACGACACTCTTACTGCCCCGTCGGGCGAACTCGCTTACACTTTTTTCGCGACGGCTGGATGATTGACGCGCGGTTTCCGTTTCAGGTCGTAACGACGTTCCACTCGTCCCGAAGCAACCGGAACGCGGGCAACGGGTTCCGGAGACATGCTTCGAGTCTACGATCGTTCCCACTCCCGAATAAGTCCACAACGCGAGGTCCTCAACGGCCCGGCCCAGAAGCGTCAAACGCCGTCGAACTCACTCGTTGAGATTCGCCGCGTGACGACGGCACGAGATCCAACGACAGCGGCCAAGCGGACCGAAACCCATGGGATGCATCGTCGCGTACGAGGCGATCGGCGTGTCAACACATCAGACATCGTCAGGGACCGCGCGATTGGATTGGATCGGAGTGATCTTTGACGCCGACACGCGACGCACGGTTGTCGCGCAAAGCATGCGGCTCCGACCCCTCGTTTTGTAGGTCCGCGTCGCAAATCGCGCCTCGTCACGGCCCCGGTCCGTTGACAATTCGCGCGACACGCCAGGCTATGGTCAATCCCTTGAATGCCGAAATGTCACTGTGCCAATCCGATGCGCGGGATTTTCGCCGCCCACGGTACGAGATTTTCTGGTCGTAGAGCCCCCGGAGAGGCCCTCGGAACCAACGTAACGTCTCTCGCAGTCGTCGCAAGTTTCCTCGGAGCAGAGCTTTAGCCTCGGGAACGAACAGCCTGGAGGCTAGACATTGCGACGGGGCGAGGGATAGTATCACGCACGATTGCACTCATCCATGTGAGCGTCCGGTGCATTCTCGTTCGTATACAAAGTTATTTATGATGTCATGTTTAATTTGACATCTGAGGTTCCGGACGGATCGTGAAGACGCGTTCGAGCCAGTGGCCGGCCAGGGTGGGCCGGCCGGGACCATGTCGAATCCCCCTTCGACAGATTCGCGATGAGGTGCATCATGCGAGGCTACCAGAGACACGATTCTACGGTTGCGCGCCGGCGGGAGCATCGGCGCAGGGTTTGGGCCTTCCGGCCCGACGGGTGTCTGTCCGGCCTTGAGGAGCGGGTTCTGTTAGCAGCCGACCCGTTCACGCTCACTCCGGCGACGCTGCCGAACGACACGGTGGGTCACGCCTACAATCAGACGTTGGGCGCGACGGGAGCCACGGGGACTGTCACCTTTGCCGTTACGAGCGGAGCGCTTCCCGCCGGACTGACGTTGACCTCCTCGACCGGAGCGATCACCGGCACACCGACGACGGCGGGGACTGACACGTTTACGGTCACGGGCACGGACAGCACGAACGCGACAGGCACCGGCACGTACACGGTTGACATCAACCCTGCGATCACGTTTACGACGACGACCCTCCCCGCGGCGACCCTGAATACCGCCTACAGTCACCAGCTTGCGACGACGGGCGGCACCGGCGCGGTCACTTTCGCCGTGACAAACAACACGCTGCCCACCGGTTTGACCCTTTCGAGCAGCGGTTTGCTCTCCGGGACGCCCACGGTTGCTGGCCCATCGACGTTTACCGTCACGGCGACGGATAGTGTCGGCGCCACCACGCCCGAGACTTACACCCTGGGAGTCAACGCAACGGCCTTCACGATCAACCAGACGTCTCTGCCCAATGCGACGTCTGGGACGGCCTATAGCCAGCAGCTTTCGTCGACGGGCGGCACGGGAACCGTCACGTTCGGAGTCACCTCCGGTACGTTGCCCACGGGCATGACGTTGAGCACGACGGGGCTGCTTTCCGGCACCCCCACTTCTACGGGTCCATCCACTTTCATCGTCACTGCCACCGACGCGAGCAGTCACACCGCCACCCAGGCGTTCCAGGTTGAGGTCAACCCCGCGATCTCGATCACCACGACGACCCTCCCCGCCGCTACGGTGAACACACCGTACACTCAGCAGCTCGCGGCCACAGGAGGCACAGGAGCTCTTACCTTTAGTCTTGCGACGGGCTCGACTCTGCCCACGGGGCTGACCCTGAGCAGCTCGGGAACGATCAGCGGGACGCCGACGGCCGCCGGTTCATCCTCGTTCACCATCAACGCGAGCGATACCGCCGGCGCGACGACCCCCCAGACATTCAACTTCACGGTCAATGCGGCAATGTCGACGTTGTCGATCATCCCAACCACGCTGCCCAACGGCACGGTGAACACCAATTACAGCCAGCAACTGTCCACGACCGGAGGAACGGGCACATCGACGTTCGCTGTGACCACCGGCGCACTGCCGACGGGCCTTACGCTGTCATCCGCCGGACTGATCTCCGGCACGCCGACAGTGGCGGGGACCGACACGTTCACGGTCACGGCGACCGACACCGCGAATGACACCGCCACCCAGTCTTACACCGTGACCGTGAATGGTCCCATTACGTTCATTACGACGAGCCTGCCGAACGCGACGGTCGATACAGCCTACTCGCAGCAAGTGGTGACGACCGGCGGCGTGGCTCCGCTGACCTTTGCCGTCACGACCGGCTCGCTGCCGGCGGGTCTCTCGCTTTCGAGCGCCGGCCTGATCTCGGGCACGCCCACCGCCGCAGGGACTTCGAGCTTCACCGTCACCGCCGCGGACAGCACCGGTGCCACCAATGCCGAGCCGTTCACGCTTACCGTCGGGACCACCATGAGCACGACCGGCCCGACGGTCACGAACTTGCAACGGTTCGGTTTCCACAACCAGCCGACGATCTTCGTCCTCACGTTTAACGAAGGGCTCAATGCCGCGTCGGCGCAGAACATCAACAACTATACCTTGGTGCCGATCGTGAACGGCACGGCAGGCACTCCAATCCCCCTCTCGTCGGCCGTCTATGATGCGACGAACAATACAGTCACGCTTTCCCCGGCGAACACGGTTTACCTGTTCGCCCAGTACCAACTCACGGTCAACGGCACGTCCCCCTCAGGCGTGACCGACACGTCGGGCAACTTCCTGGCGGGTGCGAATGGCGCGTCGGGGACCAACTTCGTGCAGACGTTCGGCCAGGAGATTCTGGCCGGACCCAACGTCCCCAGTTCGGCCGTCGGCCCCGCGGTGGCTGCTCGAATCGTGAACCAGTGGAACAATGGCGGACAGGCGCAGTTTGCGGCACTCAACGCCCAGGTGGCCTCACTGGAAGCGCGGTTGACTGGTCCGGTGGCTCCTTCCGTTGCCCACGCGTCGAAGCGCACGAGCATCGTGTTTGCGAGGCGCACGCGCGCGGCCATTTTGCGGTCGCTGGAGCATAGTCATTCGAAAGTGGCGAGAGCGGTGCTTTCGAAGGTCGTCGTGCACCATGCTGCGAAGAAGCACCACTCGTGAGTGCTTCGCGAATCGTTTCGCGCGCGGCCGCTTCGAGATCCTGGCAACAGGGTCTCTGAGCGGCCGGCGTTTCTCGTCTCACATCGGAACACAAAACAAGCACTGGCGTCGAGACCTTTCGTGAGTTCTCAGAGTCTGTCCCGGAAGCGGAGCCGGAAAAGGGGGACTGGCTCCGAGTCTTCGAGGTGCCTGTCCCCCTTTTCCGGCGGAGCGAGAAGCGTGGAAATGGGGACTGGCTCCAGACGTCTTCGGACGGTGCCTGTCCCCATTTCCACGCTTCTCGCACTATTGGGACAGAGTCTCAGAGATTCGACCGTCGAACGCTTTCCTCCTCGATGTTACGATCGAGCCTCGGAGCCAACCGCGACAGGGAGTCTTGAGTGATGATGGCACGCCGATTCGTGCTTTGTGTCTGCACGCTGATCCTTTCGTTCACCTCCGGCGCGCGGGCGCAGCTTGATTTGCAGGACCCGGCGGCAGCCGTCCCCGCGATTGCGCCAGCCGGCGTACTGTCGGGGCATGAGAAGCCGATCCACGGCGTTGTCTTCAGTCCGGACGGCAAGCAGATCGCCTCGGCGGGCGAGGATGCGGCGATGATCTGGGACGCCTCGAGTGGCAAACGCCTGCACCGGCTGGAGCCCGGCGGGAACGATTTGCCCTCGTCCTACTCGGTTGCGTTTGCCCCTGACGGCAAGACCCTGGCGGTCGGTGGTTACGTGGGCGACGTCTTCCTGTGGGACACGGCGACCGGCAAGCTTCAGAAAAAGCTCGACGACCCGTCGCTGGCCGTGCTCTGCCTGGCTTACTCGCCGGATGGGTCGATCCTGGCCGCGAGCAACGACCAGGCCGACGTGATGCTCTTCGACGCGAAGGAGTTCAAGCTGCTCGGGAAGATCAAGCCGGAGCAGGGGAGCATCCATTCGTTTGCCTTCTCCTCGGACGGCAAGACGCTCGCCGCCATCACGTCGGAAGAGCTTTCGACGTGGGACGTCGAGACCCGAAAGCTTCGGAAATCGCTTGCGCTGCCGGGCAAGGGCGTCGAGTGGGCATACTCGGCAGTCGCCTGCGCACCAAAGGCCGCCGTGGTCGTCGCGACGGGCGGCAAGATCATTGATATGAAGACCATCGCCTATGACCTCAAGACCCTTCGGCCGATCGGGGGCATCGAGACGCCGCTGACGGAGTCGTCGATCAAACATCTGCGGTTCGCGCCCGACGGCAAGATGCTCGCGACCAGCGGTCCTGGCCTGGTAGATCAGACTCCAGTGAGCCTCTGGAATATCGCCACCGGCCGGCGCTTCGCGCAACTGAATGGCACGACGGAAGGCGTGAACCAGATCGATTTCTCGCCCGATGGCCGCCGCGTTGTCGCCGCCGGGTTTGACAAGGCGATTCACGTCTGGAACGTGTCCGCGGCCCCGGCGTCGGGGACCTCGAAGAAGACGAAGAAGACCAAGCGATGAGACGGTGAAGTTCCATGTCGCACTCGAAGATCAACGGAGCGCTGCGCGTCCCCAAAGCTGTTTTTCCTCGCGCTCTTTCCCGGCGACGAGACACAAGGCCTGCGATATACTGAGGTCATCTGCCGATTGACACCAGTGCCGCAGTCCAGATTGCCGAACGCGGGCGCGGGAGGTGAAGCGCGTGACAACAATCACAATATCGGTCCCCGATGACTTGATGCCCATCAGAGCCGACGACGCAAATTCGAACGACCGTAAGGGACGCCTTCTGGAGGAGACCGTTCGGCGTCTGATCGCCCAGTTATTGGAGAAAGAAGGAGCTCCTCTCACGGGTGCATCTCGCTCGCCCGACTTTGACGTTGTGGCCCAGGACAGTAATTCGGGTCGCCTGATTTGCTTTGAAGTGAAGGGCGTGCGCGGACCGTCACTCACACTTGAGCAGGCGGAGCGACGGTATCAGGCGCTCGGACGCTAGAAGGGGTCATCCTCCGCCGAGGATGTACAACGGGAGTCGCGGCGATATTGGGACGAGTCTGGCGCCGAGGGAGCTCGTTGGCTCGTCGAACGGCTTCGCACCGAGACGCACGAGGAACGACTCCACTGGGCCGCCTCCGCACTGGCGCGACTGGGAGACGGCGCGCTCGCGCCGATCTTGGAGGCGCTGCGCGGCGATGCCCCACCGAATCAGGCTTTGGCGCTCTTACGGGCGCTCGGCTGGATGGCGGAGCGGCTGACGACGTCCGATCCTCTCGCGGAGCTGGTCTTGATCAAGCATCTGTTCCACGAGGATGCCGATGTCCGTGAGGCTGCGTCCAAGGCGCTGAGTGTGCTCACACCTGCAAAAGCACAGCGCTGGCTGACGCGGCGACTCGGTGAGGAAAGCGATCTCGACGTACGGCGAACGATCGAAGAGACGCTGGATCTCATGCGGGTCGCTCATGAGTGACGTGGTCCTCTTGCTGAGGGTCGGCCGTCGTCGGCGCTGGGATCCCTCCTGCGATTCGCGAAAGGTCGAGGATGTGGTCGAAGCCGCTCATGGTCTGGAACTCGACGAGGGCGCGGACTTCACCGAGGCGCCTCTGTCGAAACGCGTGGCCATGGGCGAGTAGTGTCTTTCCATCGCTACCACTTCGTGGCAACATGGCTCCCCGTATTTCCAAAGGAGCGGTCACGATGCAGCGACGGACGTTTCTTGGAGCGGCCTTGGCCGCGTCGACCACTTCCCGGTTATTCGCCGCCCTTGGCGCAGCGCGTTGGGACGACGCGGCCGGCGTGCTGGAACGGGCTTCCGCCTCGAAGCAGGTCGATGCGGCCGTTCTGCACGTCGTTCAAGACGATGAGCCGTATACGCGGCACTTCGGCAAAGCCACCTCGGGCGATGCGATGTTCCTGCTCGGCTCGATCTCCAAACCGATCAACGTCACGGCGGTCATGACGCTGTTCGATCAGGGGAAGTTTCAACTCGACGACCGGGTGAGGAAGTACTTACCAGCCTTCACGGGCGGCATGAGGGACGACGTCACGATCCGCCACCTGTTGACGCACGTCTCCGGGTTGCCCGATCAACTCGCCGACAACAACACCCTGCGCAAGCAGCATGCGTCCCTGCCGGAGTTTGCCGAGCAGGCGGCACGCGCCCCGCTCAGCTTTGCCCCGGGCTCCCGATACCAGTACTCGAGCATGGGCATCTTGCTGGCGACCCGGATTGCCGAGATCCTCAGCGGATTGAACATCCTCACGCTCGTCGATCGCGGTGTCTTCCAGCCCTTGGGGATGAAGCACTCGGCGCAGGGGCTCGGCCGGTTCTCGCTCGCCGATATGATTTCGTGCCAGATGGACGGCGCGGCACCGGAATCGGGGGCAGGGGACCCGCAGGCCAAGGAGTGGGATTGGAACAGCCTCTACTGGCGCAAGCTGGGTGCCCCCTGGGGCGGGACACATGCCTCAGCGCCCGACATCGGCAAGTTCCTTGCCGAGTTCCTGCAGGCCAGCGGCAAGGTTGTCAAACCCGACACCGCGCGACTGATGATCACGAATCACAACCCGGCGGGTGCGACCCCGCGAGGATTGGGCTTTGCCGTGGGGCGAGGATCCGGCAGCCCCGGCTGTTCCGAGCAGACTTTCGGCCACACGGGTTCCACCGGCACGCTCTGCTGGGCCGATCCTGCGACCAAGACGATTTGTGTCGTACTCACGTCGCTGCCAGCCCGCGCGGTGAAGCCGCATCCGCGCGGCCTCGCGGCCGAAAAGGTCGCCATGGCGGCCCGCCGCTGATCACGAGCGCCAGGCCGTCAACTCGCTTGCTTCCGTTGTCCGCCTATCGGCCCCTACCGGAACGTGTGCGGAAGTCGGAACGATCGGTTCTCCAAAAGAAGACGATTCCGATCACATGCCAGACCTGCTCGAACGCGTCCAGCATTCGCTCGGGACCCGCCAGGAAGGCCAGGACGGCAACCACCCCGGCCACGACCCCAGGGTCATTCACTGTTTCAAGATGCCCAGCTTGGTGAAGAGTTCGCCAACCCGTGAGCCATTGCGACGCAGCGCTGCAGCGATGTTCATTGCCCCCGTCACACGCAATAGCCCTATGGCGGCATTGCGCAGCGCCGC
>DAIDJG010000073.1 GCA_027451445.1 Singulisphaera sp.
TGTATACAAATATTATTAAAAATAATCAATAGGCCGCAGGTTACATGGAGGACAATGACAGTGACGCGAAGGTGAAGTCGCAGAACCTGCACCCGGAACTAGGATTTTGCAATCACTTTATTCCACAGTCACTTGCGTCGCGACCCCTTGAGGCCGACAAGCCCCTCAGCAGCGTGCCTGTGGCACGAACCGACAGCGGATGACGCCCGTTGATCCCGGCAAGGTCGCCCGAAGATCGAGGTGGGACAGAACGGTCACTCTGTCCGACCGACCAGACCATCAAGCGCGGAATCGGGCGAGGATCGTGCGAGCGGTGCCCGGGAGGACTGAGAGAGTAAACTTACGTATACTTTCGCATGATCGCGTGTTTGTCTCTGTGTGTGAACTTTTATTACTTCCTTGTTTCGCGCAAGAGGGGAGGCTCGGCCAACGTAAAGGCCACGATCTCTTCCCCCGTCACGGTGCTGATGTCATGGTGCAAGCTCACCACATTGACGCCGGTGACGTCCGGAACCAACGCCTCCAGCAACGGACGCGCCGTTTCGATCAGATGGGTCCGCACCTGTTTGAGCAGGTCCCTCCCCTTGTCGGCCGGAAGCGACTTGACCAGATGCTGTTCGGCAGCGGTCAAAACGCCCTGAAGTCGAACAACGACGCAATCTGCAATTAAGTAGGCGTGGACGTCTTTAGGGCCGCGACCCATGTATTCCTGCTCGCAGCTGCGGATCCCTTGGCATATGGCGGATTCGATTTCACCCTGCGTTTTCATGACGACCTTGAGCTCCTGATTCTAGCTCCGTCGAAAACCCCCAGGGCCGTTGGGGGGGGGCGTCGCAGCTGAGGATCGGACCATTGTCTCGCAGGCTTCCTGGAATAGAGGATACCGGGTTCGACGATGGAATTCTCTTGAATCTCTCATTTAAAATTGTAAGATGACGTTTAGAAATCGTTGGATGACTTGAAGAAGGACAACCCGTCAGCATCGGGGGGTCACTTGGAGAGTAAACCGACGTGCTCGATCGGCCGAGAATGGCGATCGAGCACGTCGGTCTTTTTTGACTTCGGGAGCGCGAAGCCTTGGTTTTATGAGGATACCGCGGTCCATCAATGGTAGTCAATTATTGTGATTAATGATTAATAATGACTGGTATGCATAAGCTCTCGGACGCCATTCGTCAACTCTGGCGTAAGGCCAGCGGCGGCAAGGGAGGCGAGCTCGTGGCGATTCGCGGGATCGCTGCCGAGCAGATCCGACAGGTCTAGGAGAGCCCTGGGGGGCCGACAAATATCGCACAAATAGATTGCAAGATAACATACATGCGAGTTTTCTATTAGCAATCCGATCGACGGGGTCAATGAGGTCCACTCACGGAGGTTCGTCATGAACTGGGATCAAATCGCGGGCGACTGGAAGCAGTTCACGGGTAAGCCGAAGGAAACGTGGGCCAAGCTGACCGACAACGATCTCACGACCGCTGCCGGCAAGCGCGACCAACTTGCCGGCTTCTTGCAGCAAAGGTACGGCTACGCCAAGGACCAGGCGGAAAAAGAACTCGACGAGTTCTCGAAGGTGCTGAAGCCATCAGGGACCCCTCGGTTGCTGGGCACAGCAGCTCGTTCGCTCCGAGGTCACCGTCCACAATCCCCGAGGGGCACGCTCATGCCGTTCTATGTCTCCCCCGGTCCCCGCGGCATCCTCTTCGAGGCCGGAATGATCTGGACAAGCGGGATGGGGTCCCTGACCTACTGGTGGACGAACCAACGCGGCCCCGAGATTCCCGTCCCGCGGTCTTTGCCCCACGCGATTCCGCTTGGTCGAGCGCTCAAAGCTCACCCTGGCCAGCGGTCGTCCCTACCGCTCGAACGGGCGAGGGCTAGCCATTTTTCAGGAATCCAAGCCATGGACACCGACGATGCGATGGGAGACGAGCTCGATGAGTTCCGCAGGGCATGCGTGGAGTTGGGTGCCGATGAGGAGATGACCGAGCTCGTACTGGCATCGCACTGCCATGATCGGACCCTACTCGACAGCATGACGGCCGCCGGGAACGACCTGCGCGACTACGCGCGGTACAAGCTGGCTATCTGGGAGGCGATCTTCAACGAAGACGAGAAGCTGTTGCCGAATCGAACTCCGAGCCGCGGTGTGTTGTGATCCGAGCATGTTCCATCGCGTGGGTCGTCGAACAAATGCTGGCCCACGAGTGAGAAGCGAATCCCTCATGTCAATCCCGACGACGAGAATAGCTTCCCCGGCGAACCTTTCGACGAAGCGAGGCAGGAGATGGCTATTCCTGGCCCTCCTGAGCGCCGTTGTGGTGACCTGCATCACGTTGGAGCACGTCCGAAAGAGTACGCCGTCCCCGCCCGGCCTGACGGACGTCAGTGGGCCGAGCCGTCGTGCGGCCAGGACCCTCGCCTCCGGAAGCCGATCTGCACGGGACGAACGGTGCTCGGACTCTGGCGTGGCCGTCGCGGCGTTGAATCGGCATCGACCCGATGCAGGATCGATTGAGTCGCGCGTCGCTCTCAAATCCATCGCGGGCGCGCACGCCGGCACCGATTCTCACGAGGTGGAGCGGGAGACCCTCATCACTCGTGCGCTCGCGTCCATCGACGAGTGCCAGCGTCAGTACCGGAACATTCGCGACTACACCTGCACGTTCTCCAAGCGGGAGCGGATCCAAGGACGACTGACGCCTCTCTACGTGCTTATGATGAAGGTGCGGACCCAACCCAGGAGCATTTACGTCAAAACCCGTCGACCTTCCCCCGGGCGCGAAGCCATCTACGTCGTCGGGCAAAACGACGGCAAGGTCCTGGCCCATGATGTAGGGCTGAACCAGCTACTGGCCGGAACTGTCCGGCTCGAGCCGACCGGCGGCCTTGCCATGACGGGCTGTCGCCACCCGATCTCCGAGGCCGGCATCGGTCCGTTGCTCGACACTCTGCGGACTCGCTGGTCAACCGAGTTGGAGTCGTCCGAAGTCGTCGTGGTCCTTCGCGGCGACCAGACGTTTGACGCCCGACGCTGCACGATGATCGAAGCGACTCATCCCCACAAACAGCCCGAATTCATGTTCTATCGGGTCCGCCTCTTCATCGACGACGAGCTCGGACTGCCGATCCACTTCGAAGCCTACGACTGGCCGAGTTCTCCGGAGACCCCGGCGGAGGTGGTCGAGGTATACACCTACAGCCACCTGCGTGTGAACGTCGGTCTGAGCGACCTCGATTTCGACGTGTCGAACGGCAATTACGCCTTCGGCCGATTCTGATCCCGATTTCTTCCTGTGAAATCCCTGGCTAGCTCGGCGAGCACGGTCCGTTCGACCCATTCGCGCTGAACCAGCACACTCATGAGCACTTCGCACACGCCTGACAGCTCTGAAGCGAAACCGGCAGGGAACGCGGTTATCAACCAGCGCGACTGGTTCCAGATTACCCTCTCTTGCATCGGCGACGGCGTCATCGCTGCTGACAGAGAGGGTCGCATGAACTATCTCAATCGCGCCGCCGAGAAGCTGACCGGATGGACGCTCGCCGACGCGGCTGGAGAGACGATCGAGAAAGTTTTTCGCATCGTCCGTGAGACGACGGGGGAGCCGGTCCAACAACCGGTCCGGCAAGTCATCGAGCGAGGGTTGACCGTCGAGCAAGGGGGTAATGCTCTCCTCATCGCGAGAGATGGAAGCGAGCGACCCATCTGCGGCTTGGGGGACGGGCAATGGGACATCCAGGAGTTGAGGAGCCTCCTCGAAGAGATCATTCCCCGGGACCGGGCGTTCAGCGATTTCGAGGTGGAGCACGATTTCGAGCGGATCGGCCGGAAGACGATGCTCCTCAATACCCGTCGCTTCCCACCCGAGGGTGAGCATAACCTGATCCTCCTCTGCATCAAGGACGTTACCGAACGCAATCGCGCAGACTGTGCCCTGGCGGCCTCCGAGGTCCGCTACCGGCGGCTCTTCGAGGCCGCCCACGACGGGATCCTCCTCCTTGAACCCGACACGCGGAAGATCACTGATGCGAATCCGTTCATGGTGCAGTTGCTGGGCTATCCCCGGGGAGAACTCGTGGGCAAGGAACTTTGGGAGATCGGCCTGCTCCGGGACGAAAAGGAGAGTCAGGAGGCGTTCCACGCCTTGCGAGAGACGGGCTCGATTCGCTACGAGCACCTGCCCCTCCGGTCGAAAGGTGGGGAACGCCGGGATGTCGAGTTCGTCAGCAACGTCTATCAAGAGAACGATCGGCAAGTCATCCAGTGCAACATCCGCGACATCACCGAACGCAGGCGCATGGCCGAGGAACGGGAGCAGCTCCTCCAGGCCGCCGAGGGAGCGAGGGATCGGGCCGAGGCGCACGAGAAGCAACTTGCCGACGCCGACCGTCGCAAGGACGAGTTCCTGGGGATGCTCGCCCACGAGCTGAGGAACCCGCTCGCTGCCATCAGCGGGGCCGTCGACCTGGCCCGCACGCCTGGAATGGAAGCCCAGCGGGGGTGGACCGACGACGTGATAAAGCGCCAGGTGAAGCACCTCGCGCGCTTGATTGACGACTTGCTCGACGTGTCTCGGATCTCCCAGGGCAAGATCCATCTCCGGAAGGAGCCCGTCGACCTGCACGCGGTCGTCGAACGGGCGGTCGAGATGGTTGCGGCCCTTGTGGAGGAGAAGGGCCTGGATTTGAGCATCTCCCTCCCTCCCGGTGATTTGCCGCTCGTGGCGGACCCAACACGTCTGGAGCAGATCGTCTTCAACCTCCTGAACAACGCCGCGAAGTATACCGAACGGGGGGGCCGGATCCGGGTCTCGGCCCGACGTGAAGGGGAAGAGCTGTGCATCACCGTGCGCGATACCGGAGTCGGGCTCGAGGCCGGGATGCTGGCGCGGGTCTTCGAGCTGTTCACCCAGGTGGATGACTCGCTCGACCGCTCCCGCGGGGGTCTCGGGATCGGGCTCACGATCGTGCGGCGCCTCGCCGAACTCCACGGCGGGAGCGTCACGGCCGCAAGCGAAGGGCTCGGGAAGGGGAGCGAGTTCACGGTGCGACTCCCGGCCGCGGAAGTGCTACCGCAAGTCGTCGCATCGCCTCCCGCGAGAGCACCGGGGACCGATCAGATTCGCCCACGCCTGCTCGTCGTGGACGACAACGCGGACATGACCCGGGTCATGGCCAAACTGATCAGATCTTCCGGATATGACGTCCACGTGGCCCATGACGGACAGGCGGCGATCGAGATGGCCCGGTCCCAGAATCCCGAGGCGGTGCTCCTCGACATCGGATTGCCCGGCATGAACGGCTATCAACTCGCCGAGCAGCTTCGCCGAGACGGAAGCTGCCGGGGTGCCCTCTTCATCGCCATCTCCGGCTACGGCCGTGCGGAGGACCTCCGCCGCTCCGCGGAGGCCGGCTTCGATCACCATCTGGTGAAGCCCATTGAGCTGAAAGCGTTGCTGGATCTCCTGGGCACGTCTTCCAGGGCCCCTATTCGCGATAACTGAGGAGCTGTGGCATGATATTTGTATGCTATTGAATCTTGGTGGGCAACAAGTCGGGGAGGATTCCCGTCGGTCTTTCTTCAGGGTTCGATTGCCATACAGCAGAAGATCATTCCGATGGGAACTTCCCTGAGCCGCAGACACGTCCTCATCGCCGAAGACAATCGTGATATTTCTTCGACCATGTCCGCCCTGCTGAAGCTCGCGGGCTTCGACGTTGAAACGGTCCATGACGGCAGGGACGCGGTCGATGCGGCCTGTGCTCGCCTCCCCGAAATCGTCCTCCTCGACATCGGCCTTTCAGGCCTGGATGGCTTCCATGTAGCGGAGCGGCTGAGAGGTGAGGTCGGCCTGCGCGGCATCCTCATCATCGCCATCTCCGGCTATGACGCGGACATGTACCCAGGTCGCTCGCGACAGGCCGGGTTCGACCATCATCTGGTCAAGCCCGTCGACATCGACGACCTCTTGCCACTCCTGAGTCCGACGAGTCAGCCGGGACCAGTACGTTAGGTGTGCTCGCGCAGGAACGGTGGATCCGACGGGACAACGATTTGGCTCACACCTTGCGATATTCTCGTGAGATGCCTGGGGGGCCATGCCGACGTGAATTCGGCCCGGAATGCGCTCCCGGGAAAGAGCGGACCGCCATGAACGAGCCGCCCGACACGAACGAAACGACGGAGTTACCGGTCGCCGATCCCGATGCCGAGTTGCCTGTCCCCGACGCGGCCCCCAGGCCGATCTCGTTGTCGGTGCGATTGGCGGTCCTCGTGGCCATCATCGTCCCCTTCTTCGGCGTCTTGGCAGCCCCCTTCCTCGTTTGGGGCTGGGGGTTCCGCTGGACCGACCTGGGCCTCCTATTGAGCCTTTATGTCCTGACCGCCCTGGGAATCACGGTCGGCTACCACCGACTCTTCGTCCACCGCTCCTTCGAGACGAACATCGTGGTGAAGTTCGTGCTGGCCGTCCTCGGCTCGATGGCCGTGCAAGGACCGCTCTTGAAGTGGGTCGCCATGCACCGACGGCACCACCAGCACGCCGACAAGGCCGGCGACCCGCACTCGCCCCACGTTCACGACAAGGGCGTCCTCGGCGTCCTGCGCGGCATCTGGCACGCCCACATCGGCTGGCTGTTCGATCCCGACCCGCCGGACCTCGACCGCTACGTCCAGGACTTGAGCAGGAGTCGAGCCCTCCGGGTGGCGAGTGCCTTGTTCCCCGTCTAGATCGTCCTCGGCCTCCTGATCCCGGCAGTGCTCGGAGGATTGATGACGAGGACGTGGGCGGGAGTCTGGACGGGGTTGATCTGGGGCGGGCTGGTCCGCATCTTCCTCGTCCATCACGTGACTTGGAGCGTCAATTCGGCGTGCCACCTGTGGGGCCTGCGACCTTACCGGAGCGACGACGAGAGCCGGAACAACGCCCTGTTCGGCGTCCTGGCGACGGGCGAGGCGTGGCATAACACCCACCACGCCGTCCCGACCTCGGCTCGTCACGGACTCCGGTGGCGGCAGATCGACGTGAGTTACTGGGTCATCTGGATGCTCGCCCGCCTGGGACTCGCCTGGGACGTGAAACTTCCGACCGTGCAGGGCCAACGCCAGCGGCGAGGGATCACTTAAATTGATCCGGCCGCCGCTCGGGGAGGAGGGCCGTCATGTTGAGTCTGCTCTTGCCGTTGGCCCCGTCGCGCTTGCTGACGACCATGGAGCGCGACGGGATCATTCGAACTTCTGGTATGATGACGTCCGGAGACAAGCCGACAAGCCGGACCGAACAAACCGCAGTCCGTCAGTGACGCCGGCCACCGGGCGGGAAAAGCCGTCCCATGAATGAGAGTCGGAACGAGGCTCCGAGGAGAAGGCTCGGGTGGCCAGCTATGCTTTTCCCAAGGACTTGCTCGGTGGAATCAAGGACCGCTGGGACGCTGTCCAGGCACGTCAAGGTTTCGAGTTACCCCCCCAGGGTCATTCACTGTTTCAAGATGCCCAGCTTGGTGAAGAGTTCGCCAACCCGTGAGCCATTGCGACGCAGCGCTGCAGCGATGTTCATTGCCCCCGTCACACGCAATAGCCCTATGGCGGCATTGCGCAGCGCCGC
>DAIDJG010000074.1 GCA_027451445.1 Singulisphaera sp.
GCTTGAATGCCGCCTTGAGGGTCGAGCGGGCCTGATCGTGCTGGGCCTCCGGCAGGTGACCCAGCACGTTTCGGAGCTTGTGATTGCGGCACCGTTGCACCGGCGTTTCCTGGCCGAAAACCAGGCCGACCGCCTTGCGCAACGCCAATGCGCCGTCGATGACGAACAACCGCCGTCGGCTGGAGACCACGCCACCGCCGGCCAAGTCCTCAAGCAACGCCTTGGCTACCTCGGCGTTCTCGGTCGCTCCTTCGCGAAGGCCGAGCACGTGCTTATGGCCCTTGTCGTCAACCCCCGCCGCGCAAATGACGTGGTAGGGGCCGAGTTGGATTCCATCGATCCAGACCGCCAGAAGGTCGAGCCCGGAGAAGTCGCGCCTGGCGAGGTCGTCCAGAAGGTGTTCGCCCGCCTCGATCGTGACGCGCGAGACCTGGCTCTTGGAGACGCCCACGGTCCCGGCCATCTCGGGGAGGACGGCCTCGTCGCGTCGATCGAGCCGCAGGTTTCCCTTGCGCGTGGCGCTATCGGGCCCGTGGCAGCGGAAGCATTTGTCGGAAAGGAGCGGCAGGATGTCGCGATTGTACTGGAGGGGCTCACCGCGCGCCGGACTGGCCAGAGCACTCAGAAACACGCCGAAGCTCAGGCACAGACAGCGGAGACGCCACATAGGTCCGGATTCCCGCGGAAGGTAATGGCGATTCGGGTCTCGGTGTGAGGACCGCGGAGAGCGCCGGGGCAGGCCGGCGGGGTTGTTGTGGTTGGCTACGCTCGCGGGCGTTTGAGCGAGGTCGGAGACCGAGCGGGCCAACCTATTATCGACGGGCACGATCGACTGGTGCAACCCTGTAACACGTCTTCAATGCCCGCTGCGCGGCGTTCCGACGCCCTTTACGGGAATTCGTTTCTTCTTGGAACGCCCGGAAACGTGGGGTATCGTAGCGAGATGCGAAATGGTGCGGCGGGCCGAGGCCCGTACTCTCGGCATCGCGAGGGGTGTTCGTGTGGGAATCATCGTGAGGCGAAGGCCTGGCCGGAGGGTCGGCTTGGTCCTCGGGCTGCTCGCGGTCGGCTTTGCCGTTGGCGCGGGAGCCGAGGAGCCCGGTGGGGGGCTGCTACCGCTCGTTGGCAAATACTGCGTGGAATGCCACGGCGGCGACGAGCCCGAGGCTAGGCTCGACCTCGGGGTGTTGGCGAAGGCGCCGGCGTTCGGGCGGCGGTTCAAGGATTGGGAGAAGGTTGTCCGGGTGCTCCGCGAGCGGAAGATGCCACCGGAGGGCGAGCCGCAGCCGAGCGTCGTGCAGCGGGACGCGGCTGTCCGGGATATCGAGGCGGGGCTCCGCCGATTTATCGAGGAACACCAGGGCGACCCGGGGCCGGTGGCGATCCGGAGGCTGACGAGCGCCGAGTATGCATACACGCTCCGCGACCTGACCGGGATCGACCTGCGGGTTGCTGACGATTTTGTGAGCGATGCGGTCGCCGGCGAGGGATTTACCAATGCGGGCGACGCCCAGTTCATGCAGGACTCGACACTCGAACGGTACCTTCAGGCGGCCAAGGCCGTGGCCGAGCACGCGGTGATCGGTGCGGGGCCCTTGGGGTTCTTCAGCCATCCGGGCAAGACCGGGCGTGAGCTGTCCGCGATCACGCGGATTCAGGCGATCTACCGTGAATTTGGGTTCCGCACGGCTGCGGGCGAGGGTGCCAAACCGTTTGGGCTGGACCGCTACCCGCGGGCCATGTTCGTGGCGTGGCAGTTCCGCTTCCGCGATCGGCTCGGACTCGGGTCGACGAAGCTGCCGGAGATCGCGCGGGCTGAGGGTGAAAGCACCCGGCTTTGCGAGCACGTTTGGGATGTTGTGAATCGGGCGAATGCGCCCTTTCCGCTCTCGGTGATCGTCGAAGATTGGCGGTCGCTGCCGCCGCCCGGGGAGGCGTCGAAGGCGGAAGTGCGCACCCGTTGCGATGAGTTGGGCCGCGAACTCCGCGGTTGGCAGAAGACGCTCGCGGCCGCGGCTGGCGACGAGGAGGAGGCGGCCGTTCTGACGGCGGGCGAGGTTCGCGTCGCGGCCAGGCATACCCTCACGGCCGACCTGAGCTGGCCGTTGGGAGCGAAGGCTGCGGACCTGGAGCTGTCGGTGGCCCGAGCGAGCAAGGACCCGGCCGAGGGTGCAGTCGTCGTGTGGGGGAAACCGAGAATTCAGTTCCGGCACGCCGATCGTCGGCGCGACCGGCCGCGGGCGCTCGGCCCGGTTCTGACACCGGAGACAGCCGCCCGGGTTGCCCTCGGCAAGCACCCCCGCGGGGGCACGATCGACAGCCGCGACTTCGCAACCATCGGCGAGGCGAAGATTCCGATCACGCTCCGCATCCCCGAGGGGATGATCTCCGCCAGGCTCATCGTCGAGGTCGCGCTGGAGACGCGCACAGGGGGCATCGTTCGTTGCCGGATCGCAGACGGTGAGGTCGAGGGGGAGACCGCGGCCGAGGTCGGCGACACATCGACGCTTCTGGCCGATCCGGCCGATCCCCATGTCGACGCGTGGCGGACGGGCGTCGAGGAGTTTGCCCGACTGATGCCCGAGGTCTCGCACCGCGAGCCGGCCCCCTCCGACCGCGATCCGATTCCCGCGCCGTTTGACAACGCCTATAACATGCCGGAGCGGAACCACTTTCACACCGCGATCAAGTACCACCGCGACGATGCGTTCTTCGTTGCGCACGTCGCCGACGATGAGACCCGGCGAAGGCTGGACCAGGCGTGGGCCGACCTGCTCACGGCATTCGATTATCACGACGCGAATCTCAAGTTTCTGGCCGAGAAGTTTGGCCTCAAGGCCAGGACCATCGCCGAGCTCGACCGCGAGACGATCGACGGCTTGCCGGATGAGCCTGCTGGGCGGTTCGTGCGGCACCTGAAGTACGAGTACGACGCAATGCGCGCGGCCCTCCGCAGCGCGGAGCCGAGCCACGTGGAGGACGCACTACGATTCGCCGCGCAGGCGTGGCGCCGGCCTCTGACCGAGGACGAAGCCACACGGCTGCGTGACTTCTACGCCAGGCTGCGGCGCGTGAGCGGGCTCGACCACGAGTCCGCGATCCGGGCGCTGCTGGCGCGCGTCCTGGTGGCTCCCGCGTTCCTGTACAGGGCCGAACCGCCGAAGATGGGTGGGGGCGCGATCGTGCCCCTGACGGACTGGCAACTGGCCAGCCGGCTCAGCTATTTCCTCTGGTCGTCGATGCCCGACGAGACGCTGCGCGCGGCCGCCGAGGCGGGCCGGCTGCACGAACCCGCAGAGCTGGAGCAGCAGGCCCGGCGCATGCTGCGCGACCCAAAGGCGCGCCGGCTCGCGACCGAGTTCTTCGGCCAGTGGCTTGGGTTCTACCGCTTCGACCAGTTCCAGGGGATCGACGCGAGTCGCTTCCCCGAGTTCACCGACAAGCTCCGCGCTGCCTTGTATGAGGAGGCCGTCTCGTTCTTCGAGCACCTCGTCCGCGAGGACCGGCCGGTCGATGAGGTTCTCTTCGCGGACTACACGTTTCTGAACCGGGCGCTCGCCGAGCACTATGGGGTTTCGGCCGTCGCGGCCAGGGGCGATGAGTTCGTCAAGGTGGATGGCCTGACGGAACAGCACCGCGGGGGCCTGCTGGGGATGGGGGCCGTGCTAGCGGCCACATCGGCGCCTCGGCGGACAAGCGCTGTGAAGCGCGGCGACTGGGTGCTCCGGCGCATCGTGGGCACGCCGGTCCCGCCACCGCCCGCGAACGTTGGCTCGATCCCGGCCGACGACGTGCTTGCCGACGGCTTGACGGTGCGGCAGCGGCTCGAGGCCCATCGTAAGAACGCGTCGTGCGCCAATTGCCACGCGCGGATCGACCCGCTCGGGTTCGCGCTCGAGTCGTACGACCCGCTCGGCCGTTGGCGGGACACCTACGGTGACGGGAAGTCCATCGACCCATCGGGCACGCTTCGCGACGGCACGACCGTGTCCGGCCCCGACGGGTTGCGGGACTACCTCCGCCGCGAGGCGTCGAATTTCCACCGGACCGTGAGCGCCAAGCTGCTGGGTTACGGACTGGGCCGCGCTGGGATGATCTCCGACCGCCCGTTGATCGAACGGATGACGGACGGCCTCGCCCACGGGGACCGCTTCGGGGACCTCGTCGTGCGGATCGTCACCAGCGAGCAGTTCCGGAACCAACGATCGCAGTGAGTTGGGGAGGCCGTATGAGCGAGCCAGCGAAACAGGCGGGTGCGAGCGTGGTCAGCCGGCGAGGCTTCCTCCGAGGCGGCGGGGGCCTGGCCTTGACCCTGCCATGGCTCGAGTCGTTGCCCGTGCGAGCCGAGGACTCCGGTAAGCTCGTCGCACCGAAGGACCCGCCCGCGCCGCCCGTTCGATTCGCGTGTGTGTACTTCTCGAACGGCGTGGAACCGATCCACTGGTGGGCGCGGGGCGAGGGGGCCACGATGGAGATCGGCCCCGGGCTGAAGCCGATGGAGCCGTTCCGTGAAGACATGATCTTCCTCAAGGGCCTGTACAACGAGCAGGCTGCGCGGCACAAGAGCCCTCACCTGGGGCGCATGGCCAACATGCTCTCCGGCGCGTGGGTCAGCACCGAGCAGGGGGAGATTCGCGTCGGGCGGACGATGGACCAGGTCCTCGCGCAACGCCTGGGGGCCCAGACCGCCGTCCCGAGCCTCGTCCTCGGCATCGAGCCGACCGAGCTGCGCCTCGAGGACGGCCTCTCGATGATCTACGGCTCGTGCATCTCGTGGGCCAGCGACACCAAGCCTGCGACCAAGGAGATCTACCCCGCACGCGTCTTCGACCTGTTGATCGGTGACCCCGCCGGCCGTCGCATCGACCGCACGATCCTCGACGAGGTGCTTGCCGACGCGCGCGACCTGTCCCGGCAGGTGAGCAGCTCCGACCGCCGGAAGCTCGACGAGTACCTCGAATCGGTCCGCGATATCGAGCGCCGGATCGAACGCGCGGCGGACGACGGCCGCCTCGAGGGCCGCCGGCCCGCGCGCCCCTCCCCTGCCCTGATGCGTCCAGCGGAGCGCCTGCCCCAGGACATCCCGGACCACATGCGGCTGATGCTCGACCTGATCGTCCTGGCGTTCCAGATGGACAAGACGCGCGTCGCCACTCTGATGCTGAACAACGACCTCTCGCAGATGAATTTCGGGTTCCTCGAAGGGGTCCACGGCAGTCTGCACCTGGACCTTACGCACAACGGTCGCGAGCCGGCGCGCGAGGCGATGTACCTGAAGACGAACCAGTATCACGTCGCTCAGTTCGCCTACCTCGTCGGCCGCCTGAAGGCCATCGCCGAGGGCGAGGGCTCCCTGCTCGACCACTCCCTGCTGATGGGTTGCTCGAACCTGTTCGACGGCGACCGGCACCAGGCCGACGAGATGCCGATCTTACTCGCCGGCCGAGGCGGCGGGGCAACGCCCACCGGTCGTGTCCTCGACTATTCCGGTCGCCCCCCCGACGGACGCCGTGCTTGCGGGTTGTATCTCTCCCTCATGAACCGGATGGGGGTCCCCATTACCCGCTTCGGCGACGCGGATCGGCCCCTGGCCGAGCTGTAGTGGATGGATTGGCGAGCGGATCGCAGGGGCGGCAGTAAGGGTTTCGTCGCCTCGGCCACGACGACGGTAAATACCGATGCGAACAATGTGGCAAACATGGTAACGTCCGCAGTCTCGCGCCAGCGATGCCGGGCATTGTCGCTTACATCCGGGGCTCCCTGATCATCTCTTAATCCATGCTCAGAGCGGACTATCCGCAGGGTGAAGCGGCTCAACTCGGACCGGTCGGTCTCGCGAAGCATGCCGAGTGAGCGGTATGATCAGGCCCGAAAGCGAGGTCCCGTCGCGCCGAGATCATGGTATGTTCGCAGTTCGCGCGTTTTGCCGCCGTGTCTGGATGTGGTCGCATGCACATTCTCTTTGTACATCCAAATTACCCTGCGCAGTTCGGACACGTCGCGTCTTACCTGGCCCTTCAGAAGGGGTAGCCGTTCACCTCTCACATGCGCCCAAAGCAAACCTTTGCGCGCCGTGTTGCATTCGGGAGGACTCGCATACCCGTCTTGCGGTACGGTAGCCAGGCGTCAGCCGTTGGAGAGTACACCGTTCTTCACGACCAGCGCCTTCTCGTTGGCGATCATCTGCTTCAGCAAGATCAGGTTCAGGGGCTTGGGCATGTTGTACGTGTACAACGGCGCGGCGTCGAACAGGTCGGTGAGCGACAGTGACGCCCCCACCGACTTCGTGAAGATGGCGTCAATAGCAATCGCGCCGGGCGAACCCGCGGTCTGTTGCTTGAAGACGGTGCCTCCGATTGTCCCCGCGCTGTTGATCGCGCCCACCGCGGCAATGAAGCCTTTGTTCGTACCGCCGATCGTGACGGTGGTTCCCGCGCTGGCGTTGCCGATCCCGGCACCCGAGATAATCGCACTCGCGGCGTCGAGGCCGCCGCTGGCCGTCACGTTGCCGGTGAGTCCGTTCAGTGCCACAATCCGACCTGCCAACATCCGACCCGTGAACATGACGTTGCCGCTGTCCACTCCCGGAGTAAGGATCGAGCCGCCGAACGTGCCGCCAAACGACAGGTTGCCGGTAATCGCGCCGTTCGCGGCGATCACGCCGCTGAGCCCGTTGCCCGCCGTACTCGTCACGTTGCCACTGACCGCGACGTTGCCGGCGAGGTTGCCCAGCGCCACGATCGTACCGCTGAACGGCCCATTCACCACGACTCCGCCAAGCGCACTTCCCGCCACTCCGATGTTCCCCTGCGCCTCGACGACCCCCATGAGCCCCACGTCGGCGATGACCTGGCTGATCAGGTTGCCGGCGCTCTTGATCGTGCCGGACATCGTCGAGCCCGTGGAGTGGATCGTGGTCGTGGTCAAGGCGCCGTTCGCGGTGGTGTAAACGCGGCCGAGGTCGGCCGGCACCTGGAAGGTCGCGCCGGTGAGCGGGTCGGTTGCGAGACCGGTTGTTTGCACGATGCCACGTAGTGGCCCGCCGTTGAACGTGAGGGAGCCAAAGAGACAAGGCGCCGAGAGGAGACCGTTGAACGGCCCCTGCAAGGTTACGTCGCCCAGAGGTCCCGTGCTGGTCAGACTCTGGGCGATGGTCTGGGAGGTCGAGACCGACGCATTGTCTCCGTGGATCGCGATGGTCTGGAGGGACGCGTTCTGGGTCGTGATGGTCGGGTCGTACACGGTCACGAGCGCGACGTCCGAGCCGCGTGCAAGATTGTCGGCCGAGGGGGTCGGATAAGCGGTCGAGTCCTCAATCGAGAACAGAACGTCGCTCGGCGCGAACGCGCCTCCTGTGCCCACAGAGCCGTAGAAGAAGGCGACCGGGTTGACGTCGGCAAACGGGACGACGAGCGTCGCCATGCGGGACGTGCTCGTCGAACCGGCGGGCACGACCTTGGTGGTCGTTGCGAGCAAGGCCATGGCGTTGCTCGCCTGGGCCGTTGCGGCGGAGACCGTCGTGATCCCCGACGTGTAACGGCCGAATGCAACCGCCTGGATGCTCGCGGCGTGGATCGAGCCGTTCGGCACGAAGTCGCGCACGCCGACACCCTGGATCTTGTCGGCCGGCAGGTACACGCCCGACGGGTTGATCGGCCCTCCAAAGTAGGCAGAGGCGGCCGCGGTCACCGCCGACAGAATGTCCCCTTCGACCGAGACGTTGACGACGCCGGAGGCGCTGTTGTTCTTCGAGTCGAGCCGCGCCAGGTCGAACTTCGCCTGGTTGCTGTCGGTCACGAGGCTGAGGTCGAAGAGGTTGGTGGTCGGGCTCGTGTTGCTAACCCGGACGGTCAAGATCGGGCTGGACGGTTTCGTCGTGCTCGCGAGCCCTTCGTAGTACTCCTGGAACCTCACGGCGGGGAACAGGTTCGCCGGCATCATGGTGGGCGACTGCGACGGGAGCAAGGGCGTGACGGGCGAAGTGACTTCGACCATGCGCTCGATCCCCGCCTCGTTGACGATCAGTGCGCACGGTCCGTACGCCGCGCCCACGGCGATGCTGCCGACGGTACCCGCGACGACCGCCCCCGGGGCTCCGCCACCGATGGTGGCTTGCTCGAGCGAGCCAGCGACCTTCACCTGACCCGCGAGATCCTTGCCGATCGTCAGCGAGTTGAGGCTGCCGGCCGATCCATTGACGATGGACGTCGTGATCGCACCCGTTGAGGTCAACGAACCACCGACACAGAGAGTCTGGAGAGTGCCGGTCTCACACACGGAGCCGGACAGGTTACCAGCGACTTTCAGGGTCGTGAGCGTCCCGGTGGTGAGTACCTGGCCCGCGAGGTCATGTCCCGCGGTGGGCGTGCTTGCCGGGCCGATCGTCACGTTGCCCAGGTTGCTGGCCGAAACCCTGGCGTTCGCGTGAATGCTACCGCCGACCGAGAGGAAGTTCAAAACGCCCGTGACGCTCAACAAGCCGTTCAGGTCGCCGAGGACGGAGGCGGTCTGGATCGTACCAGCGCCGTTCAGCGTGCCGCTGAGGTTGCCCGCGATACTCAGAGTTGTCAGGGAGCCGCCAACGTTGACGAGCCCACTGAGGTCGTCGCCGGCCGCGGGCGTCTGGGTGGGACCGATGGCCAGGGTGTTGACGTTGCCCGCGACGGTCAACGTGCCCGCCAGTGCGCCGGTTTCGGAGAGCGTCTGGAGGGCCGCCGTTTGCGGTGCCGCGGTATTGACGACGCAGAGTTTGCCGGTCGAAGCGACGCCGCCGCCGAGATAGACACCGTGGACGGTGCCGGTCTCCCGGACGGTACCCGAGAGGTTGCCGGCGACGCTCAGGGTGGTAAGCGTCCCTCCCACCTGAACGGTGCCGCTGAGATCGTCCCCCGGGGCGTATGAGGGCTGTGCACCGGCGAGCCCTTGCGCGACGCCGGTGGTGTTCATGCTTGCCGGGCCAACGTTGAGTGAACCGAGGTCGTCCGTAACGTTGATTGCGCCGGCCAGCATGTGGCCCACACTCATCGAGCCGATGCTCGGGGTGTTCACCGTCGCGTTCGCCAGCACCGAATCGCCGACCTGGAGCGACGCAATGGCGCCCGTTGTGTTCAAAGTGCCGATGATGTCACCGCCAAGCTTGACGGACTCTAGGGTGGGGAAGTCGGTGATCTGAAGGGTGCCGTTGAGGTTGGTGCCCCAGTTCAGTGTGGGCATGACGTTGGCCGGGTTGGGACCGCCGTCGATGTTCGTCGTCTGCGGCAGGTTCTGACCGGGGGCCACGTTCACCGCAAGGGTGTTCGCCCCCGAGCCAAGTTTGACGTTGAGCAGGTCGACGCCCGAATACAAGACCGGCCCTGCGCTCAGGCCGGTGAGCTGGTTGTCGGTGAGCGTGCCGGACTGGGCCATCGTGACACCGGTATCGTCCACGTTCAGCGTGTCGGTGCCCTCACCCACCAGGTCGAAGGTTCCGAGGACCGGCAAGAGCGTGCCCGCGTTGAACGGATTGACGCTGCCGACGTTCACGGTGTTAGCACCTCCGCCCGTCATCAGCGTGGTGGTGGTGCCCGAGGGAGTGCTCATCACGTTGAACGTGTCGTTTTGCCCGCCCAGGGAAATACTGAGCTGCTTCAACCCGTTGTACGTCATGCCGGCGGGCCCCAAACCCAGGCCCATGAGGGTATTGGCCGTGAGCGTGGCCGTGGTACCCGCGGTGTCGCCGGAGTCGTCCACGTTCACCATGTCCAGCAGATGCCCGTTCGCATCGCGACCCTGGCCGTTGATCACGAGCGGTCCCTGGATCGGGGAGTCCACGCCACCCAAATTGAGCGAGAAACCCCCGACGTTGACAAGGTCGGTGTTGTCGCCGGCGCCGGTGTTGATGGTCGAGGTCGTCACGGCAGCCGTCGACTGTACGTAGAACTGGTTCCCGCCCGTTCCCAGGCTGATGTTGAGCGCTTTCAGGCCGTCGTAGGCGATACCGGTGGTGTCCATGTTCAGGCCGTTGACCTTCGCGGCCGTCAGCATGCCGGTCGCCAGGCGGGTGTCTCCGGTGTCGTCGACGCTTACGGTATCCAGCACATGTCCGTTCGCATCCCGACCCTGGCCGTTGATCAACAGCGGCCCCTGGATTCGAGCGACCACTCCCCCGGTATTCGGCGCGATGCTGCCGACGTTGACGGTATTGGCGTTGCTGCCAGCACCGGCGTTGACGGTCGAGGTGGTCACGGCGGCCGTCGACTGCACGTTGAAGCAATTACCGCCTGTTCCCAGGTTGATGTTCAGCGTCTTCAGGCCGTCATAGGCGATCCCCGAGGAGCCCATCCCCAGGCCCGTGATGTCGGTCGCTGTCAGCGTCCCCGTCGCCTTCGACGTGTTGCCCGTGTCATCCACATTCAACGTGTCGAGCGCAGCGCCCAAACTGTCGCGTCCCTGACCGTTGACCACCAGCGCACCCTGGACCGGCGCCGCGACGCCGCCGACGGTCGGGGCCAGGCTGCCGACATTGACGACGTTCGGCAGATTCCCGGCGCCGGTGTTAACGGTCGAGGTCGTCACGGCGGCGGTCGACTGCACGTCAAAGACGTTCCCGCCGGCGCCCAGGTTGATATTCAGCGCCCTCAGACCGTCGTAAGCGATACCGGACGGGCCCATTTCCAGACCCGTCAGGTGCGTGGCCGTGAGCGTGCCGGTCGCGCTGGCGACATCGCCCGTATCATCCACATTTACAGTATCCAGCACGTGAGCGGACGCGTCGCGCCCTTGACCGTGGATCACGAGCGGACCCTGGACCGGCGCGGCAACGCCGCCCGTGCTCGGCGCGAGGCTACCGACGTTGACCACGTTCGGCGTGCTTCCGGCACCCGTGTTGATGGTTGACGTCGTCACGGCGGCGGTCGACTGCACGTTGAAGGCATTACCACCGGTGCCCAGACTGATGTTGAGCGCCTTCAAGCCGTTGTAAACGATTCCCGACGGGGCCATGCCCAGCCCGGTAACTTTCGTGGATGTCAGCAGGCCCGTAGCGATGGCGGCGTCGCCCGTGTCGTCCACATTCACGGTGTCGATCAGGTGACCGGAGCCATCCCGCCCCTGCCCGTTGATCAGCAGCGAGCCCTGGACCAGCGCGACGGTGCCGTCGGCGTTCGGCGTGAGGCTCCCCACGTTGACGACGTTCGCGTTCATGCCGGCACCGGTGTTCACGGTCGAGGTGGTCAAAGCCGCCGTCGACTGCACGTTGAACGTGTTCCCACCCGTGCCCAGGTTCACGTTCAACGTCTTTAAGCCGTCATAGGTGATCCCCGAGGAGCCCATCCCCAGGCCCGTAATCGTCGTGGCCGCGAGCGTACCCGACGCTGTGGCGGTGTTACCCGTATCGTCCACGTTCAACCTGTCGATCACGCCGCCGGCTCCGTCTCGGCCCTGACCGTTGACCACCAGCGCGCCCTGGATCGAAGCGACCACACCGCCCGAAGTCGGCGCGAGGCTCCCGACGTTCACGACGTTCGGCGCGGTGCCGGCCCCGGTGTTGACGGTCGAGGTGGTCACGGCGGCGGTCGACTGTGCGTTGAAGGTATTCCCGCCCATGCCCAGGTTGATGTTCAGCGCCTTGAGACCGTTGTACGCAATCCCCGCAGAACCCATTCCGAGGCCCGTGAGCCGGTTCGCCGTGAGCAGAGCCGTCGCGGCGGTGGCGTCTCCGGTGTCATCCACGTTCAAGGTATCCTGGACGTGTCCCGAGGCGTCCTGACCCTGACCGTTGACCACCAGCGGACCCTGGATCGTCGCGGCAATTCCGCCCGTGCTCGGCGCCAGACTGCCGACGTTGACGACGTTCGCTTTTGTGCCGGCACCCGCGTTGATGGTCGACGTTGTTACTACCGCCGTCGACTGCACGTTGAACGTATTCCCGCCCGTGCCCAGGTTGATGTTCAGCGCCTTCAGACCGTTGTACGCGATCCCCGACGGGGCCATGCCCAGACCTGTGACCGTCGTGGCCGTGAGCAGGCCTGACGTGCAGACGGTGTCCTCTGTGTCATTCACGTTCAACGTGTCGATCACATGGCCCAAACCATCGCGTCCCTGACCGTTGATCACAAGCGAACCCTGGATCCGGGCAGTCAGGCTCCCGACGTTGATGGTGTTGGCGACGGCGCCTGCGCCGGTGTTGACGTAGGCCGTGGTCCCGGCCGCGGTCGATTGCACGCTGAAGGTGTTCCCACCCGTGCCCAGGTTCACGTTCAGCGTGTTGAGTCCGCGGTACGAGATGCCCGAAGAACCCATGCCCAAACCTTTGAGATTCGTCGCTGTGAGAGTGCCGGACGCGCTGGTGTTGTCACCGGTGTCATCCACGTTCAACGTGTCGATCGCATGGCCCGAACCGTCAAGCGCCTGACCGTTGACCACGAGCGGACCCTGGATCGGCGCGGTCGCACCGCCGACGCCCGGCGCCAGGCTGCCGACGTTGACAACATTCGGCACGCTGCCGGCACCTGTGTTGATCGTCGCGGTCGTCGCGGCCGCGGTCGCTAGCACGTTAAAGGTGTCACCGCCCGTGCCGAGGCTGACATTCAGCGCCTTCAGGCCACTGTACGCGATCCCCGACGGGGCGAGGCCCAGGCCCGTAATCTTCGTGGCCGTGAGCGTGCCCGACGCGCCGGCGGCATCGCCCGTGTCATCGACGTTCAAGGTATCGAGCACCTGACCCGATCCGTCACGCCCTTGACCGTCGATCATCAGCGGACCCTGGATCGGCGCGACGGTCCCGCTCGTGGCCGGCGCGAGGCTTCCCACGTTGACGGCGTTCGCGTTCGTTCCCGCGCCCGTGTTAACAGTCGTGGCCGTCCCGGCCGCGGTTGACTGTACGTTGAAGGTGTTGCCACCCTTGCCCAGGTTTACGGTCAACGTGCTCAGTCCATGGTACGAAATGCCCGTTGGAGCCATCCCCAGGCCCGTAAGGCTCGAGGCCGTGAGGGTCCCGGACGCGCTGGCGGCATCGCCCGTGTCGTCCACGTTCATCGTGTCGATCACGTGGCCCAAACCGTCCCGGCCCTGACCGTTGATGACGAGCGGACCCTGGACCTGCGCGGTGACGCCACCGGCACCCGGCGCCTGGCTGCCCACGTTGATCGTACTGGACGTGGTGCCGGTGCCTGTGTTGACGGTCGTGGTCATTCCAACCGCGGACGCCTGCACGTTGAAGGTGTTCCCACCCGTGCCCAGGTTGATGTTCAGCGCCTTTACGCCACTGTACAGAATCCCCCCGGAACCCATTCCCAGCCCTGTGAGCCAGCTTGCCGTGAGTGTGCCCGTCGCGGCGGACGTGTCGCCCGTGTCGTCCACGTTCAACGTGTCCAGCGGATGTCCCGTCCCGTCCTGCCCTTGGCCGTTGATGACGAGCGGACCTTGAATCGTCGCGACAACGCCACCCACGCCTGGTGCGAGGCTGCCCACGTTGACGACGTTGGCGTTCGTGCCGGCGCCGGTGTTCACGGTCACCGTCGTCACGGCCGCCGTCGACGGCACGTTAAACGTATTCCCACCTGTGCCCAGATTGACATTCAGGGCCTTCAATCCGCCGTAGGTGATGCCCGACGGCCCCATCCCCAGTCCGTTGAGGCCCGCGGTCGTGATGGTGCCGGTCGCCGCGGCGCTGTCGCCCGTGTCGTCGACGTTCAGGCTGTCCAGCGGGTGTCCCGAAGCGTCTTGGCCCTGGCTGTTGATGACGAGCGGGCCCTGGATCGTCGCGGCAACGCCACCGATGCTGGGCGCCAGGCTTCCCACGTTGACGACGTTCGCGTTCGTGCCTGCGCCCGTGTCGAGCGTCGTGGTCATGCCGGTCGCGGTCGCTTGGACGTTGAAGGTGTTGCCTCCCGTGCCCAGGCCGACGTTCAACGCCTTCAGCTCGCTGTACGAAACGCCCGACGAGCCCATCCCCAGACCGGTAACGCTCGTGGTTGTGATCGCGCCGGTCGCGGCCGCGGTGTCGCCTGTGTCATCCACGTTTAACGTGTCGGAACCGTGTCCGGCGATCGCGAGCGAGCCTTGTACGCCGCTCACAATGCCGTCGTTGAACGGCGCAGTGCCGCCGACGTTGACCGTGTTCGTGCCGCCGCCCGTATCCAGCGCTGTGGTCGTCCCGGCTGCCGTACTCAGAACGTTGAAGGTATCAGAGCCCGAGCCGAGCTCGACGTTGAGTGCGCTGAGGCCCGAGTAGGCGATCCCGCCTGCGCCCATGTTCAGCCCTGTGAGCGCCGAGGCGGTTAGCGTGCCGGTCCTGGCCGCGTTGCTGCCGGTGTCGTCGACGTCCAGCGTGTCCGAACCGCTGCCGATCACCGTCAAGGTGCTCTGAATGTTGTCGACGAGTCCGTTGTTGAACGGCGTAATGCTGCCCACATTGACGGCGTTCGGACCGGTCCCGCCGTTGATCGTCAACGGGGCGTGAATGGCGAGAACCGAGAATGTGTTGCTTCCGCCTTGACCGTTGAGCGTCGTGGGGACGGACTCGTCATGGACCGTGAACGTGTCGGCGCCGCTTTGGCCGTTGACGGTAAGCGATTCGATCGCGGCAGTGTCATTCACCTGCTCCTGGCCCAGCGCAACCTGCGTGCCGTCGAGCGTGAAGGCATTATTCGAGGCGGAACTATTGACGATCACACTGTCGGTGCCGGTCGTGCCGGAATCGGCGATGTTCGTCGTGCCGCTTCCAGACCCGTTCAGGTCCACGGTGAAGGTGTCGCCCGCACCAGCGCCGTCGAGGTTGGCGACGCCCGACCATTGACTCACGGTGAACGTGTTAGCGCTGGCGCCGCCGGTGAGGGTGGCGTTCTCGATGCTGCTGAGGACGAAGGCGTCTTCGAGACTCGTGCCGTTGAAGCGGTTGAGCGCGGTCTGGGACAAGGCGAAGTTGGCGTCACCGGTGGCCGACACGGTATCCGTACCGATGTCACCTTCCACGGTGTTCGCGCTGCCCAGCACGTCGCCGCTGACATCGATCGTGCTCGTGGCCGTGCTGGCCTCTCCGTAACCACCGTGCAAGGTCACGGTCCCCTTGGTAGTGATCGAGCTTCCCGCAGTCACGGTAATGTTATGAGCAGCCTGGACGGTCACGGGCCCTGTGCTCGTCGTGACGGTCGATCCGGAATCGACCGCAAAGTTGCCCGACTGCGCGGCGGACTTCGTCACGATCAGCAGGATGGCCCCCGCGGCACTGACGCCATCAGCCGCCAGGTTGCCCGAGTTGTGGACGTCGAGCGAGCCGCCCGAGGAAGCTTCCAATGTTCCGACCTGGGTCTGGATCGGGTCGGCCGGCGAACCGATGTCGCCCGTCGCGATCAAGTCGATCGTTGCAGCGGACACATCGTTCGTGAGGTTCGAGTCCTCGATCGTTCCCGTTGCATTGATCGTCGTGGTGCCACTCGGGCTCGAGACCAGTCCGGTGAACACGGCGTTGGTCGCCACCGTGGTCGTCGAGCCGAGATTCAGGTTCACACTTCCCTGGCTGGCGGTGATGGCCTGCAAATCCACCGTCGCGGCGACCGGCACAACTTGCGTCGTCGTTGACGTGTTATCGCCGGAACCCGTTGTCACTTGCACCTGCCCCTCGCAGTCCTGGACGGAGACCACGATGTCTCCTGTGGTCGAGGAGATGTTGCCGAGCTGAACGACCGGCGCCGTCGTGCCGCCGCGCGGTGAGAGGGTGAGATACACACCCGACGCCGCCGAGGCCTGCTGAAGACCCGACGGGTCATTGGGGTCGATGATCGGGGAAACCAGTAGGGGCGCGGTGCTCGTGCCGATGGTTCCTCCGGCCGCATCGAGGGTGAGCAGCCGCGTGTAGAGCAATGCCGACGACGTCCCCGCCAGGATACTGCCTCCCGCGGCCTGGATCGTGGTCATCCCACCGACGTTCACAATGTCGCCGTCGAGGATGATGTCGCCGCCGCTCGGGTTCGTGTTCTCGATGTCGAATCCCGATGCCGAGGCGTTCGTCGTCAGCTTGTACTGCCAGGAGGTCATCGAGCTCATCGAGTCGTTGACGGTGATCGTGGGCGGGTTGCTGACGTTGAAACCCTCGATGTTCTGGAGCACGAGGTTCTTCGTCGACGCATTGGTGATGTCCACGGAGTTGAACGAGACGGTGAACTGAAGGTTGGAGCTGCCCTCAGTCACTCCACCGGGAGCGTTCAGCTCGACCGATCCCGCGCCGCTGTTCGTGAGCGACGCGACGTCGACCTCGTTGCCATTGACCGTC
Organism: Singulisphaera sp.; assembly: GCA_027451445.1. GTDB lineage: Bacteria > Planctomycetota > Planctomycetia > Isosphaerales > Isosphaeraceae > DAIDJG01. The sequence continues at coordinate 16,250 of DAIDJG010000074.1, forward strand.
GCACTGATCCCGTCGTCCTTGGTGATGTTGCCGTTGGCGTCCACGGTCAGCGCGGCGTCGGCCGTCGACCCAATCGCGACGTTGGAGTTGAAGTCGATTGTGTTTGCGTTCGTCTCCGTGCCCGGGCTGGTCGTATCCGTCGCGCCGCCGAGGACCGTCTGGATCGTCTTGGTGATGTCGTCGCATACTTCATCAGGACTGAACAGCAGACCCCCGAGGCTGACCACTTCGCCGACAACGTGGCAGACCGTACCGATCACGACCGTGACCGTCTGAACGACCGTTTTCGCGTCGGTCGTGGCGTCGTGAACGTAATTGTCGTTGTCCGGCGTTGGCTGGAGCGCGTTGACGAGGAGGCTGCCCGCGGTGATCTGAGATCCGGAATCCGTGTGGACCTTGACATTCAAGGTCTTGTCGTTGCCGGCGTTCGAGGACAAGGTTCCCGTCAGGCCCGTCGTGGTGGTGTGCGCGTGTGAGACGGTGTTGGAGTTGACCGCCTGCGCGGTGATGGTCACCGCGCCCGAGGTGGTGATGGTGGTGTTGGAGCCGTAGATGTTCGCGAGGTCGCTCACGCCCGTGGAAACAGTCGAGTTCGCGGTGTTGGTCCCGGCGAGGTCGAACGGCACGCTCGAATCGCTGCTGGCGAGTTGGGTGATCGAACCGTCCGTGGCCGAGAGCGTGAGCTGAGCGACGAAGATCTGTGAACCGGAGTCGATGTTGGCGAGAGTTTGCGAGCCCTTGATGGTGCTCGTCGAATCGGTCTCGTTGTTGGCCACGGCGCCGCCGACGGTTTCGGTCGCGGCGGCCTCCAGGTCGTCGGTGTTTTGGGAGACGATCTGGAGGCTTGCGTTCGGGGCGTTCACGATCGTATTCATGCCCAGGCTGGCCTGGGTGATGGGATCGGTGATAGTCACCGTCGCCGCTGCGGCACCGTGGCCCACGATACCGCCCGAACCGCCCGTAACCTTGATGCCTGCGTCGGCGTAGTTCCCCTGGTTCTGATTATCCGCGGCAACGTTCGACGCGGTGGCGAGGAACGCGATCGAATGGCCAGCCGCCAGCCTGGTCTGGCCGGTGGTGGTGTCGTCCGTCCTGGCATAGACCGTGCTACCGAGCGTGCCGGTGGCCGACGAGGAGCCGGCGCCGATGATGCCGCCGTTCGTGCCGTCAGCCTCGGCATGGAGCCGGTTGCTCGATGCGCCGGTAACGTTCAGGGCGTTCCCCGCGGAGATCGTGTCGTTGTTCTGAAGATGAGCGGTGACCGTCGCGTCGCTCGTCGAGCTTGCATTGGCGCCGACCACCGAGAACGCGGCGCCGCCGCTGGCGGTTGCGGTCGACGAGGCCTCGTTGTTCGCTTGTTGCGCGGGAGTCGACGCGTCGCTGTAGTTGTTGAAGGCGCGGACGTCGATGTCGCCCGTGGTGGTGGAGATTTGCGTCCAGGGGCCGATCGTCGATTCGACGGTCGGCGTCCACTTGGAGGTCGCGTCGGAATCGCCGACACCAGCGGCGAGGCCGGCACCCACGCCATTGGCCTTTGCCGAGGTATTGCCGAGTGCAAACGACTTGATGTCGGCGGTGCCTCCGACGGTGAACTGGGCGCTGCTGTCGCCGGAGGACAGCCCCGCGTAGACGTTTGGACTTGCTTCGGCGTCCGCGCTGGCACCAGCCACACCTGCTCCCACGCCACCCGCGCCCGCTGTGGCGCTCGTGGTGACGTTGTCCGTTTCGATCGCTTCGTCGGTCAGGTTCCCACCGGCCGTGAGACTGTTCAGGTCATTGAGATAGGCCTTCGTTGCGCCCGCGTTCTTGGTGGCCTTTGCCGACATCTCGCCAACGCCTCCCACCAGGCCCCCCGCGCCGCCGTCCGTTGTGCCGCTGAGGCTCGAGGTTGAGCTGGCCTCGATGCTGACTGAGCCGGATACCGACAGCGCCGAGCCGCTATCGACGTACGCCTCAACGTTGCCGGAGACCGTCTCGGTCCCGGTGCCGCCCGCGCCGGACGTCGCGAGGGAGGCGGCGATGCCGAAAACGTCGGAGCTAAGCGTGTTGTTGGCCGTGGCGTTGATGGTGAGCCCACCCAGGGTCTGCCCTGTCGACTGACCAAGCTGAACGTTCTGACCGAGGAACGCCAGAGTGTTGCCGGTCGACGCCACCGACGCGGCGCTGACACCGGCGGAATCACCACCGGCGATGCTCACACCCTTGGCATTCGCCGAGAGGGTCCGCGTCGCCAGGGCGCTGACGTTCAACCCTGCGCCGCTTGTGACCACCGCGTCGCCCAGCGCGCCGGACGAGGTGTGTCCGACAAACGCTTGCTGTGTGGCGGAATCGTTGACGAAGGCTGCCTGCGCGCCGAGAGAGGAAGCGAGCCCTCCTTGACCGGCGTACGATTCGACCATCGGACTACCGCTCTTGGCCGGGCCCCCGGTGTAACCGGCCTGAACGTTGATCGCCCCGGAAGACCCTGCGCTGACGGTCGCGCCGTCGTCGACGTACGCCTGCGTCGCGTCGCCCAGATCGACGATGCCAACCGAGCCCCCGACGCTCGTTCCCAGCGACCCGCCGACGCCACCGACGATCGCGTGAACCAAGACGGTGTCCGTCGCCTTCACGTTGACGCCGGCGCCTCCGTACACGGTCGACCCCGAGCCGACGTAGGCCGTCACGTCGGTGGGCGGACTGGTGGTATTCTCTGCATTCTCGATCGTCGTCGTATCGGCTGGCCAGCGGTCGAGCGTCTCTCCGGCGAGACTCACGTTCTTGGTGGTGCTAAACGCATTATTGACCGTCTGGCCAGTCGTCTGCGTGTCGTTCTGGGCGTTCTGAACCGTGCTCAGATTCGTGTTCAGCCCGACTGCGCCATTGTTGAGCGCGATGGTCGTGTTCACGTCCGTGGTCATCTTGGGGGAGAGCTGGCCTGATCCTTGCGTGTCAAGGCCGGTGCCGATGCTGATGAGCGCCAGCGCACCGTCGACGGCAAAGTCGGCACCGCCGGCGAAGGAGAAGACGTCGGTGGTCACCGTTTTGTTTCCGGTCGCGGCGATGTCCACCGCTCCTTGCGCGGCCTGGACGTTGGACTGGGCGACGTGCGCATCGACCGCGTTCTCGATGACGACCACGTTCACGCCGGCACCGACGCCGCCGTTGACGACCCCGGCACCGATCGTGCCGAGGTCGTTGCTCTGATTGACGGTATCGTTGGCGTGCACGACGACACTTTGACTGCTTCCCGTCGCAAAGGCCGCGTTCTGATTGACGTTGGCGGCATTGATCGACGCTGCCGTCGTCCCGTGGAGCAGGACCACCCCTGCCGAGAGCCCAAGCCCCAAGGCCCCGCCGGCGCCGACCGCCACGACGACGTCGCTGACCGTTTCATGGGAATCGGCCTCGACCTGCGTTTCGCCGTTCGCGTTGGTGGTCGAGTTCGTGATGTCGGCCGTCGTCACGTTGCCGAGCAGGGCCACGGCCACCGAACCGCCGCTCCCCACGGCGCCTGCCGCCCCGATGTAGCCGTCGTCAAGCGTAAGCTTGGACTCGTCGTTCGCCACGACGTTGAGGTTCCCGGTCGTGTTGACCGTCGACGAAGCGCCGATGTACGCCTGGGTTGACCCGCTTACGTTGACCCCCGAGGCGCCCCCCGCAACGCCCGCGAGCCCGGCGGCCGCGACTCCTCCCGTGATCGACTGGACCGTCTCGCGCGACCAGGCACCAACCTCGACTCCACCCGTAACGCCGTTACCCCCCGCAGTGACGGTTGAGCCGGTGATCGAGGCCCGAGTGGCGTTCGAGACGATGTCGGCATCGGCGCCGACCGCCGCCGCCCCCGCGCCGGCGGCCACCACGCCGCCGCCGCTACTGATGTTCGTCGTCTGGATCGCGCGGACGACGACCGTTTGCCCGGGATTGGTGGTGTTATTGATCGTCGAACCGTCGATGTAAGCGTTGGTGCCGTCGCCGACGTTGTTGACGACGACGTTCATGCCCAGGCCCGCGGCTCCGCCCGCGGAGCCCGTCGCGGCGACCACGCTGATCTGGACCGAGTTCTCGGCAATGACTGCAAGGCCGTTCACCGATTCCGTCGACGCCGTGTCCGCAGCCGGATCCCAGTTGCTCACGTTGATCGCACTGCCGTTGGCTGCCGCGTTGACGGTCGAGTTCTCAACGTAGGCATTGGTGTTCGTCTTCAGGACGTTCACCACGACCGTGCCCCCTCCGCTGGCTCCCGCCGCGGCAGAGAGGGTACCGGACCAGGCGGTGATGGAGTCGCTCGACGTGGCCAGCAGGTTGACGTTGCCATACGCGGTCACGTGCGAGCCGTTGATGAACGCGTTGATCGTGTCTTCGATCAGGTTCACCGATGCGGATCCGGCCAGCGCGCTGGCTCCCGACGCCGCGATACCCGCTCCCTTCGCATCGATCGTGGACGTCGAGAGGGCCTGCGCCGACACGTCGCTGCCGGAGGACGTGGCGGTGGAGTCGCTGATCGACGCCTGGATCGTGTTCTTGATGTCGTTGTAGGCGCCTCCGAGCCCACCGCCAACGCCGCCCGCGACGGCGAGCGAGCCCGAAAGCGCATTGATCGCCGCGTTCTCTTGCGCCAGGAGAGCGATGCCTTGCGTTCCCGCGACGTTTGTACTGTTGTTGACGTTCGCCTCGACGTCGTCGCGGATGAAATTGAGCGCGACTGCTCCGCCGAACGCGAACGCTCCGCTGCCGGCGCCGGCGACCGTGTAGTTGTCGATCGTGGACGTGTCGGTGGCCTTGACGTCGATCGTGTTCGCCTGGATCGTTCCGGCGTCGTTCTTCAGGTACGCAAGGACCTTGTTGACGGTCGGCGACGCCGGCGCGTTGGGGTCGCCGCCGATATAGTTGTACGACACCGAGGCCCCCACGGCGGCGGCGCCGGCACCCGTGACGGTGCCGGCAGCCGCGTGAATCGTGGCACTATCGCTGGCTGTGACGTTGAATGTCCCCAAGTTCGCCGCAACGCTTTGGCTCGCGGCGAGGTCATCCACGTAGGCCTGGACCGAATTGGTGATCCAGTTCAAGGCGATCGAGCCGGCCGCGGCAGCGTCTCCCGCCCCAGCGCCGCTGATGGCCAGAGCGTTGATCTGGGCATCGAGCGAGGTACCGAAAACGCTGGGCAAGTTCGTGGGGGGCGCGAACGTCGCCGTCACGTCCACGTCGCCGCCCGAGGACTGCACGGTCGAGGCGTCAATGTAGGCCGTCAACGTATCGCCAACGTCGTTGGTGGCGCTGGCCACGCTGGCGGCCGCCGCGCCCGAGGCCCCCAGGGCCCCCGCCAGGACCGCGATGACCGAGGAATCGAGCGCGGCGACGTTGACGGAACCGGGTGCAGTTACGGTCGACATGTTCGCGATATGCGCATCCACCGTGTTGTGGATCTCGTTGACGGAAACCGAGCCGCTGACCGCCGCCTGCCCCGACGCCGCGCCGCCGACGGTGGCGTTGGCGATGAGCGACGACGACGTGGCTGTGACCGACACGCCGCCCAAGCTCGTCGACACGTTCGCACCGGCGATCTCGGCGCGCACGGTATTACTGATGTCGTTCGTGGCCACGGCCGCGCCGGCCGCGACGCTTTCCGCACCCGCGATACTGAACGCACCCGAATCGATCTGCGAAGCGTCCGTCGAGTAGACCGTGATCGGACCACCCGCGGTCACGGATCCGTTCGCGGGCGTGTTCGCGATGTAAGCGTTCTCGCTGTTTCGCACGAAATTGAGCGAGACCGTCGCACCGAGGGCAAAACCGGCCCCGCCTGAACCGGCGATCGTGTTGCTGAAGAGCTGCGACGTATCCGTCGGCAGCTTGAACGACGTCACCACCAGCGCGCTGGTGGGGTCGGCCACCGACGAGGGGGGAGCGAAGCCCGCACCCACCGTGACACTTCCCCCAGCCTCGACCGTCGAGCCGTCGATGTAGGCGGTAATCCCGTTAGTGGTCGCCGAGTTGTGATCGACGGCGTCGGGGTTCGCCGGATCGAAGCTGCCCCCCATGTAGTTGTAAGCGATCGAGGCCCCGACGGCGGCGCTCCCCGTCGAGACGGCAATGCCACCCGCGAGGACGTACATCGTCGCGCCTTCGGAGGCCGTCACGCTCACGTTCCCGTGGGCCGTGATCGCCGAACCGTTCGAGATATGGGCATCCAGGTCGTTCGCGATCGAGTTGATGGTGATCGAACCACCGAGCGCGAAGCCCGAGCCGCCCGAGCCGCCCACGGCGATCGCAACGAGCAGCGGACTGGAGGTCGCCCGCACGTTGACGTCCGACCCCGTGGAATCGACCGTGGAACCGTCGATGTAAGCCTTGATCGAGTTCGTGACCAGGTTGTAGCTCACCGCCGCGCCCACGGCGGCCCCTTGCGTGGCAATCGCCACTCCGCCCGCGACCGACACTATCATCGACGTGTCCGATGCGCTGACGCTGACCGCGCCGCCCGCGGTCACGTCCGAGTTGCTGGCGATGTGCGCGTCCGTCGTGTCGGTGATCTCGTTGACCGACGCCGACCCCGCCCCTGCGATGCCGCCACTCCCGGCGCTCACGCCGACGCCAACGGTCCCGCCAGCGATCTCGGCATTGTCGGTGGCGGTCACGGTCACCGTGCCATTCACGGCAACCGTCGAGCTGTTGATGTAGGCGTGGGTGTTCGCATCGATCTGGTTGTAACCGATCCCTGCGCCGATCCCGGTCTTCTGCGAGACCGTGACGGCGCCTCCAATGGAGATGATCCACGAGTTGTCGAAGCTCGTGACGGCCAGGTTCGAGTTACCGGTCGTCCCGCCCGCCGCAGGCTGGATCGTCGAACCCGTCACGTACGCGTCGGTCTCATCGGCGATGAAGTTGACGGCGACCATGCCCGCTCCCGCAGCGCCAGTCGCTTGCGTGTTAACGCCCAGCGACCCCGCGATCGCCACGATGCGGGGCTGGTCGGACGGGTTGGCATCCGTGGCGGAAACCGTCATCGAGCCGCCGGTCTGCGTGATCGTCGTCCCGGCGATGTAGGCGAGCGTCGAGGCACGGTTGTTTTCCGTCCCGATAATGTTGACCGAGATCGCCGCGCCGTAGCCGCCGGAACCGCCGAAAGCTCCGCTCCCGGCGATGGTCCAGATCTCAGAGTGGTCCGTGGCGGTGATGTTGGAGTCGGCCCCCAGGTTCAGCGTGGCGCCCGTAACATACGCCTCGGTGTCGGGCAAGATGATGTCGACCGAGACCGAGCCGGCGACCGCATTGGAACTTTGTCCGGCGATCGCCGTCGCTCCCGAGGCGCCCGCGGTCAGCGACCCGATGTAACCCGCGTTATTCGCCGTCACGTTGAGCTGGTTCGTCGAGAGCGTGGCACCATCGATGAACGCCCTGGTCTTCGTAATCACCGCGTCGGCGCTGAACGAACCGGCCACGGCGGTGGCACTCGATGTGTTCGACTGGGCCGTCCCAATCGCGCCGGCGACGCTCACGATAATCGTCCGCTCCGCGGCCTGCACGTTCGCGGTCAAGGGTGTGAAGGTCTGCGTTCCCGACCCCTTGGAGAAGTCGAGTGCGATCGGGTTGCCGTCCAGGGCGTCGGCGTACGTGCCGGCCAGCTCGAAGTCGTTGGCATCGACAGGGATGACGTAGTAGACGCCGCCGTTGGTCAAGCCTCCAATGGGACTGCCGCTGGTCTTGTATTGCACCGCCTGTCCCGCAGCCAGAGTGTTCGGCGTCGTGAAGGCGATCACCGACGTCTGAATCGCGGACGGCAAGAAGGTAAGCGCCGAGCCGTCGGCGGTCGTCAGAGTCTGCTTCCCCGTGGCGCCGCTGGCGGAGAGCGTGAGTGCCTGCCGCGATTCGGCGTGGGCCAGTGTGTCCGCAAGCTGGATGTCGTAGGGATCGACGACGATCGCGTAGTAGGTCTGGTTGTTGTTCAATCCACCGATCCCGCTCGTACCGGCGCTATAGGTCACGGGGTCGCCCGTGACGAGACCGGTCTTGGCGGCAAAATGGATCGTATTCGACGATTGCTGCTGGTCGGGGTTGAACGCCAGCGGCGAGGTCGCATTGGTGACGAACGTACCGTGGTCGTTGATGTAGGCTAGCGTGGTGTTCTGAATGACGTTGAGCGAGGCATCGCCCGAGACCGCGATGCCAGACTTGCCCTGCACCTGTTCCTCGGTCTGGCCCGCCTCGCCGAACAGGCCGGGGAGGGAAACGCCGTCGAGCGGGTCTTCGGACTGCTTTGACTCGTCGAATAGGTTGGGGAGCGACGTGCCGTCGAGCGGGTCGTTGTTGTTGCTGCTGTTCTGCGGCTCGGGCGGGGTGGGGGGCGGCTGGGTTACGCTCACGGCGGCGTAGGCGACGCTGGCGACGAAGCCCGTATTCTGCGCATTGACGTTCAGGCTGCCGACGTCGTAATTCCCCTTCTGGGCCGGCGTGTTCAGACTGCCGATGACGGCCTCGGTTGTGCGGCTAACGTTGTTGACGGCGACCGTCACACCCACGCCCAGGTGTTGTGACTTGACCGCGCCTCCCGTCACGCCAACCGCGATTGTATTGTCAGTGGCCTGGACCGAAACGGCCCCGGCGGGCAGCGGGTGGTTGTTCGCGTCGTAGCCGGCGTTGACGGTAACACCGTCCTGGATCTGGGCGATGGTGGTACTGTCCAGGTTGTACCAACTGATCGTGCCGTCGAAGCCGATGTCGCCCGAAGCACCGACACCCGCCTGAACGAGTGAGATCGCAAGCACCTGGTGGTTGGCGAGGACGTTCAGCGTGCCGGAGGCGCCCACTCCGATCTTCGCCCCCGAGCTGATTTGTGCAATCGTTGTATCGTCAAGGGCGTTGATGTAGATTGATGCCCCGTAGCCGCTGCCCGCCGCGTCGTCGCCATAGAGGTTGAATGCTTCGCCCACCGCGCCTTTCGCGCCCTTCTCGCGGTAGTTCTTGACGAACTCCTCGGGGGACAGGTTGAGCGCGAATTTGCCGCCCTCGGCGATGTTGTTGTAATCGGTCTCGGCCGTCACAGCGACCGACTGGCCGGGGTTCTGAAGCGCGAGGTTCGACCCGTCGCCGAGGTAGTTCGGATCGCTCGCTTTCTGATTGATCTTGGCGTTCCCGACGATCGCCTCGGTGTCGTTGACATACACCAGGACCTGAAGGTTGCCCGCGATGCCGACGGAACCTTCCGCGCCATTTTTCACGCTCGATAGCGCGTCGTTGTTGATCAGTAGGCCCGCGGCCCCCAGCTCGCTGTCGCTCAGGAGGTCGCCCACGAACTTGGTGGGGTCTTCCCCGAATTTGGATTGCAGGGCCGCAGTGGTGGTGGGGACGATGAGGGGGTACTCGGTCTTCGCGCTGACCGTGAGCGTGCCGTAGGCGTCGAGTTGGGCGCCATCCTCGACGGTCGCGGTGACGGTCGGGAGGTAGACACCTACCATGATCGCGAGCGAGCCCGAGGTGCCGCCCGTCGCTTCGCCTCCGCCCCCACCGCCCTCGGCGCCCGCTTCTGGCTTGGCGAGCTCACTCGCCGCCTTGGTGTCCGTGTTGACCTCGAGGCTGGAATTCACACTCAGATCCGCGGCCGATTCCAGGACGGCGGTCCCGGTGATGTCGGTCTTGACCGTGTTGAGCTCCACCTGAACGACGATCGCACCGGCCAGGGAGACGCTCGGCGAGCTGCCGCTGCCGCCGGGCAGGCCTTCGACCGCGCTGGCGGGCGACTCCTTCGCCGTGCTGTTGTGGGCATTCGGGTCGGCCGGGGAAGCGAACAACTGGGAGGCCCACGAATTGATCGCCGGGGCAGCGACAGCGGGCTTGCTCAACTTGTCGCCGAGTTTCGGCTCCTCGCCGATGCCCGTTTCGGCCTCGCTGCCGTCGTCCACTCCGAGCTTGGAGCCAATCGTCAGGCCCTCGACGGCCACCGGCTTCAGGATGTGCTTGGTCCCGAACATCACATCGGGATTGTTGCTGCCAAAGGAAATGATGTCAGTCGGGCGGTTGTCCACCGGAGCGAGCGGCATGGTGGCGTTGATGTGGGTCGACGTTGCGGAACCCAGCGAGATCGGGAGGGCGTTTCCGGCCAAAGCGTGGGCCAGGGAGTCGGCCAGTTCGTAGGTGCCCGTGGTAGCTCCCGGGATCACGTAATAGGTCGTGCCCGAGACCAGTCCGGTGACTCCGACATCGCCGGGAGAGGAGACGGGGCCTTCGTAAACGAACGGGTCGCCCTGATGATAGCCGGGGTCGAACGGGTTGCTCGGGTCCCCGAACGTGATGGCGTTGTTGCTGATGTGGATCGGCGTCTGGAACGGCGTGCTGAACTCGACCGTCGTGGTCGTGCCCGAAGTCAGACTGATGGGGACGACATTGCCGGACGCGTCCAGAAGCTGGATGACCCCAGGATTATTGACCGGGTCGGACACGGACACGTAGTAGGTGTTTCCCGGCGTGAGGCCGTTGATGGCTTCACTCCCCGAAGCGGGGCCGTTGTACACGACGGGCTGCTTGTAGGAGAAGCCGGGATTGAAGCCGAAGTCGAGCGTGTTCGCCGTTGAGTCGACGGTTAGCGGGAAGGTACCAACGGGGGGCGGTGCGCCCTGGCGGACGGAGTCGATGGCCTGGGCCGTCCAGGTTGCGCCGAGAGCCGCGGCATTCGCCGTATCGGCGGCCGACTGCGTGGTCAGGTTTTGCAGGCCCGCCTGGTACGCCGCCTGCGCAAGCGCGGCGGTCGAGGCCAGTCGCATGATCCTCGGGTTCGCGGGATCCTGCACCACGTAATACGTGGTCCCGTCCGACAGGTTGGCGATGTCGGTCCCAAGCGCTCCGTAATAGACCAGCGCCGTGCCGGTCGGCAGCGTGTTCGCCAGGGCGTAGTTGAAGCCCATGTCGATCGTATTATCAGTCGGATTGATGCTGACCGACGGGTTGAATGTGAACGTGGTGGGACTGCCGGAGAGGGACAGCGCGACTTTGTTCTGGGCGTTTTGCGCGGAGGAGGCGAGCTGGAAGTGGGTGGGGTCGGCCGTGGCGATGGGCCAGTATGTAACGCCATCCGTGAGACCGTTGATTCCCGACCCTTCATAGACGAAGTGATCACCCGCCTGGAACCCCGGGGCGAACGAGAACTGAATCGTGTTGGTGGGCTGAATCGTGATCGGCAGGTTCTGCTGGAACCCCTGGAACTCGGTGTCGAGGTTGAGCGGGACGGCTGAACCACCCGGTGTGGTCGCGAGTTGAAGCGCGTTGGGGTTCGCCGGATTCACGATCGCATAGTAGGTGCCGCTGGAGAGGCCGCCGATGCGGCGGTTGGCCGCGGGAGCATAGGTGAGGGCCTCGCCATTCGTGAACCCGGGATTGAACCCGAAATTGAGCGTTCCGGTCGACTCGTCAACGCTCGTCACCGGGATCGTGAGGGGGACGCCCGAAACCGTGCCCGACAGCGTTGGATAGGCGGCAAACGTGATCGGTTCATCGTTGAGGGCATCGTCGAGCGTTTCCGCGAGCTGAATCTCGTTGCTCAGGTTCGCGGGGACGATGACGTAGTAGGTCTCACCGTCCTTCAGGCCGTCGATGGCGCCGCCACCGTTGCTGTTGTAGACGAGTTGCTGGCCCGTGCGGAAGCTGGCGAAGTCCGCCGAGGGGACACGGATGGCGTTGTTGCCAAAGTCGACGGCGGTGTACGGGTTGAACGTCTCGGTGGGGATGGCGGACGTGCTGCCGGAGATCATTGTGCCGGCGACGGTCGTCCGAATGTTGCTCAGGGTAGCGTTGACGGTGATCGTGCTGCCGAACTCGCCGTCGTTGTACGAGGCCGACCCGGTGGCTTGTTTGTTGGTGCTGTCGCCGTCCGCCGCGAACTCGACGTTGCCAGCGGCCTTGACGACGGCGTTCTGTTCGACAGTCGAAAGCGCGGTGTCCTGGCTGATGCCGACGGCGAGCGAGACCTGGATGCTATCCGGGTTCTGCGGTGTGCCGGGCTGGTTTTGCGTGACCGTCGCCGACCCCTTGGCCGTGGATTTGGCCACTGACTTGATCGCGACGTCGCCGCCGGTGGATTCGACAAGGGAGTACGGCTTGAGGTCGGTCTCGGCGTCGGTGACGCCCATCATGAACGAGATGGCCGCGCCAAACTGGGTCCCGGCCGAGTAGATCGCCTGCCCCGTGGCGTCCGCTGTGGCCGTCGACTCGATGTTAACCGCCTGCTCGCCGATGATCTGGGTGTACTGACCGACGGTGACCGTGTCGCCCGCACTCTTGTAGCTGACCGAGAGCGGAAGGGTGAGCAGGTTCATACCAGGGAGCATGTTGATGACCTGCAAGCCCGCGTTGAGCGCGCTCGGCACCCAGCTCGCCCAGCTCCCTGAGGAATCGCTCACATCCCCGGAACCCCCTGACGAGGCACCCGACCCGCTCGATTTCGCTTGCTGTGCCAGATAATCGTTGAGCGACATGTCGCCGGAAACGGCCTGGATCTCGACTTCGCCCCCCTGGACCAGGGTGTAAACGCTCGACGAACCGTCCTGAAACGTCACGGCGGCGGAGCGTACGGCGGCGGAGAGGGTCGGGAACGTCAGGCCGTCGAGCGTGTAGTTGAGGTTCGTCGCCTTCAGGCCGATCGCGCCCTCCTTGAACCCGTGGTCGGCCTGCGCCAGCAACTGAGAGCCCGCGTCCACGGTGATCTGGGGAAAGGCCGAGTTGATGTTCACAATCGGAATGAGCGGGTTCGGGTTCACGACGGTCATCGTCAGGTCCCCCGACTCGCCGACCGAGGGCGCGGTTGCATAATTCAGGTTTCCCCCGGTGTCGCGGGTCGAGACCGTGACACCGCCTCCGGTGCTCGTGCCAACCGTGATGTCGGCGAAGTTCGTGATCGCAAGCGAGCCGCCCTGGGTATCGATCGTGCTCTGGATCGCAACGTTGCCCTGAGGTTTTGTCACCGATTGACCGTCGATCGTCAGCGCTTTTCCACCCGTGGTCAGCCCTTCCAGGTAGAGCGTCCCGCCAACATACACCTCGACGGTCGTATCCTGGGCGTGCAGATTGACCGTCGAACCCCCGAGGTTCGAGGTGTAGGTCGTGGACGTCTGATCGTGGTAGAGCAGGTTCCCGCTTGTGTCGGTCTCGAGGTAGAGAGAGTCTCCCGCCGAACCGGAGAACGTCACCGTACCCTTCGAGACGACGGGTTGGACCGTGAGCAGAATTCGCTCTTCCATGCGCTCGCACCCCAGGGCCAGCGCGGCACGCTGCTCCCGGGTCCGGGTCGACTTCGTCCGTGATTTCAGCCGAGGCAACCATCCGCGAATACCGGAAGAGCGGGACATCGGTACCTCCTGGTGTCGATCTGGGGGTTGAGCGTCTTGAGAATCACCGGCGCGCCGGAGCGAAGTCCCGGCCCGCAGGGCGCGCGGGACGGACGATCCTCGCTCAGGAGACTCGCTGCTTCGTGATTAACTGTCGACCAGACGTCTTCGGCTGGTTTTGAGTAACCTGTTCGGCACCAATTACTTGGGGCCTCTTACCGTCGCATTTGAGAAGTTCGGCGTCGGCCAAACACGGCCGTGCGCGACGAGCGCGCAATACCAAACCTCGCGACGGAATGGCGACACAAAAGGAAGCCTAGAACACAAGTTTCACGTGCGCCTTTTTATTGCCAAATTTTTTGAGACCGACATGCCCAAGAGCTGATCGGTTGACCTCGATCCAGTCCGCCTCCCTGCCCTATCAAACACGAAGCATACTTATTAGACGTAGCGTCTACCGGTCTCGAACGCGCCGCCCCTGAGTCCCACACCGCTGGGCTGGCGGATTGCTTCCTCATGCTCGAGGTTTTAAACTGGCGAACATCCCGCTGAGTCGACGGACTGAATTCGCGACAACCAACCTACCTTGTTCGACAGCCGCACGGCGCCTGCCCGGATAACCTGCCACCCTCCTCATTTAAGAAAGCCCGGCGCTCGACTCCGCCATACTCTTTCCTCGTTACGACAATGACGACGATACCCCGTAAACGAAACGTTCGAAGTCAGGCCATCTCGGCCGCGACGTACTGTTACCGGCTCACCTTGGTGCGTCGGGGCATCGTTCTGCTATTGCTTTCGGTCACAATGCTCGTTCAGGCCACGAGCTCGGCTGCGCAACTCGTGGGTGAGGAGAAATCGCTTGGTCAAGCCTTTGACGTCCAGGTGAAGCCGTTCTTGAAGAAGTATTGCGAACGCTGCCACAACCTGGAAAAACGCACGTCGGGGATCCGCGTCGATCACCTCAATTCCGCGCTCGAGGATGGGCATCTCAAGACGTGGGCGGGTGTTCGGATGCAGATTGAGACTGAGGCCATGCCGCCCGAGGAGGAGCGTCAGCCGTCAACGTTGGAACGTCAACAGATGACGGAATGGATCACGAGAACCTTGTCTGTGGCACGTGCGCGGCCGGCACCCAAGAATGGCGGGGCACGCCGACTGACCGTCGCGCAGTATCGCAACACACTGCGCGAGTTGTTGCTTCTCGAAGACGATCTTACGGATGTGCTGCCGCCGGATGCCGTCTCGCGCGACGGGTTCGTGAACAACCAGGAGACTCTCGCGCTCTCGCCGCTGCTGGTTGAGGCCTATCTCGCGATCGCCGAGAAGGCGCTCGATCGGTGCATTGTCGATCCGAAGTCCCGGCCTGTGATTCAATATTTTCGCGTCGATCTTGGCACGGCCATCAACCCCGCGCCTTGCCCGGACCGGCTCATTCTCGGGGCGAACAGTCTGCTCCTGGACAATCGTGACTTCGTGGTCACGGAGCCAAAGCTCAGCAAGCCCTTCGACTTTGAGCCGTTCGTGATGCAGACGAAATATCGTTTCATCGAAGGCTACGCGGGGAATGACACCGTCCGCGGTTGGCGCGAGTACGACAGCATCTACCACGCCGTTTTCGCCTGTATGCGCGGCAGCGTCGGCTACCCGAAAGGGTTCGCCTACAATGTGGTGCCGCAGGGTTTGTTGCTGCGGCCCTCCATCACAAACGACGAGACCTTTGAAGGAGACAGTACCTACGGCCCCAAGGCAAATTTCAAGATTTCGCTGCGCGAGCTCCCCGACGACGGTCGCTTTCGCGTCACGGTGACGGCGGCAAAATACGACGATGGGCTGTTGCTCGATCGAGGCGCCCCGCCACAACCGGTGCGCGCGGACGCGGTGGTCGGCCAAGATTTGAAAAAGCCGCAGACCGTCACGATCAAGGAGGCTGGAATCTACCAGGTCGACGTGTATCCGGAACGAGGGACAGTGGTCGAATCCGAAGGGCGGCCCGCGACCTCACCACCTCGCGGGACGGTTCCCAATATCACGCTCATGCTGGGGGAGAGGCAGTTCGCGGCGCGTTGGCAACAGCCCGCGTTCCTGGCGGTCCGGCTGCCGGTTGGCGAACTCGCGGTGCAGTCCCAGCAAACTGGGCTGGCGCGGTTCGACCGCATCGTCCTGACGCCGCTTGCCGCCGACACCGAGCTCGCCAAACGATTCACCGCGTTCGAGCAGCGATCGCCGAGGCTCGGCGTCCACATGGGTCTGCGACGCGATTGCGGCAGCACGCTCAACCAGGTCGGAGCGGCTCAGACGGTCGGCGACAGCACACTCGCACGCTTTGTGTTCGAAGGAGCGATCCGCAACTTCCCCAGTCCGGACGTCGAGAAAGATAACGTCAATTACCTTGCCGGCATTCGTGAGATTGGCGTCCGCAGCGAATCGACCGACGGGCGGGACATTCCTCGACTGCTCATCCGGTCCGTCGAGTTCGAGGGCCCGTTTTACGACGCGTGGCCACCAGCCTCACATCGCAACATCTTCATCGACGCGGAGCACAAGGACGATCCGCACGCCCACGCGCGTCAAATCATCCGCGAGTTCGCCGCCCGTGCGTTTCGGCGTCCGATCACGACGCAGGAAGAGTCGTCGCTCGCGGCCGTTTTTGACACCGCGTTCAAGTCCGGTGCGAGCTTTCAGGACAGCGTAAAGGATGCGCTGCAAGTGGTGCTGACATCGCCTCAGTTCCTGTTCTTGATCGAGAACAGCAGCACCTCCGAAGCCGAGCCGCTCGACGAGTACGAACTGGCGTCGAAGCTATCATACTTCCTCTGGAACGGGCCGCCCGATCGCGAGACATTGAAACGGGCCGCAGCCGGTACACTGCGAACAGGCCTGGATGCCGAGGTCGCTCGATTGATTGAGGATCCGCGCTTTGCGCGATTTGCGAGCGAGTTCACGGGGCAATGGCTGGCGCTCGACAAATTCCAGGTCCTCGAGCCAGATCGCGGCCGCTTCCCGAAGCTCACGCGCGACACACGCGGCCAGCTCCGGCAAGAGCCAGCGCAGTTCGTGCAGCATCTGATCCGCAACAATCTCCCGCTGCGGAACCTGATCGCGTCCGACTTCATCGTCGCGAACGAAGTCGTCGCAAGCTATTACGATCTTGGCGACCGCACCGAAAGCGGGCTGGGATTCGTGGCGATCCCGCACGGTCGGCCTGAGCTGGGAGGTGTGTTTGGCCAGGCGGCGATCCTGGCGGGACTGTCCGACGGTCGCGAGTCGAACCCCGTCAAGCGCGGAGCCTGGCTCGCGCGCCGGATCATCGCCGAACCGCCGGACGATCCACCGCCCAATGTCCCTGCGCTCAAGGAAGAAACGAAAAAACTCTCCCTGCGCGAGCGGCTCGAGCGCCATCGCAACCAACGCGGATGCGCCCAGTGCCACGCGAAAATCGATCCGTGGGGCGTGCCCTTCGAGGAATTCGACGCCGGCGGCCGCCTGAAACGCGACCCCGTCGATGCCCGTTCGACATTGCCCGACAGGACCGAGGTCGCCGGTGTTAACGATCTGAGACGATACCTGGCGGAAGACCGCATCGATCAGGTCGCCTTCAGCGTGCTCAAACACCTCGTGACCTACGCGACCGGCCGCACTCTTTCTCACAATGAGCTGGAGCTTTTGAAACGCGAAGGTGTTAAACTAAAATCCAACGGCTACCGCATGCAGGACATGGTCCGGTATGTCGTGAACAGTCCGATGTTCCTGGAAAAGTGAACGTCGGGTATCCTCGGGCACGATCACGTTTTCGAGCGCCAACGCTTGGGCGAGTCTCACGATTGGAGTCCCCATGACCTCATCGCGTCCCATCGACCGCCGGGCTTTTCTGCGAGGCATCGGCGGAATGGCGCTGGCTTTGCCGGTTCTCGACGCCATGGGCGCGGAGGTCGCGGAATCGATCCCCCGGCGTTTCTGTGCCCTTTATACTGCCAACGGCATGTCGCTGCCCCGGCCGGAGCACGGGATCGATGAGTGGAGCTGGTTCCCGAGAGCCCAGCAAAACGGCGAGTTCGTCTTCGGCCGATCGACCGAGCCACTTAGCCCGTTCCGCAAACAACTCAGCTTCCTGGGCGGACTCCATCATCCGAGCGGGCTCAAGTCCGATCCCCATGTGTGCTCGGACATGTGGCTCACGGGTGCCCCGCTGCACAATCCGAGGCCAGGCACCTACAACTCGGTCGGACTCGACCAGGTCGTTGCGCAGCACACGAAGCAGCACTGCCGGCAACCGTCCCTGGTCCTCTCGATCGACGCGGGCACCGGCTTCCTGTCGCGGACCGGAACGATCTCCTACAGCCTCGAAGGGCGCCCGATCCCGGCCGAGAATAACCCCCGACGTGTGTTCGACCGCCTGTTTCGCGGCGACCGCGCGTCGTTGCAATCGGAACGCGACGCGCTCAAGCGGCGGATCAAGCTGGTGGACGCTGTTGTTGAGAGTGCGAAGTCGCTCAATCAGCAGCTCGGCAAGTCCGATCGCGAACGCATGGACCAGTATCTGACCTCACTCAATGAAGTCGAATCGCGGCTGATTGCCTCCGAGCACTGGATCGACATCCCGCTGAAGAAGCAAGATTACTCGCATCTGAATCTGAATGCGACGAACGAGGGGGAGCCCGCGGAATACTACCGCAACATGTTCGACCTGATCGCGCTGGCGTTTGACGCAGACATCACGCGGTCCGTGGCCTTTATGCTCAATCGCGAAGATGGCATGGGCATCAGCGACACATTCCCACTCAAGCTGGGCCTTCCCAATACCCACCACTCGCTCTCACACGCAGGGGACAAGGCGGGCCAACTGGCGTTCGCAAAATACGACCTGTTCCTGAGCCAGCAACTGGCGCACTTCTTTACGCGTCTCACGGAGTACCAGGATCGCGACGGAAGCGTGCTCGATAACACGCTCGTCCTCTTCGGCAGCGGGGCCAGCACGACGCACAATCCACGCAACTTGCCGACGCTGCTCGCTGGCGGATCCAGGCTGGGCCTGAAACACGGCACCTACTGGCGCAACGGCGAGTCAAGAATGTCGAACTTCTATCTGAGCATCCTGCACACTCTCGGAATCGCGCAGGAATCGTTCGCCGACAGCACGGGCACTCTCACGAATTCGATCTTCAGCCGCGCTTGAAATCAGCGCGGTTGACATCGAATCGCTCTACGACGAAAGACCAACCCTCGGGCGGGAAACCATTAGTGTCTCAAGGCCCCCGCCTGGGGCACCGGTGCGTAAACTGACGTCAACACCATACTCGTATCGTTCGCGTTACTACTCGTCAGGTTCATGAACGCCTGGCTGGGAGCCTGAGTGGTGAGCAGAACGAGCGTCGCGCTGTTGCTCCCGGCACTCAGGCCGCCACCGAAGCCGACGGTCAGTGTGCCGGCACCCGTTCCCGGCTGCCAGGTAAGCGACGCAGGGCTTACGATGGATTGTCCCACCGCGGCCTGAGGGGCGCTCACGGCGCCGACGGAACCGTCTACGATCACGTACCCATACGTTGACTGATCGGTGCCAGTCAAATCCGTCGCCGTCGGCGCGTTGGTGAAGTTCCACGACACGCCCTGGATTCCCCCCGATCCACTCTGAACGTCCACCTGGTAGACGTAGGCATACAGCCCGGCCGCGGCACCGGTCCCCTGGAAAACCTGGGATTCGACGTTCCCCGATAACCCCGAGCTGAATTGAAAGGTAGAAGCCATCTCGGGCGCTGAGCCGAGGGGTTGGAAGACCCCGGCGAATTGTTGGGAGCTCAGGACGGCCGCGTTAAGGGTTTGAGACTGCGGTGGATTCGGTGCGGTCAGGAACCCCGTCTTGATCAAGTTCTCATTAGAAAGCAACATATCTACATAGACGGTGTTGAGAGTTCCTTGACCACTCCCCAGCATGCTCGTGAAAATCTGAAGTCCCGTCGGATCTGTGGGACGAGCGAGGACGTTGTTGTACGCAGTGTTGACCTCCAACGTGCGACATTCCGGCGAAGTGAGGAGCGCTTGCACAACATTATCATGGGTTGCGCCCAGGTTCAGCCAGCTCTGAAAGATGGCCATCCCTGCGGGGTCGGCGGCTCGCTGCAAGATATCGGGGTACACGGCGGCGATGAACGCGGCGTTTCCCGGATGTTTCGCCTGGAACTCCGCGCTATCGAGCAACGCGCGACTGATGTCGGTCGGCGAAGCACCATAGTTCATCCATGTCTGAAACACGCTGATTGCCGTAGGGTCCGCTGGCCGGTTCAAGTCGGTCTGGAACAACGCGTTGATTTCCTGAGCCTCGTGCTCGGGCGAATAGAACAGATCGAGCATAAACGCTTGTGGCGTTAATCCGGCCTGCATTTGCTGTTCCCAGTAGACCAGCTCGTTCGCGCCGGGAGTGCGCTGGAGGATTTCAAGGTAAGCCGCGGTCAGCGCGTTCGGCAGCGTCTGTGAAGTCGCGGGCGTCAGAGCCGCCCGAGAAACCTCGGCCGCAGGAACGCCGCCACTGGCTGAGGGGACCACGCCAGTGAGCAAAAACCTCCCCTCAAGCTCCACCACCACCCTGGGCTGTGATCTCTTCCGCTTCATGGTGCGCCGTCTCGTGGAATTCGATCAACAATTACTAGACCGACGTACACTAAATGATCCGAAAGCGCCGACGCTGGCCCGACACCGCGAGCGGATCACTTCGATGATTGGGGGAGGAAACTCGACGATTCGCTCTCCCGTTCCGCGCCGCATCGTCGCAGCCGTTTTCGGTCCTCTCCCCGCCCTCAGGGACTGAGCCGACGCGATGGCATCACGCGTCGTTGCTGTGGCGTCATCGGCCGATTGGACCGGCTTCGGTCGCTGCTCTCACAAGGCACCTGAGGCGATCGCCTCATACAGACGTTAATACGAGCAGCAACTCTAGGCTTTGTGCGTTTCCGCGTCAAGCTTACGACAGTGAGGCTTATCCGCATTCACGTGCGAATACATCGATTGTAGTGGTTGTAGTGAGAATAGCGGCATTCGACCAGCGTCGTTAAGTCCGCGGCGGGGCTTGATTTATTTCCGAACCGGACCGCCGCCGCGGGGACTTAGACGCTTCCGCCAGTCGGGTCCATCCGGCTCGATCTCGGCGTTGAGCGCCCGAAGACGTTGCACCCAGGCAACATGACGGTCGATTTCTTGCAACGCGACGCCGTGCTCCGCGTGGGGATCAGCCTCCGTTATCGCTCTTGTCGACGTGCGACGGTGACGAAGAAGGCGCCGCACAGGTCCTTGCCGCCAGCGTCGGCGAACCAGGCTTTCAGCTTCGTACGGCCCGCGGGCACGCTCGCGTGCAGAGTCACCTCGGTCGCATTCGGATCAGCCGCTGTTGACGCGTTGACTCCTGCAATGTCGAGTTTGGCGACCGCAATTGTGGGGAAGCCCACGGTGTGCAAGTTCGCCATGTTTGCGGGGGACGTGGCCGTCGGCTCATACTTGTCGCCCAGGGCGACATGGGCGCGTTCGGGCCAGCGCCGGAGTGTGAACGTATAATCACCGGGCTCCTCGACCTGGATGTTCCAATGCCCCCCGGTCGACCCACCGGCGGCCTGTCGAACGTAGCCCGAGTTGTCGGCGTAGATCCCTTCCCAGTCGCCGCTATTGAGCTCGACCACCGGCTGAGCTTTCGCACCGATGCTGATCGGCACGAACTCGTTCAGTAACGGCTCCAGTCCGCGCCACCAACGTTCGTAGTGTTCGCGCATGGTCGACACGACGTCAGCGTGTTGCGCCGCGAGGTCGGTCTGCTGCGCCCGATCGGCGTGGATGTCGTACAGCTCCGAGCCTTTCACGAGCCGCCACTTGCCCCAGATGACGCAGGAGTCGAACTTCGCGGGAATCTGGCCGTACTGCACGACGAGCTTGCGGTCGGGTAGGTCCTCGCCCTCCCGCAGTAACGGGGCCAGGCTGATCCCTCGGTAGATTTCATCGCGTGTGTTGCCCTGGGAAGGCTTGATGCCGCAGAGTTCGTACAGAGTCGGCATGACGTCGGTATTTTGCGCGGGCACGTTGACATCACGCGGTTCGCCGAGCTTGCCGTTGGGCCAGCGGATCCAGCACGGCACGCGATGGCCCCCTTCGTAAAGGGTCGTCTTGCCCGCGCGCAGGCCGGCGTTGAATGTCTTGACGCCCGCGGTACCCCCGTTGTCGGTCATGAACACGACGATCGTGTCATCCGCGAGCCCCTGCTCTGCCAGGAATTTCATCAGGTCGCCGAACCGCTTGTCGACATGGGCGATCATGCCGAAAAAACCAGCCGGCCCTTTGCCCTGGTACGGACGGGTGTACTCGTCGAGGTCGATGCAAGGGGCGTGAGGTGCGTTGGTGGGCAGGTAGCAGAAAAATGGCGCATTCTGTTGCTGGCACTCCTTGATCCATGCCGTCGCCGAGTCGAACCAGAAATCCGTGCAATGGCCCTTGTAGCGCTTTTCGACCCCGTTGTGAAAATATCGGCCGTCGATCAACGGCCAGTCGAACTCAGGTGTCGACTGGAGCTGACCCCAACCGAGGTGATACACACTTTCCTGAAACCCCTTATCGATCGGCCGGTGGGGGTAGAAATCGCCAAGGTGCCACTTGCCGAAGATCCCGGTGCGGTAGCCCGCCTTGCCAAACGCGTCGGCGAGCGTCGGGATCCCGGGCCGAAGGAACGTGCGGCCAGCCGTGACGGACGTCGCCCCGTTTCGAAGCGCCGAGAGCCCCGTAAGCAACTGTCCGCGCGTGGGACTACACATCGGACAGACGTGAAAATCCGTTAAACGTACCGATTGCCGGGCGTAAGCGTCGAGGTTGGGAGTTCGCAGTACGGGATTGCCCATGAACGAGAAGTCGCCCAAGCCTTGGTCGTCGGTCATGACGATCAGCACGTTGGGCGTCTTCGCGAGTGCTTCGGATGCGGAATTCAAGGTGATGACGCCGAGCAGAAGCAGCCAGCGCATGCGAGGTTCTCCGTGCGGACTGGGTCGATAACCTGAAAACTCAAAAACGCTCAGCCTACGGTGCGCGTTGCCCGATTAGAACACGCCTTTCGAGGACGCTGGGCTGGGGCAGAAGGTTTTTTATCGGCTCCTCATCGTACTGGTCTCCATCGGGTGCATGCTATTCGATAATCCCCCTCGCGGCCAACAGATTGTGCGTGAATGTGGGAGACCTGGGGTGGCCGGGGCCGAGGAGGCTGGAAGGCCGACGTGCCCCGGAAGCCTCTCGCGGCCCACCGGGGCACGTGAAGCTGCGCTCTTCTTTGCCCCGGCCACCCATCCCGCTCGTTGGGGCGCACGAACTGTTGGGCGCCAGGAACAAGTTGCGCCTGAAACCCTCGCCACATGCCCGCCCATCCGACCTCGATCGAGGGTCGTTCCGGGTCTTCCGAGTTCCGAATCGTCGGCAGCCATTCGGAAGTGAACGGAAGCCCTTAAAAACCAGGAATTCCGTAAGCAATCAGGAACGGACGCCCGATCACCTTGGCTCCAATTCGACTCGTTTGGCTCCGCGCGCCCTTCTCCCCCTCGGTCGAATCGACAAGATGCCAGGAGCCGGACGGTCCAGCGAACGGAACGGTGGTGAAGGTCGCGAGCCAGCGCGATAAGGAACGATAAGCCACAAAAACCGCTCGCCCGCTTTTTCCTTGTTTGCATCGAGCCGTTTTCACTCCCGTTGCGCACGCCCGGACCACCCGACATCATTCTATGTTTGGAACTAGCATGTTTTTGGGAGGGCGAGGCTCCGTCCGAGCCAGCCTTGTTCGGAGGACGAGTCTTCGAGTCCTCCGAACACCGCGTGTGATCACGCGGTCCCCTGGGCGGCACGCAATGATCCGTCGGCTCGAAGACTCGCCGATAGATCAAAGCTGGCTCGGACGGAGCTTTGCCCTCCCGTGTGCGCAACGTGACCGTAAACCGCTGGAATCCCGCGTCGGGATTACGGAGAACGACGCCCAGCCTCCTTGCGACAGTCTCACGACGTATCCGAAAGAGGCTCCCCGCGCCGGTCGGGCGCTACGGCGGCGCCGCCTCCTGGAACCGCCAAGACCGGGCGCACGCCCGTGGTCGCGGGCGAAAACGACTCCGAAATATCCGAGAAATCCGAGATAGGCTCCTCACGCCGGACGGCCGCGGCAGCCTTTTCACCATTTTGAACCGCGAGTCGCGTGCCCGTGGTCCCGGGCGAAAACGGCTCCGAAATATCCGAGAAATCCGAGATAGGCTCCTCACGCCGGTCGGTCACCGCGGCCACATCAGTGTTTTGACGGTCCCTTGACGGTCCCAGGCCCGTTGAGGCACTCGAAAACGGCTCCGAAATATCCGAGAAATCCGAGATAGGCTCCCGGCGCCGCTCGGTCGTCGCGGCGTCTCCACCTTTTTGACCCACCAGCGCCGGGTGCACGTCATAGATCGGGCTGTGCTTCCGGCCGGCGCTCCCGGCCGGGCGTGGCGCGTCCGCCCGGCGCCGGATGGCATGATAGGCTTCGAGCGCCTCGAGCGCCGACTCAGGCTCGTCCGGCCTCGCGCGGAGCCAGCGCAGAGCGTCGGTCAGCTCGCTGACCGAAAAGTGCGTCCGCCCTGTCCGCCGGATCCAGTCGACGATCGCCCCGGCCACCGGCTCGCGCGTCCCTCCCCCGATCTCCCAGCGCACGCGACGCTGCTGCGCGCGGAAGTACGACCACAGCCGCAAACCCTTGCGTAACGACTCGACCCCCAGCGGCGGCAACGGATCGCCCGGTTTGCGCGCGCGGTCGAACGCGACGTCCAGCAAATGAACGATCAGCGCCAACCGCGCGGTGATGTCCCGGAGCTGGCACTCGGCCGCGCGCTGCAACGGGTCGCAGCCGGGCGCATTGAACTCATCGGTGCGCGCGTTGTACCAGGCAACCCACGCCGCCTTGGCGTCCTCCGTGAACGCGATGAGCTCGCACCGGAGCCCGTCGCCGGGCGGCCCCGCCGGTTGGTGCAGCCTGAGCCATTTCAGCGCGGCAAACCAGGCGTCGGTCGTTGCTTTGGGGACGCTTTCGTCCGACCAGTACGCCGTGGGAACGGGGTCCGGCAGCACGACGAGCATGTGATCGAGCAGCTCGCTTCCCCGCGACCCGCCGAGACGCCCTCGCCCCGGGCCTCGGCCGAACTGGCCGAGCACCTCGGGCGCCACGCTGCCACAGAACGACAGCAACGGCGTCTTTCTCGCCCCGCCGGGCACGCCGCGGAGGGCATGGTGCCAGAGGTCGGCGGACGGCTCTCCCTCACGCTTCCGCGGAGCGCTCAGGTCCGAGAGCCACGTCGTCGCGTCTTCGCGCGCGACCAGCAGCCCGCGCCCAGGGTTATCGAGCCAGCGGACGAGATCCTGCTCGGTCGCAACCGGCACCCCACCGAGCTCGCGGAGTGCCTGGATCGCCGCATACATGGCCCGCGAGCCGCCGTCGGACGGCTCGCCCACGTTCAGCGCGTGCAGCGTTCCGTACACACAGTGGCCCGGCTTCATCGCGAGCGCCGCGTTCCCGCCGATCGCCGCCCCGGCCGCGACGAGCGCGGGGACCGCCGCGGAGTCGACCGGCGCACCCGCATCGCGGGCCACCGCGGCGACGAATTCCGCCACCGTGTCCGGCAGCACGTCGAGCGGGAACGGCTCAACCAGCGGCCGCTCTCCCAGCCGCAACGGCGGCCACTCGTCTTGCACCTCTTCCGGTTCGACCCGCGGCACCTGCCCGCGCAGGTTCGCCTGCGCCTCCATCAGCAGCACCTGCGAGCCCAGCCCGATGGTCCGCTGCCGCCTTACGTACTCCCCAAGGTCGCGCGTCGGCGCGTGCTGCGGCGACTCGCGCGGCACCAGCACACCCACCCGTCGGACCGCGCCCGCCAGCGCCTCGGCGTCGCGCTTGGCTTGCTCCGGGTTCGCCTTTGGACCGTGGACGATCACGGCAACATCGCGTCGCGCCAGGAGCCCGAGTGTTTCTCCGTCCCAAGCGCTCGGCCTCGCCAGCGCCAGCAATCCCCAGCCCCGCAGCGCCTCCGCGCCTCCCGCGTCAGCCGTGACGAACACCACCTCGGACGACCGCCGCTCCAGCTCTTCGGCAAATTCTTTGTGCCCTGCCTGCGCGTCCAACACCCTCACCGGCGACATGCAATTGCCCCCGCTCAAGTGGGGAACGTGGCCCTCCCGGCATAAATAGGATTTGGCGTCCAGTCAACGCCCATTGTACGGGATACGATTCGTTTGTCCAGTATAATCTGGATCGCTGAACGGATTTTTCCCATGTGGGCCGAACACAGTGGAAAAAGAAGGGAAAGCGCACGGGAAATACGAGCCGATGACTGCGGCGACGCACGGCTGTCCAGTTGGCGAGTCGGTTGTGGCCAGGCCGTTTCCTTCTCGCACCGGAAGCCGCTCGTGCGAAGGCTTTGAAGTGCGCGGAGCTTGCTCCCGCTTTCGTGACACCCCTCGACATCCGACCAAGACGTTCCTGGTTTCGAGCGGCCCTTCTAGCCCTTCTGCGTTCGAACCATCCTTGAACGCGAAAGGGGGAGCGCGGCGACTCCACGAGACTCCAGGACTTGCAATACGTGGCTTCAGCGAGAGACGAGGGGGATTCCGACGCCGATTCGCTGCGCCGAGTTGGCCGAAAGTGCCGTTCGAGCAGGCGCATCGCTGGCGCTCCGTTCTGTGGCGGCGAACCCCGAGCTGCAATGCGCGTTCTCGCCCATTTGGCGTACCGTCGCGTGCTGCACTGGCTCCGAGTCGTAGCGGCCAAATGCGCCGCATCCGATGAACCCGATCTGCGATCGGGACCGATACCCGTCCATTGGTTCTCGATCGAGGTCGATGCTGTCCAAGTTGACGCAAAATCCGTATATATAAGTGCGCGGCCAGATTCGGTCTGTTCGCCCCCGCGCCTATCAGTCGGCAGCACCGCCTAAGCGGTAGGGACTGGCCCCGGGCATTTCTTCAAGGAGTAACGCGAAATCTTGTGAAGCGCAAACGATATCTGGGAAGACGGCGCTGCTGGGAAAATGCTGCTGGACCTTGAATGCGGGTGGCGGGTTATAATGACTGGAGGCGGCTTGAAGAAAAGGAGCGGAACACATGAAGGTCTTCAGAGAATTGTCCATCCGCGGCGAGCCCTCATCGCTCGATGCCGCTGCGGAAGAAATCTGCCAGTCTCTTTCAGATGGCTGGAGTCGCGAAACTGATGCCGAAAGCCGAATTCGGGCGGATTCGCTGGGCGATCATCGGAGAATCTATTGTTTCGCATGCACAACGGATGGCAGACGACAAGCCGCTCTGGTTTTTCTCTTCGGAGGAGAGCCCGATCTTCTGACCGTGGGGAACATCGTCCCTCGCGACAAGCACATGCTTACATACGAGGAATACAACTTCATTGCGGAGGAATTCTTTCGGCGGTTTGTCGAGCCAGCAGCACGAAAGCATGGGGTGACGGCGGAGTTGACAGAGCCGCAGGTAGGTTTGGATCACTGGTTGCCTCCGCATGCCGTCGAGAAGCTGCGCCTGTTCAGTAGTTTTGCAAACAAGTCAACCGGTTCGGCCCATCCGATGGATCGCGAGCGGTGGTATGACTTCATCATGGCGGTACACGAAGCCGACTCGGATTTCGACGCCTCAACATTGGCGAGATGGCTGACCGAGGAAGCGGGTTGGAGTGCCGAGAGGTCAGAGGAACTTGCCATCGAATACGAATTCGCCCGCGGCCTCCTCGCACACGGTGAGAGGGTTGGGAGTTGAGCATGAGTATCGCCGACGCCGCTACTCAGGTGTCGGCGAGCGGGATGCCGGTGCTGTTCTTGGACACGTGCAGCATCCTGGACGTGATCCGTGCTCCCGCGCGCGGTCTTGTTCGGTGCGTAGAGTCCGCGACTGAACTGCTCGAACTAGCGACGGCTTCCCGATGCAATTTCGTCGTTGGGTCGTTCGTTCCAGGGGAATGGAACGACCACCAGCAAGAAGTCCTCGATCTGGTCACCACCCACCTGGACAAGATGCAGGCGCAGGCAGCACACTTTCATGATCTCTGCAGTCACCTGAACTTGCCTATCACCTTCGCCCATCCGGAGTATCCAAGCAGTGGCCTCGCTGCTCAGCTCCATGCCCTGTCAGCGAATTTGCTCGCTGCTTCACTTGTCTTGGACAGGGCGAATGACACGATGGCAAGGGCATATGAACGCGTAGCCGTAACTCGACGTCGGCCTTGTCGAAAAGGCGGTGAATTGAAGGATTGCACGATTTTTGAAGAATGCCTGGAGGTTTGTCGGCAGGCAAGAGGAAATGGGTTCACGAGGAAACTGGTATTCTGCACATCAAACACGGATGATTATTGTGCCCCGGGAGTGACTCCGCACTTGGACGTTGCGACCGATTGTGCGGCTGTCGGGCTCATTTTTACGACGAATCTTCCTTGGGCTTTAAGCGAAATCAAGACATAGATTCTGGGAATGATCATGGCTCAGTTGCGTCGGACGATAGCGTGCTTAGACGCCCTTCGGCACGCGGCCGGGGAATACGAGTGGCAACCCAGAAGAACCTGGCCAGGAGAAGAACCTGGCCAAGGCGCTGGGCGCTGGGGTCAGATACCATGAAGGAGGATAGCAGAGAGTGAGTCGCTGAAGGTAAGCTGAATATGTGGCTATCAGCATCCCTTTGGAGGGACATTCCCATGTCAGCGACTCACGACGGCCATTCTACCACAGCGACCAGACTCGTACTCTACCTGGCCTTGGAGCTGGGCCGGAACTCCTGGGAGCTGGCCTTCACCACAGGAGCCGCGCAGAAACCCCGGCTCCGCTCGCTGGCCGCCGGTAACTATGTCGAACTCCTCCTCGAGATCAAGAAGGCCAAGGAGCGGTTCGGCCTGCCGCCGGACGCCCCGGTGATCTCCTGTTACGAAGCCGGCCGGGACGGCTTCTGGCTCCATCGCTTTCTGATCCATGAGGGGAGCGATAACCGAGTCGTCGACTCGGCATCGATCGAAGTCAATCGCCGCAAGCGTCGCGCCAAATCCCCCCGGCTGGACGCGACCAAGCTGGTCTCGATGCTCATCCGCTCGCACCAGGGCGAAGAGCACGTCTGGGCGGTGGTCCGCATTCCCACGCGGCCGGACGGCGCGGGGGTCAGGGACGGCGCGGGGGTCAGACCTAGAGCGCCGAACGGTTGGATTGCGCACGGGGTTCGGCAGGTCAAGGCGACCCGAGCCGCCCACCAGGCGTGCTGTCTTCATCGTGGTTTTGAATGGTCGACGGAGGCCGCAGGCTTTGGAGTGCGGTGGCTTGCTACCGCTTTCGAGCCACAAGGGCCGTTCGAAAGCGGTAGCAAGCCACCGCACTCCAAGGAGCCCTGTCGGGCTCGAAACACCGCAACGTAAACCGCGCTTCATCCGAGCTGACTTGGCTTCGCGCACCGGATGCGATCCGGCACACCGCTTGTGCGCAATCCAAACGTTGGGCGCTCTAGTTGTTCGTTTTTCCGATGCACCGGAAAAACGAACAATTAGGTCTGACGCCATGGCCCCGCAAGATACGATTCACCGGCCCCATTTGGCGGGTCCTGGGTACCCCTAAAAGCAGCGAGATTATCGGGCCAGAATCATTCAAGAGACGTGCTTCTCTGGTGCACCGTCGTACCCATCGCCGGCGAGAGCCACCCGCGCATTGACTTACTTGCATGGAGATCGTTACGCTCTCCACTCTAAGCCGTGTGAATTCGGAGAGCGCGGCAGATTTCCGCGAGGCAACATCGAGGAGCGGGCGCGGACCTCGGCTGCCCGTCGAAATCCATCCGCCGTACCGACACTGATGTGGACAGCAAATCAATGGTCGCGACGCTCGGACCACCGACGCAGAATGCGCTGGAGCGCCGGTCTCGAACCGCTCGAAGACCGCATCTTGCTCAACGCCAACCTCACCTATGACTCGGCCGGCGCTCTGGTCTTCGAGTCAGCCCCGAACGCGGGCGACGTGGTCGATTTCTCGGCGGAGACCGGTGTTACCACGATCTCGGACACCGGCAATGCCATCACCGTGGCGCTCGCCGCAGGCCCGGGTGTTGTCGAGGGGAGCGGCAGCCACGTCGTGACGATCACGGGGTCCGTCGCGTCCGTTACGCTGGATGGGAATGGGCCGGGCGCGACGTTTCATGTTCTGTCCACCTCCGTCCCGACCACGGTAACGAATTCCCAGGGATCGCTCTCCGTGCCCGATACCGTGGTCGTTGGCACCTCCGCCAACGCGCCAACCCCCGGGGGTGTTCAGGGGATCGACGGCGCCCTCTCCATTACGAATGTGGGGGGCCTCACGGACCTCACCATCGACGACTCGGCCGATGTCACAGGGCAGTCCGCCGTGACGTTGACCGACCACGACGTGTCCGGCCTGGCGCCCGCCGCTATTGCGTTCGCTCCGACGGTCCTCGGTGCACTCACGGTTCTCGGCGGAGCAGGAGGCAACACGTTCACGATCGCGGGGACTGTTCCGGGCGTCACCACGGATCTCGACGCAGGCGCAGGCAACGACACCGTAAATGTGCTGGCGCTGGAACACACGAGCGTCCTGAATATCAACACCCAGACGGGCACAGATGCCGTTGCGGTCATGTCCCAGAGTGACCCGGGCGGCATTGATGGAACGTTGAACCTCTCGAGCGCAGGGAACCTCGGCCTGACGGTCAGTGATCCGGGCGGGGGTCAAGGACTCCTCGCGAATGTCGTCGCCGGTGTTACGACCCTGTCCGGACTTGCCGGCGGCGGAACGATCCGCAGTGCGTTGGGAACCATCGACGCGCTGACGATCGATGATCCACAAGTCACCGTCGACTTCAGTGGAGGCAACCCCTTGCCCTCCGGTGCGGGCTCCGCCCAGACGACAATTATGGACCCGGCCTGGTATGACGGAAACTACGGAACCGTCAACCTTCGGGGCACTCCGCCGGCCGGACCATTCCAGGACGAAACGATGAGCGAAGGCTCAGTCTCTTTCGCAGGCGGAACCCCAGGCTTTTCGATGAGTTTTTTTGATAATTACGCAGGGGCTCCAGCGGGCTATCCGGTGCTGAATGACACGGTATCGGCGGTCGATTGTAGTTTCACTGCCTTGGGCTACCTCTACGCGACCAGTGGCGTGGTCGACGGTCCGATTGTCGACGGTGTGCAGACTGCGGCGATCAGTAGGAGCACCGCGCCGCTGCGTGTCATCGCGACCGTGAACGTTGCGAACAAGACAAACCTTTCAGTTTCGACGCGGTCTCCAACCGACGAACAGCCGCTCTACCAAAATGAGACATCGGTGGATATGCCGGCGGCCGCCGCCGGGTTGGCCTCGCTCGTCGTCGACAGTGGAGGAGGACCGTTCAGCACGAACGTGATTGCGATCCCGCCTGGCGTCTTCTTTCAGGCGAGTTCGAACCCGTTCTCGCCGAGCGACACTCAGAGTTTCGACGCAACGGCCGCGGGCATCCCCGTCGGCGCAACGGCGGTGCTCTCGAATGTGTTGGATCAAGCCGAATCAAATCCCGTGAATTCGTTTGCCGCCGTCCTCGATTATGTCACCACGGGCGTGACGGCGACAGAAACCGCGGATTCGCCGGGCGGACCGAATGGGGCCAACGGCATCCTCATTTCCAGTCCAGGCTCGGGGTCGGTGGACGCCGGTGGCTTCTCACAAATCAACGTTACGCACGCGGACCCGTTCCCGGTGGTCCCCGTATCGGGGTCGCTTCCGGATATCAACGAAGGGCAGCCCCTGTCCAATGTGGTGATCGCGTCGTTCACCTGCGCGGAACCCGGAGTCAGCGCGAGCGACTTCACCGCCACGATCGATGCGTACGGGCTGTACTCCGCGCCCATCGACATCGTCCCGGACGCGAACGATCCGAATCTCTTCCACGTCATCGGCTCGCTCGTCTTCGATGAGGAGGGGGCGTACACGGTCGGCGTGACCATTCAGCACAAGGACCCCACGCCGAACACAAGCATCAACGGCACTCTGATCACGTCGCAGTTTGCGGCGGTCCAGGTGTCGATACCCATCAACGTCGCGACGCAGTCCCTCACCCTTTCCGTGATGCCGCTACCCGGAGTCGAGGGAACGACACGATACGACGTTCCGATTGCGACGTTCTCAGCCGGAATCGACTTTTCCATCAGCGATCTCTCGGTGGCGACCGGCTCGCAGGGCGGCTATGTCGGCGGGCAACCTTATATCGAACAAACTCAGAACTCGAAAGTTTACACGATTCTCGCCCCGAGCCTTTTCTTCGCGTCGCCGGGGCGTTTCGTACTCTCGGTGAGCGTGACGGATGCCGACTTCACCTCGAGCGGTCTCACGAAAGCGGTATACAGCGGGAGCGCGCCTCTGGTCGTCAACGATGCCCCGCTCACGTCGTCCGGCGGCCCAATCGTAAAGACGACTGAAGGGTCGGCGTTTCAAGGCGTCGTTGCCTCGTTTAGGGACGCGGGCGAAAATCCTGGTGGAGCGCTCTTAGCCGCTTACTGGGTCACGATCGACTGGGGCGACGGTTCGCCGCAGGACCATACCGCCATGATCAGCCCGGGACCCTCGGGGAGCGCGCCCTTCGTCGTGACAGGAGAGCACATCTACGCCGATGCCGGCACGAACGGCGGAGTGGGTCACTTTACCATCACGACGACCATCGTCGACCCCGTTGGAGGCGCGAAGGTCGAGGCAACGACGCAAGCGCTCGTGACCGACGTGCCGATCACGCTCGCGGGAAAGCTTGATCCGGCCAGTGACACCGGGATGTCGCAGACCGACGGGATCACGAACGACGCTCAGCCCCGATTCGTCGGCACGACGGAACCGCTCGCGACGGTTCGGCTCTACGTCGTGCCGGTGGGCACCAACCTGGAAACGCTCGTCGGCACGGTCACGGCCGATGCGCAAGGCGCCTGGAGCATCATCCCGACCGTGCCGCTTGCCGACGGGAATGATACGGTCCTGGCCTGGGCGACCGACAATGCGGGAAAAAGCACGGCGATGACGCAGCTTTTACCGAACGCCCAGCACGGCCCACTCGTCATCGATACGACGGGTCCTTGCGTCACGCGTGCCTCTTACAACCGGGTGTTGGGCACTCTGAACATCGGCATCACCGACGCGGGGGCTGGCCTGAACCTCGCCGCGCTCGCCAATGTTGCGTTCTACGGCCTCGCCAGGCCGACTGCACGCCCGGTCTTCGCCCGCCCGAATGCGGTCGCCGTCGCGCCGGGGAGTGGGCCAAATTCCCAGACGGCCACGGTCACGATTCCGGTTGGCCGGGCGTTCCGTCGAGCACCGATCCTCGTTCTACTGCGCTCGGCGGGTGTGGTTGACGTGGCCGGTAATCCTCTCAACGGTTCGTTCCACGGTCGCCTCACCCCCTTCGGTCCGCGTTTCGGCGGCGATTTTCTGGCCCTCGTTGGACCCGCCGGAGCTACAGCCCATGCCCCGATTGCCGCTGTGTCGTCGCGGGTGCCGAGCGCGTTCGAACGGCTGGGAGTGCACCGTGAATAGTCCGGTTCGGGATGGACGGCGTGGTTGCTCAAACGATACCTAACGCGCTCGTCGCCCCGACCGACCGCAAATCCGTGGAGCGCTTGCTCGAGCGGTTTTCTCGTTGACTCCGAGTTTGTCAAATCGAGCAGCAACTACCTCGGCGACGTCAACGCGCGGTGCAACGGGACCGTCCATGCTGATCACCCTCACGCCCCGTGGCTCAAAGTCCCGTAAGCCACTCCGGCGCGGGTTCTGTTGGTCTGTCGCTCCAACCCGGTGATAACGCGCCGGCCGAGCGCCTGGCCGGGGACTTCGATGAGGTGATACGTCAGAGTAGCGGCCGCTGCCGTACCGGCGAGGGCGAGGCCTGACAGGGCGACGAAGCGGATTTCCGGCCGGCCCAGGCTCGGCAGAAGCCGGTCGACGGTTCTGAGGACTGCGAAGTGGACGATGTAGCAACTAAAACTAACTTTGCCGAGGTGACACACAAGCGGGTTTACGAACGCCCGCAACGGGAACAAGGCCAGCGAGTATGCGAACAGGCACAAGACGGCGCCAAACAGCGGAATCTCGAGCAGGCTCATATCATCGACGCCGGTGAGGGTTAGACCTACGAACGCACACGCCGCGATGACCGTCCCACAGATCGCACGCGCGAAGTTCGACGTGTCGCCCTGGTCGGTCCGCCGTCGGAGCACATGATAGAGGACGAATCCTAACGCGAACGCAGGGAGCTGATTCGGCAGCCACCAGCGCAAGAACGACCTGCGAACGATGGGGGCCATCGACGTTTGTGCCAGAGCGTATTCGCCCACGTAATGAATCCCAACGGCGAGTCCGCACGCTACGATCGCGAACACAATTGAGCGCTTGAGGCTGTTCAACGCGCGGTAGAGCCGGGGCACGAACAGGTAGAACGTCATCTCCACGGCGATTGACCATCCGCCCGGCACGATATGATTGATCCAGTAAGGACTCCAGCCGTGGATAAAGAGTAGCGTCGCGATCATCCCCGACAGCGTCGTGGCACTTGCGCCGACCCGAACGCTCGAAGCCACGATGCCGTAAAAGAGGATTCCAAAGTAAAACAGCGGGGCGATTCGAAAGAACCGCCGGAGAAAGAAGTTCAACTCCGGGCGGGACGACTCGTCTTTTCGGCTGTCGAGCGACAGAAAGAGTGTCAACGCACTCAGGATGAAAAAGAGCTGTACGCCTTTGTCGCAGTTGGCGAGCAGGGCCAGGACTCGTTCGTCGAGCCCTTTGCTCTTGAAGCTGACGTGGCAAGCCAAGACGCCGAGGAACGCAATCCCGCGCAGGGCATCGATGAAGGCATACTTCTTGGGTGTCATGATGAGCCATCCATGGAGGCCGTTTCCGTCCTTAGAATGCCGGATTCTAGTCGTTCGTCGTTGATGCGACAATGGAGATTGGCACCCGGAATATAACTCCCATCTCTTGATGACCTTGAGAATGCGCGGAGTGCGACCCCACGCGAGGGGACCCGTCGGAGCCAGCCTTGATCCACCGGCGAGACTTCGAGTCGGTGGATCATTGCGGGCCGCCACGCGGGAAAGCTCGTCACACTCGATGCTCGTAGGACCCAAAGACTTGTCCGCCGACCAGGGCTGGCTCGGAAAGAGTCTCACCTTCCGGCGATACGCGGTGCAACGGTTGACGGACGGCATCGGATCGTGTCGTTGTTCGCCCGGTCGGAGTGATGACCGCGTGAAGAGTCGTTGAAAAATGCCAGCGCACGATGGAACACTTGATTTTCGAGACGTCCCGCTCCGTACAATTCCCATTAGAGGCCCAAGTCTTTCATTCTCCTCGCCGACACAAGGAGCCTCCCATGTCCACCGTTCATGCCGTGGAGCCGCTCTGCCTCTCCACGCGAATCCGGGAGCGTCTCGAGAGCGGGGCGCTGACGGAGGAACAGGTCGAAGGGTTCGAGTCGTTTCTTCACGACGTCGATCACGACCTTCTGCATCACCGCATCATCCTGGAGAACCCGTATACGAGCTGGTTCCAGGAAGGAAAGGCGAACGACAACGAGTTGCGCCGGTTCGTGCAGCAGTTTTCGGTCTTCTCCAATCAGTTTCTGGTGGCTGCCCTCTTGCGGGTCATCAATGCGCCGACGCTTGCACAGGCCAGGTCGGCCAAAGAGATCCTGATGAACGAGCTCGGCGTAATCTATCGCCGACAGAATGGGGCAAGTGCACCGCGAGTCGTCGCGTCATCAGATCAGATGGACCGCGAAGGGGATCCCGAGCTGGTGAGCACGGAGGGGACCGTCGACGGCGGGACCTTCCGCTTCCGCGCGGCGCATTTTGAGTGGCTCCTCGCCGTGGGCGAGGGTCTAGGGCTCGGATTCAATGAGATGGGCAAGCGGCACCACGGTTGGCCGTCGACGCTCCATTTCTGCGACGAGCTCCAGCGTCTCTACGGTCACGAGGATCCCTGGATCGCCGAAGGGGCAAGCTTCGCCGTTGAGAACTGGGCCGCGGCGGGGTTCTGGCAGGAGTTGGAGGACGGGCTGCTCGCCATTCAGAAGGATCGGCATCCGCACTTGCGCATCGCGTTCTTCACCTGGCACAACCGGGTCGAGGCGCAGCATGCGGGGCACACCATGGAGGAGCTGGAAGACGTGTACTTCAGCCCGGGGTTCGACCGGGAGCGGTTCTTCCAGGGCGGCCAGGAAGTGCTCGATGCCATCGCCGTCTTCTGGGACGGGCTGGAAGCGGGGAGGCGGTATCGGCGATAGAGCGGTTGGCGTTGGGACGTCGCACGTTCTGGGGTCCACGCTATGGCCATGAGAGATACTTTTGCTTAAACGTGGACGACATATAACTCCCCCCCTTGGGAAGGGGGGGTTAGGGGGGGTGGGCATTGGCCTCCGTTCATGCCCGGTGGCCTTTAATCGTCACAGTTCCGTCGTTTCCCCGGAAACTTAGGTTTCTACGGCCGTTCGTACGCATTGAACCGATGGCCGTGGCTATTCCCCACCCCCCCTACCCCCCCTTCCCAAGGGGGGGAGTTATTTGTTTCGCGCTTTTGAGGTGAGCGACTGTGAGCACCGGGCCGACCCGTCGTGCGCAACGCAATCGTGATTCGATACAACGACCATCTCCCAGCAGATCATGGCCGTCATTCTGTGTTCGACGTAACAGGCATTGTCGAGGAATCCGGCGATGTTTCCCCAAGAGTTCCCGGTACGCCGCATCGACCACGTGCGCTTCGTGGTCGGCAATGCGCGCCAGTCGGCCTATTTTTATCGTAATGCGTTCGGCTTCGATGTAGTTGCCTACGCGGGTCTGGAGACCCGCGAGCGTCAAGAGGCAGGGTATGTTCTCAAGCAAGGGGACATTGTCTTCGTGCTCGCGTCGCCATTGCGCGGCGATCATCCCGATAACGCGCGGCTCGCGAAGCATGGAGACGGGGTCCAGGATATCGCGCTCGAAGTGGATGATGTGGCCGCGTGTTTCAATCATTGCGTGGCGAGAGGCGCGAATATCGCCTCACTCCCCAAAGAGACCGAGGACGAGTACGGCGTCTTCACCAGTGCGTCTATTCGCGCGTACGGCGACACCACCCATACGTTCATCAACCGCGATCGTTACCGAGGCGTGTTCGCCCCGGGCTACCAGCCTCTCGCTCCCGGCCGCTATAGCTCTCGCACGTCGCACCCTGTGGGTTTGACGGCGATCGACCACATCGTTGCCAATGTCCAGGAAGGGGCGATGCAGGAGTGGGTGCATTTTTATGAGGAGGTCATGGGTTTTTCCCTCCTGGCCCACTTCGACGACAAGGATATCAGCACCGAGTACACCGCGTTGATGTCGAAGGTCGTGCAGGACGGGCAGGGGCGCATCAAGTTTCCGATCAATGAACCGGCGCGGGGACGCCGGCGGTCGCAAATTGAAGAGTTCTTGCAGTTCTACGGGGGGCCTGGCGTTCAGCACATCGCCTTGACGACCGACGATATCGTGTCGACCGTCCGCACCATGCGCGACAACGATGTGTCGTTTCTGCGGGTCCCGCCGGCGTATTACGAGATGCTCCCGAACCGGGTCGGGTCCATCCCCGAGGACATTCACGACCTGTCGGAACTGGGGATCCTGGTCGATCGGGATGATGAAGGGTACTTACTCCAGGTCTTCACCAAGCCCGTGGAAGATCGTCCAACGCTGTTCTTCGAGGTGATCGAGCGTCACGGGTCGCGCAGTTTTGGCAAGGGAAATTTCAAGGCGCTCTTCGAGGCGATCGAGCGCGAGCAAGCGTGTCGGGGCACGCTATAGGCGTACGTGCGCGATTCGCAATGCGCCCATTCGACCGACTGCGAGGAATGATAGTGCGACTACCATCAATCGGACTCGCTGAGGCTCCGCCCCAAACTAAGCGGGGAAGGATTTACACTAACCCGAAGCGCGAGCGAGGGATAAAAATATGATTTCCTCGCTCGCGATTCGGGTTAGTGTAAGAGGCTATGGAACGCGACGCGCGAGGCGCAATCGGAAACGGCGCGAGGGGCGCACGAAGGATGTTGACTGCGCAGATTCGGATGGTGATTGCGGTCGCCAACGGGACGGTTACAATCCAGGCGCTGTTCTTTGGAATCGAGACGGTTGGTTCCTCTCAAAGGAGATCGGGCCATGACCACACTCCTGCAGGAGGTGGGTCACCAGGACGTAAGGAGACCTTGCGCCCCCGAAAGCAACGCGACGCTGTATTTCGGCCGAGAGGATATTCACTTCCGCGATATTGCCCCAGGTCGAGTCCGAATCGAGATCACGGTTCGGAACGAAGGGGACGAACGTTCCGAGCCGACGCTGGCGCTCATCGATGCCGCGCCCCTGGGGGCGTTCGTGAGCTGGCAACCGCTGACGTTGTTGAGGGTACCGGGGATTGAGCCGGGCGGCTCGGCCGTGTTGCGAACGGACGTCATTCGCCCACGCACTGCGGCGCTCGGACCTCCGGATCGCGTCCCTCCCCGCCGGCTCTTGACCGCATTGGGCGCCGCGGACCGAGAGCCATCGAGGGAGAGTTCCTGGGCGCGAAGCCCGCTGCTCTCCCGGCTCGTCCGCTCCGGGGCGTCGAACCCGGTGCTGCCGGCCGACCTTTTCGACCTGCTGGGCCGAGGGAACCCGCATTTTGCCGGCAACCTGAATGTGTTTATCGGCACGCGTGCGGTCGAACGGCACCTGGCCCAGGCGCTGCGGATCTATCCGGGCCGGACGAACATGGCCATGTTCGTCGTCGGCTCGGGCCCGGACGTGTACGCGTTTCACTTGACCGGTTACGGCGCGGACTGGGATGCGGCGCTTTTCGACATGTCTCGCTCCGAGTCGCCGGCCTTCAGCGTGCGGAATGGCTCGCCAATTGCACTGCACCAGTGGGTTGAGGTCAATGGCCCTTGCATGATGATGCTGGCCCTTTGCCCCCCCGAGTATTGCCTCGAAGAGACGGTGGAGGTCCATGTGACCCAGCGGTCGACGGGCCGAACTGCGGTGGTCGAGTTTAGCTTCGACCCCCAGGCGAGTGGGGCAGGTTGTTTCGTCGTCGAGTGAGAGTCTGTCCCAGAAGTCCCGGGAGCGTGGATATGGGGACTGGCTCCGGCCGTCTTCGGACGGTGGCTGTCCCCATTTTCCAGGCCGGAAAAGGGGGACAGGCACCTCGAAGACTCGGAGCCAGTCCCCCTTTTCCGGATCCGCTCCACTTCCGGGACAGACTCTGAGTGAAAGACGGGGTATTCCATGCGTGGACCGGTCCCCAGGGTCGCAAGCCTTCGCGACTTCTATGCGTTTGAGCAGCATGTCAAGACGTGCCGGCGCCTTCGGGGGCTGGACATGGTCCCGGAATGGTACGAGATCCCCGTCTTTTACTTCTCCAACCCGGCCGGGGTCATCGGTCACGACGACCCCGTGGCCGGCCCGCCGACGAGCCAGGCCCTGGACTATGAGCTGGAGCTTGCCTGTGTCATCGGCCGGGAAGGGTCCGACATCCCGGCCGACGATCGTGCCATGGAGTACGTGGCCGGATTTACCATCATGAACGACTGGAGTGCCCGCGACCTCCAGCGCAAGGAGATGGCCGTCGGCCTGGGGCCGGCCAAGGGGAAGGACTTCGCGACCTCCCTCGGCCCCGAGCTCGTAAGCTTCGACGAGTTGAGTGACCGCTACCACGACGGCCGCTTGCAACTTGCCATGTCCGCCTCGGTCAACGGTAAGGTCTACTCACGAGGCGACGCGTCAACGATGCACTGGACCTGGCCGCAGCTCATCGCGCACGCGAGTCGCGACACGCGGCTTCAGCCGGGCGACGTCCTCGGTTCCGGGACCGTGGGTACGGGATGCATCCTCGAGCTCACGCCGGACGCCGTCGGCGGCTGGTTGAAGCCCGGCGATGTGGTGGAACTGTCGATCGAGCGGCTCGGCACGCTGCGCAATCGTGTTGTCGCTCGCTGATTCTCAAGGACGTCGGCGCCATGCCGCCTTATCTGAAACACGGCTCGATCCCTCGAAAGCGGCACATTGCACACCGCACCGATCCAGGCTACCGCGGGGAGGGGATCTTCTACGAAGAGGTCGTCACCACCGCAGGGTTTGGCCGATCGTACAGCATTCTCTATCACCTTCGTCCGCCCACCAGGGTAGTCAAGGTGGAACCGGCGGGCGAAATCTTGTATGAACCGTGGGATGAGCCCGTTCTGAGACATCATCATCTCAAGACGGGAGCGTTTCCTCGCGCGGGCGATCCGGTGAGCGGGCGGGTGCCTCTGCTGTTCAACGATGACGTGATCCTCAGCCGCTGCCGTCCCTCCGCGGTTCAAAGCGAGCTCTTTCGAAACGCGGCCGCGGACGAGGTTCTCTTTGTGCACCGAGGGGAAGGGACGCTCCACTCGATGTTCGGTGTGCTCGCGTTTCGCGCGTTCGATTACGTTGTGGTTCCTCGGAGCACAACGTACAGGCTCGAGTTCGCGAGCGGCAGTGAACCGGATCTCCTCGTATTCGAATCCTCGGGCAACCTGGAGATTCCCGCGCGCTATCTCAATCCGGATGGCCAGCTCCGGCTGGGCGCACCCTATTCCGAACGCGACCTGCACGGCCCGTCTGAACTCAATACGGTCGACCGGGACGAGGAAACGACGTTGCTAATCAAGGATCGCCACCGGCTGACGCGCTACACGCTGGCCCAGCATCCGTTCGACGTCGTCGGTTGGGACGGGATGGTCTACCCTTATACGTTCAATGCCGATGACTTTGAGCCCATCACGGGAACCGTCCACCAGCCTCCCCCCGTGCAACAAACGTTCGACGCCCCCGGCTTCGTGATTTGCACGTTTGCGCCCCGGATGCTCGATACGCATCCCGAGGCGATCAAGGTTCCTTACGCGCACTCCAACATCGAGGCCGACGAGGTGCTCTATTACGTCCGAGGCCGCTTCGGCAGTCGGCGGGGCGTGGAGGAGAGTTCGATCACGCTCCACCCGCGCGGCATTCCCCACGGGCCGCATCCCGGGACGATTGCGGCAAGTCGGACGCAGACGAGGACGGACGAACTGGCCGTGATGATGGACACGGTCCGGCCGCTTCAATTGACCGGGCAGGCGCGGGAGTGTGATGACGCGGCGTATCCGCTGTCGTGGCTCGAATAAAGGGCTTGCGCTGTGGCGCCGTCATCTGCTTCGCATATGCGAGCATATAACTCCCCCCCTTGGGAAGGGGGGGGTTAGGGGGGGGTGGGTATTGGCCTCCGTCCGCAGCCAACGGCTTTCGACCGTTGCGGTCCCCATTTGTATGCAGGTCATAACGGCAATCCATCACGATGTCCGTGGCGCTGAGCTAATAGCCGAGGCCACTCCCCACCCCCCCCAACCCCCCCTTCCCAAGTGGGGGAGTTATATGTTTCCACCTCGCGGCGCGGGCTTTTCGTTGGCTTCGGCCGTACCGGAGCGCTCTGCCGGGGTCAATTCCCCTCACCGTCGCCACTCATCAATCAGGTTCGCCACGAGCGCCGTCCATCCCGTCTGGTGCGAGGCCCCCAGCCCTGCGCCGTTGTCGCCGTGGAAGTACTCGTAAAACAGGATCTCATCGCGCCAGTGGGGGTCGTTCTGGAAAATCTGCGTGCCGCCGTACACCGGGCGGCGGCCGTCGCGGTCGCGGGTGAAGATGCGGACGAGGCGGTCGGCGACGAGCTTGGCGGCGACCTGGAAGGGGATCGGGGCGTCGGTATCGCCGCAGGCGGGGACGCCGAGCGAGTCGCCGTATGCCGTGCCGAGCTTGCGGAGAGACTCGATCAGCAGGAAGCAGGTTGGGAACCAGATTGGCCCCCGCCAGTTGGAATTCCCACCTTTCAGCTTCACGTGCGACTCGGCGGGCTCGTAGCCGACCTGGGTGCCGTTGAACTCGAACGGGTGGGCGAGGTGCGCTCGGGAGAGGCTGCGAATTCCGTAGTCGGAGAAGAACTCTTCGGAGTCGAAGATCCGCTGAGTCAGGCGAAAAATCTGCTGCTGATTCAGAATCGTCAGGACGTGCGTGACTTCGCCGTTGCGCTCGACCGTTTGAACGACGCCCTGCACCTGCTTGGGCCGGTTCTTCATGAACCACTCAAAGTTGGCCCGGAATTCCTTGAAGGGCTCGATCCACTTCATTTCCAGCCGCTCGACCGCGAACAAGGGGATCAAACCGACCAGCGAGCGAACGCGGAACTTGTGGTAGCGGCCGTCGGGGTAGAGCAGTACGTCATAGAAGAAGCCGTCGACCTCATCCCAAAGCTGATACTCGCGGTTGCCCATGTTCTTCATGGCTGCGGCGACGTAGGTGTAGTGCTGAAAGAACTTGGTCGCAAGGGCTTCGTAGACACTGTCCTGCTTGGCCAGCTCGAGAGCGATTCGCATCAGGACGAGGCAGAACATCCCCATCCAGCCCGTGGCATCCGACTGCTCGAGCCGCGAACCGTCGGCGCAACCCGTGCTCCGGTCGACGACGGTGATGTTGTCGAGCCCGAGGAATCCCCCCTCGAAGAGGTTATTGCCTTCACGGTCGACCTTGTTGATCCACCAGGCGAAGTTGATTAGTAGCTTGTGAAAACAACGCTCGAGGAAGTCGCGGTCGGCTTTCCCCGAACGGATTCGATCCATGTTGTAGACCCGCCAGACGGCCCAGGCGTGGACGGGCGGATTGAGGTCGGAGAACTCCCACTCGTACGCGGGGATCTGACCGTTGGGGTGCTGGAACTGCTCGAACAGGAGGACCCAGAGCTGCTGCTTCGCGAACTCGCCATCGATCAGGGCAAACGAAACGCACTGGAACGCGAGGTCCCAGGCCGCGAACCAGGGGTATTCCCACTTGTCGGGGACGGTCATCACGCGCAGGGAGTTGAGGTGCCGCCAGTGCGCATTGCGGATATGCTTGCGCGACGCGGGCGGCGGCGATTCCGGATTATCGCCGTTCAGCCAGACGTCGACATCGAAGACGT
Organism: Singulisphaera sp.; assembly: GCA_027451445.1. Classification (GTDB taxonomy): domain Bacteria; phylum Planctomycetota; class Planctomycetia; order Isosphaerales; family Isosphaeraceae; genus DAIDJG01. Next base: position 58,545 of record DAIDJG010000074.1, read on the forward strand.
ACGATTGCTTGGTCCAAAGGAGACCGGCGAGCGCCTGGCGCTGAACGAGACGCTCATCGTCAGTAGCCCCCTCGGGCTGGATCACCTGGTAGAATTCGTCCGCCTCGGCGCGGCGTTCGGCGACGGTTTGATCGATGACGTCGAGCGGGTGGATCAGGCCGGTCTTCTCGGTCAATCGGAGCCGGAGCACCGCTGAGCGCGCTGGGGGAATCGCGTCGAACCGGTAGTGGATGGCGGCCTTGGTGCCGATGCGGCTTGGATTGAGGCAGGGTTCGCCGTCGACGATCCAGCGATGAAACGCGTCCTTGACGTACGGCTTGCGATTAAAGTGCTCCGGTCCGAAGACGCGGGGCATGTTGGTTTCGTTGTCGGTGAAGATGGGCTCGCCGCCCAGGGGCCCGTGCAGGATTCGGCGCCCGAGGACGTAGTGGATCGGGATTGCGGAGAGCGTTTCCACTTCGGAATCGTCGGACACCAGGCTCACGCCTCGATGTTCGCATTCGAGCGGCGTGATCTTGGGCTCCTTGCAAACCTCGGGACTCCAACTCCAGGTATTGCGGAACCAGAGGTGGGGCAGGATGTGGAGAGTCGCTGGCTCGGGCCCGCGGTTGAACGCTTCGATCCGGATGCAAATGTCTTCCTCATCGAGCTTGGCGTACTCGATCACGATGTCGAAATAGCGGTCGTTCGCGAACACGCCCGTATCGAGCAGCTCGAACTCCATGTCGTGCGACGACCGACGGCGGCTCTCGGACAGCAGCGCATCAAAGGGGTACTCGGAGTGCGGATACTTGTACAGCATCCGCATGTAGGAATGAGTTGGTGTATTGTCCTGATAAAAATAATATTCTTTTACGTCCTCGCCGTGATTTCCTTCGATCGAGGTGAGCCCGAAGAATCGCTCCTTGAGGATGGGGTCGCGGCCGTTCCAGAAGGCGGGGGCGAAGACGAGGAGCTGGTAGCGGTCGCAGAGGCCGGCGATGCCGTCCTCGCCCCAGCGGTAGGCCTTGCTGCGGGCGAGGTCGTGGGGGAGGAAGGCCCAGGCGTCGCCGTGGGCGCTGTAGTCTTCGCGGACGGTGGCCCAGGAGCGGTCGCTGACATAAGGACCCCACCGTCTCCAGCCGGTGGCGTCGTCCGTCATTTGCTGGATGCGCAGGTGTTCCCGGGTGGGCATGAACCTTCGAGTCTCGCGGGGGCGAATGGGTGCTGTGGGAGAGGACACGGCACCATCATCGTCGATCAGAGCCGCAAGGCGAAGTGGGCAGCGCCGAGAAGAGGGGCCTTGGGGTTGAGGCACACCCGCACGTCGATTTTTTCCAGGAACGGACGGAACCGGCCCTTGTCGACGAAGCTGGCGAAAAACTTCCCACGCTGGAGGGCAGGGAGGAGCTTGGGGGCGATGCCGCCGGCGACGTAGACGCCTCCGAGGGCGACGCCTCGCAGGGCGAGGTTGCCGGACTCGGCGCCGTAGATCGAACAGAAGAGGTCGACGGTCTCGACGCACAGTGGGTCGGTGCCCGCCAGGCCGAGCTCGGCGATGGTGGCGTTGGGATCGCCGGTCTTGAGCTGTTCGGCGACATCGGGCGACTCGGGCGCACTGCCTTGCTGGCGCAGGAAACCATAGATGTTCGAGAACGCTGGGCCGGACAGCACGCGCTCGTAGCTCACGTGGCCGCCGAACTTCGTGCGCAGGTAGCGGAGGAGTTCGATCTCGAGGTCGGTGTGCGGCCCGAAGTCGCCGTGCCCGCCTTCGGAGGCGATGGGATGAAAGCGCTTCCCGTCCCAGAACAGGAGTGCCTCGCCGAGTCCCGTCCCGGCCGCGATGACGGCCCGATTGCCCTCGGGGCGAGGCTCGGCGAGGGGATTGAGGTCGGCGAGCTGGTCGTCGCTGACGTAAAGCATCCCGTAGGCCGACGCCTCCAGGTCATTGATGAGCTTGACGCGCGCGACGCCGATCCCTTCTTCGAGCTGGCGTTCATCCAGTACCCACGGGAGGTTCGTCGTATGGGAACGTCCGTCGATCACGGTGCCGGCGACCCCGAAGCACGCGGCGGAGAGCATCGGACCGGTGCGCGCCTTCAAGAAGTCGATCAGGATTTCGTCGAACCGCGGGTGGTCCTGGCTGTGGTACGTCGACTCGCTGACGAGCTTGAGCTCTCGGCCGGAGGGCTCGAACAGTCCCATCACCGTCTTCGTGCCGCCGATGTCGGCTGCGAGATACATGGGGTGTGCTTCCTAGGGGTCCTGGGTTGATGAGTCGCACTTTAGGGTTTTTTGTTCGCGTTGCACACCCCTGACATCCCTACCGGCCGCTCAACGTGATTTATGGTTGGCATCGGCACGTATTTGGGAGGGCGAGGCTCCGTCCGAGCCAGCCTTGTTCGGATGAGGAGTCTTCGAGTCATCCGAACACCGCGTGTGATCACGAGGCCCCGGCACGGCTCGCGATGATCCATCGGCTCGAAGACTCGCCGACGGATCAAGGCTGGCTCGGACGGAGCCTCGCCCTCCCGAGTGTGCGCGGTACGACTGAAAGTTGCTCGGAGGAGCACACACGGTCGAGGAGGACAAGTCTCCAACATGGAAAGCCTCCCTGTTGTAAGGCATTCGCCTTTGGCAGAATACTGAGCGTCGGGTTCAAGCGATGCGGGAAAATCGAGCGGCTCGTGGAAGGGACTCAAACATGTTGAAGCGCCGAACGATCAATAAACACGAACTGGGGGTCGCTCTCCTTTTGTTCCTGGCCATCCCGGGTACCGGTTCGGCGGAGTTCCTCTATTTCGCCAAGGGGGGGCAGGTTCAGATCGGAGCCGAAATCCAGGGTCAAACCGTGCGGCTGGACACGCCCGACGGCCCTATTGAATTTCAAAGGAGCGACTTCCGCAAGATCGTCCCGGGGAACTGGCCCGAGCGGGATTGGGACGCGAGGGAGCGCGAGGCGCGTAAAGGGAACGCCGACGCGCGCTTCCAGGCGGCGTGGTGGGCGCTCGAGAATGGTTTGACGCCGCAGGCCGAGTCGATGCTGCGCCGGGTGCTCGAAGCGGACAGGAGCCACCAGCCGGCAGGGCGGATGGTTGCCGTCCTCGATCGGCTCAAGAACATACGCAAGGAGCCGGGGCTGGAGACGTTCCGGGGAGCGCTGGGGAGCGACTTTGAGGTGGCGCGGAGTGACCACTTTGTGCTCTTGCACCAGCACACCGAGAAGGAAGCCGCAGAACGGCTCGAGCTGCTCGACCGTGTCGAACGCAGTTTCTTTCTGATGATGGCGGCCCGCGGGATCGAACTGCGGATTCCGCCGAGACGGCTGGTGTCGGCGTGGTTTGGGGAGCAATCCGATTATCTGACGTTTCTCAAGGCGCACAATGCCGGAGCCTTCCTCTCGACGAGAGGCTACTTCCATCCCACGTACCAGGCGGTTGTTGCGTTCGACGCGAGGAGCACCAGGCAGCACAAGGACGGAAAAGAGAACCTGGCCGCACGGCGTCGGGACCTCGACCGTCTGGCGAAGGCGATCGAACAGATGCCAGCGCGCAGCCGGTTGCGCATCGAATTCACAGGAGAGCCGGCGCGGACGCTGGGTAAGCCGGAAGCGAAGGAAGCGCTCCAGCGCCTGACACGCGACGTCGCGCGCATGGAGCTCATTCAGGACCTCGACCGCCGCGCGATCGACGTGGGGACCGCCGCCCACGAGCTGATCCATCAACTGGTCGCCGAGACGGGTCTTGCCCCCAATTTCGATGATTTTCCGCGCTGGCTTCATGAGGGCTTCGCGGCTCAATTTGAGGTCGTGCGCGGGGGGCGTTGGGCCGGGATCAGCCGCGCGCATGACTTGCGACTGCCGGATTGGCGCGCGATCAAAGGTGCGCCGCGACTGATAACCCGCGTCCAGGACCATGGGGCGGGTCGCGGTTACGACCGTGATGTTTATGCCGAGTCGTGGGGTCTGGTCTACTTCCTGCGCCAACGACATCCCGATGCGTTCCTGACGTACGTCGACAAGTTGCGCAGTCCCGACCACGAGTCGGCACGTGGTCCGGAACGTAACCTCAAACTCTTTCAGGCTGCGTTCGGCGACGATCTCGTGAAGCTCGAGACGGAGTGGCGCGAATTCCTGGACTCGGTTCGCACGCCGTTGGAGGAGGCGGATTCCCCCGTCGTTCCGGAGCGCGAGAGGTAGCGGTACGAACGCTCAAGCCAATTTGTACGGGCGTCTGGTCCACCCTTGTAGAATGTAGTGCGATACGAGCAAATGCGGACGAGGTGGTATGCCATGCGAAGGTGGATCGTCGCGTTGGGATTGCTAGTCGAATTTGTGGTTCCGTCGCACGCCCAAGAGACGGATTCGGCGGCCGACCGAGGCAGGCGGGCAATGACGGAAACCGGGTTTCTCAAACCCGCCTGGAGCGATGCCGCGTTTCTCCGCGCCGGGAGCCTCTGGAAAGAGGGAGCGCCTGATCCGGAGGAAGACCGCGCTGACTACACCCGTGCCTTCACCCATCGATACGGATTGCACCCGGCACCGTTCGAGAACGACGGTCTGCCGATGGGTCTCAAGCGCGGCGTCCTGGCAGACGGGACGAAACGCGGAATCCAGATCGACTGCCTGGTTTGCCACGGAGGCTCAATCGGTGGAACCAGTTATGTGGGACTGGGGAACACTCAGCTCAACCTCAAGGCGCTTCTGAACGAGTTGACGCTCGCCGATCGACGAGCGTTGCCTCCCAGCACGTTCGTGCTCAATTCGTCGCGAGGCACGGTGAACGCGGGAATGGTCGCGGCCGTGCTGCTGAGCGTGCGGAATACCGACCTGTCCTTCCGGTATTTCCCGCTGCCGATGGGAACCAACTTGCCGGAGATGGACGTGCCCCCCTGGTGGCACATGGCGCGGAAGGCCACGATGTACTATGACGGGCGGACCGATGCACGCTCGGTCCGGTCGAGCATGCAGTTCTTGCTTGGCGAGAAGACGCTCGAGCAATTCAAGGACCTCGAACCCACGTTCCGGGATATCCTGGCGTACTTCAAGAGCCTGAAACCGCCGCCTTATCCGTTCGCCGTTGATCGGGCGCGGGCTGAGCGCGGGCGTGTGGTGTTCAAGGAGAACTGTGCCCGCTGCCATGGGACTTACGGCCCCGACGGCGTGTACCCGAACAAGATCGTTGAGCTCGATGTCATCGGCACTGATCCGGCGCGAGCACACGGTTTGGGATTGCCGCTTGTCAAGCACTACAACGCGACGTGGTTCGGTGAGGACTATCCGGTCAACGAGAAGATGACGGGCTATCAGGCCCCGCCGCTCGATGGGATTTGGGCGACGGCGCCCTATCTGCACAACGGGTCTGTCCCAACGCTCGCGGCGCTCCTCGACTCGAGCCAGCGTCCGACCCGATTCAAACGGCCGCCGTCAACCGGCTTTGAGCACTACGATACGGTCAACGTCGGCTGGAAACATGAAGTCGTTCCCGAAGGGCCGCTGCCGTCGTCAACCACGCCGTTCGAGGCGAGTTTTATCTTTGATTCCTCGCGTTTCGGCTTGGGAAACCAGGGGCACACGTTTGGAGACGCGCTGAGTGACGAGGAGCGGGCGGCGGTGATCGAGTACCTCAAGACGTTGTAGAACCCGGTTGGGATTGTTCGGGCAGGATTCCCGAGTTCAGGTACCACATCTTGTCCGGTCCGCGGACCAAGCTGCTCTCGATGGGGAACGTGGCGATCGGTCCTTCGTTCTGGCGCCCTCGCACGGAGACCTCGATGACGTAGCGGGCGTCGATCGAGGTCTGCCCTGCGCTCTTACCGGCCTTGAACGAGACGACCTGAAACTTGAACGGCGTGTATTTCCCGATTCGTCCTGCGCGGAGGCGATCGAGGCGTTCGCGCCAGTAGCCCTGAAAGCCTTCGAACGAGCCGAAGTAGCTCGACGTTCGGCCGGCGCGGCTCAGGAGCAGCCACATCCGGCGGTAGTGCGGGACGTGGTGCGACAGGGCCTGATAAAAGTCCTTCACCGCCTGCTCGGGAGTCACGCGGACCGGGCGCTCGAGCGTGATCAACATGGGGTAACTCAGGACGGCCAAGGCCGCTCCGCCGGCAAAGAAGATCAAGGCGGCGAGGGGGTAAGCCTCCATCGCCCACGCGAGCGCCAGCAGCAGAATCAGTCCGAGCATCCCCAGTGTAAGAACGCCCAGAGTCGCGCCCCATTCGGCCCAGCGCGACCACACTTGCTCGACGGCGTCGGACGGCTCGAGGGTGATCCGTCCTGGTCGCGGAGAATCCGCTGCCCTTGGTGCTTTCGGGCTGGGGGCGGGAGGGAGGAAGACCGCACGAGGTGCTTCGGCGGGTTCGTCCGCTTCCTCGACGTCGTAGGATTCCCCATGGATGGCGCTCGGGATGCCGGTTGAGCGGGGCTGCGCCGGCCGTTCCGCGTCCGCACCGAAGAGTGTTTCCGCGTCCGCGATCGATGGTTCCGACTCTTCGGGGTGCGGCTCGGGATGATCGGGCATGTCAAGGTCTCCCAAGTGCCTCGCGGCCGGAGTGGGGTCACCAACGGAGCTCGCTACGGCGGACGAAGACGACCCGGCCGTCGTCGCTGCCGACCAGGAGATCGAGTCCCCCTTGTCCAGAGAGCTGCACACCGTTCGGGCTACACCCTTCCGCGCCGACGACGAGCGGGCGCCCGTCGGCCAGTCGCATGGGACGCGGTATCAGGATCTCGTGCCCCGCATTCTCCAGGAGGAGCACGGTCGGGAGATCGTCGATCGAATTCAACGGTGTGCCGCACAATGCGGCGATGACGTGGCGGTTGCTGCGAGGCAAGCCGACGAGGATGTCGATGTGTCCCGAACCGGTCCAGGGTCCGGCCCAGAGCGAGCACTGACCGGCTTGCCCGAATGCGCCGTCGAGCCGTAGCCGGCGGCCGAGGCGATCGACCAGCGGAGTCGGCGGCCCGAGCTCCATGGTGTCGGTGCGCGGATAAACGCACAGGAACCCCTGAAGATCGAGCGCGATGAGGTCGACCACGCCTTTCCCAAACCAGTCGACCGGGGCGGGCCGGACGCGTGGGGGTGTGATGAGCGGGGACCCCTGGCAGCGGAGCAGTGCGGGGTGGCCGAACCGAGGTGCGTTCACAGCTCCATCATTGCGTAAAAAGACGACCTCGCCCCCGGCGCCGCCGACGAGAAGATCGGGCCGGCCGTTCCCCGTCCAGTCGACGACGGCCGGGCACGCGTAACCCAGTCGAGCGGCCACGGGGCCCTCGAACATGCCGTCGGGACCGGGGTCGACGCGAAACGGTGCGCCGCCGGCTTCGAGTGGGACGGGAGCGCCGTATCGTTGATTGCCGAGGTCCTGGGTCCAGGAGACCCGTCCGGAGGCGTCACCGTGGATCAGGTCGATGTCGCCGTCGCCGTCGATGTCGGCCGCGGCAAGGACGGTCCGGCCGCCCAGTCGCAGCTCGGTCGATTCGTGGAGAATCGGGGCCGGCGTCTTGGCGTCATTGCGCGTGGGGCCGGAATGAACGGCAAACACGCGGCCATCGGACATGCCGAAGACGAGCTCGAGCTTTCGGTCGCCGTCGATGTCCGCAGCCTGCACGGTGGTTCGATCCTCGGGGAGGAGCAGGGGGCCGTGGCCGCATTGCAGCACCCGCGGCTCCATCACGACGGGCGGGCGCTGGCCGCCGAAGTTGCGATGGACGCGCACGGTTCGTTCGTTGTCGGTGATGACGAGCTCGAAGCTCGATCCGCCTCCCCACGAAAGCGCGAGCGCTGCGGGATGCAGGCCGAGGTCGCTCAGGCCGGTGGACTTGCCGATCTCGGGTTGAAGGGCGAATGAGGGTGTGCCCGGTTTGCCGACGTTGCGGAACCAGAGGACTCGCGGTTGCGGCGCACGGCCGCGCCAGAGGCCCGTTCGGTCGTAGCCGGGATGTCCGCCCTTTTGATTGAAGCCGATGCGCTGGTGGGCGGGCACATCGTCCGTGGCGGGCCAGTATCCGGTAAGGTCATCCACACCCGCGAGCAGATCGACGAGCCCATCACCGTCCCAGTCGACAGCCACGAGCTGCTGCACGCGACAGGGGCTGATTCCCAGCTCGTCGAGAGTGCTGAGGGCGCGTCGGTCGCCGAACGAGGGGTGTTTCGCGTCTCCTTGATTCGGAAGCCAGGTCAGGACGTCGTTCTCGAGACCGACAAGGTCGAATCGGCTGGCGGAGCCGTTGGGGAGCGCACAGAGGCAGCGAAGGCCGTCGAGTGCTTCGATGGCGATTCCGGAGTCGTAGGTCGGTGGGCAATGCCCCTGGGCTTCCCGAGGGCGGTACAGGCGAGCGAAGCGCCCGCGGGGGCCGCCTCCCGCGGTTACGAGCAGGTCCGGCTTGGCCTCGCCGAACCAATCGAGCACGAGGGGTTCGGCATCCCAGCCCAACCCGAGAGGAGTGTGACCAATCCCTGGGTCGAACACGAAACCAGGCGCAGCGGGCGCATCCTCGCGCGCTGGTTCCTCGGCTCGGACCTCGATATCCGCCATCGACATCGTCCAACCTCCGCACGATTCGAGAGAATACGGCCTCGCCGGACCGCGAACGGGCGATTGTAACAGGAACACCGCGAATCGGCGCGTCCAATGCCGAAAGTTCCTGGATCACCCGCGCCAGCCGCCATCGACCCTTAGCGTATGGCCCGTCACATAGGACGCAAGGGGCGAGCACAGAAAGAGCACCGCACCGGCCACTTCGCTTGGCTGGCCGAAGCGTTGGCACGGGATCGCCCGTTTCATTTCGTCGCGGACAGTCGCGGGAATCGAGGCCGCCATCGCCGTGTCGATCAGGCCCGGCGCAATCGCGTTGACGCGAATGGAACGACGGGCACACTCGCGGCTCAAGACCCGCGTTAGCGCTTGCACGCCGGCCTTGGCCGCGGCGTAATTCGCCTGCCCGTAAAAGCCGGCCTCGGCCGAGAGGCTGCCGAGATTCACGATGGCGCCGCCGTCTCGCATGATCTCAAGACCATGCTTGCAACAATGGAAAACGCCGCTGAGGTTGACGTCGATCACGCGATTCCATTCCTCGGTCGACATCCTCGCGACCGTGCGGTCGCGAAGGATCCCGGCGTTGTTCACAAGGATGTCGAGTCCTCCCCAGGCTTCGCTCACCTGCTTCATCATGCGGGCCACGCTTTCGGCAGCGCTGACGTCCGCCGCGATCACGAGCGCGCTTTCGGCGCGTACGGCGTTGAGCTCGTCGGCAATACTTGCTGCGTCACGCGCCGTCTGGCCGTCGCCGAGATCGGGGTGATTGAGCACGAC
>DAIDJG010000075.1 GCA_027451445.1 Singulisphaera sp.
TACGACGCCGACTTCCAGGTGCCGGGCGTGACCTTCATCGCCAGCACCGGCGACTACGGCACGGCCGACCCCGAGTACCCGGCCTATTCGCCCAACGTGGTCGCCGTCGGCGGCACGACGCTCGCGCTCAATACGGATAACAGCTACCAGAGCGAGGCGGGATGGGGTTACAACTCCTCGGCCGTGGGTAGTTTCATCGGCTCGGGCGGCGGTTTGAGCCTGTACGAGCCCGAGCCGTCGTATCAGCGAGGGGTTCAGTCCACGGGCAGCCGAACGACGCCCGACGTCGCGTTGATAGCCGACCCGGCAACGGGTGCGTGGATTGCCGACTCGTACAACCTCGATCCGAGCAATCCCTTCGAGGTTGTCGGCGGCACGAGCCTGTCGGCCCCCGCGTGGGCCGGTCTGATGTTACTCGTCAACCAGTCGCGTGCAGCCAACGGTCTCGCCAGCCTGAACAGCGCGAGCCCGACCGAGACCCAGCAGGCCCTTTACAGCCTGCCGCAGAACGACTACCACGTCATCGCCAGCGGCAGCAATGGCTACACCGCGAATGCCGGTTACAACCTCGTGACCGGGCTCGGTACGCCGGTCGCGAACCTGCTCGTGTCCGACCTCGCCGCGTACGCGGGTGCGGGGACGACCTACGCGGGTGCTCCGGTCGCGCCGTTGCAGAATGCCAACCTCACTGCGACCGCGGGCGCCGCCGGTGGGACGACCAACGCCTTCAACGTGGCCGATGTTGTCACGATCGCGCGGGGAAGGCTCGAGGAAGCGCCGAGGACGAGCCTGGCGACGACTCCGATCAACGGCGTCAATGCCGCCGCGATGACTACCATCGGGGCGAGAAACGCATCGCCCAGCGGATTGCCGTCGGCTGCGCCTGTCACGCTCGCATCGGGAGCCAGCGTCGCTTCCGCGACGTCGACCCTGACCGCGTCGTCTTATTTCAGCACACCGTCCGCGTCTTTCGCCAGCGTGGCCGCCGTCAACTCCGTTGCCACGATGGACCTGGCGCGGTCGCTGCCATCATCGGCCACACCGGTTGCCGAGAGCACGAAGAATCTCGCGGGTGTGGAGCGTCGAGTGACCGACGCTGTGATCGTCGATACGCAGTGGGCATCAAGCCACGTCCTGGGCGCACCGTCTTCGTTGCCGTCGGCCCTATCGCTGTGGGACCGAGCGATCATGGAATGCGAAGGCGAGGTCGACGAATGGAGCCCGTGGGTGCCGGTGACCATCGACGAGCCCGTGCCGACGGACTCCGTGGAGAGCCAGAGCGGGTCCGCTCTCGAGGCGACACTCGCCGCGGGTGTCGCCGTGGCGCTCTGGGGCTCGTGGGAGAGCAAGACTCGGCTCGGCAATCGGCGCCGGTCGAAGCGGTGGCTCAATCGTAAGGATTCTTGACCGCGCCCAGACTTCAGGCAACCTGCGAGGCCGGGTGCCCCGAAAACCGTTCTGATCTGCGGGTTGTACCGTAGAAAGCGCTCAAGCCGAGAGCGGCTCGGCACGATCTCTTGCGTCCTCAGGTCGTTGACGCTAACCTTGTACCAACCCGAGTGCGGGGCGGTAGCTCAATTGGGAGAGCGCAGCGTTCGCAATGCTGAGGTTGAGGGTTCGATCCCCTTCCGCTCCATTCATCCTAACCCTCACCGAATCTTAGAGTTAGGATTTCCGCCAGCACCTGACGGCGCGGTCCGAACACCGCAAGAAAGCGGGTAAACTACCGGATTGCGAGGCGGTCCGAGTCGGTTCGTGAACTCCGTACACTTACCTATAGGTCGCATCGGCCCTCCCGGCTTGCGGTCGTTACGATTGACGGCCGAGACTTTTCATGGGGTCGGTTCGACCCTCCCAAGGCTTGCGGAGAGTCCAACTGGCTCATCGCGGAATGGCTGGTCGACGGCCAGCCACTTCCGGCGACGGTCCAAGACTCTGAGCTGAGAATCAATGCGGTCGCAGACGCGTATACCGGTCACGCCGCCTCGTACGACATGAAGCGCGGCAAGCCGACGATCGAGCCGGCGAACATCCTGCTGGCGATCCGTCCGGTGCGCAAACGCTACGGCCACTTGTGAGTGGCGATGGTAATTGATGGGAGAAACGCGGTTTCTGAACAACGTGTCTGATGGGGATGTCTTACGGTCCAGACGGCCATCGACGACTCGCGCGGCCCAGAGAAGAGGCCATCGGTATTCGGTGGTCCCGCCAGCGGGACGGGGACATCTCTCATCGCTGATCTTGACCGCCACAGCATCTCTGATCGTGATCGGTCTCAAGAACACGCGACCGCGATTCGTCGCGCCGATGGATTGTGCGTGCACCAACCGAGCGGCGGTTTCATTGTGGGGTCGAGTCGTCCGTTGTCTCAGTCAGGCCCGAACGGGTTTCTTCACGGCCCGTTCGAGCTCATCCTTGACGACCGACAACCACCAGGCCTGCACCTTGGGGTCGTCGCGGATGATCCGCTCCTGGTTGATCACCGATTTGAACACGGCCGTGTTGTCGACCAGTCGTTGGGTGCGCGTATCCACCATCACCGACTGCGTTTCGAGCAGGCCGATCTCGAGGGCGTCCTTGAGCGCGCGGATAATCTCCGTGCGGAGCTGCGGCGCACTTCGGCCGGCCGCCAGGCCCGCCTGGACCAGCCGCTGTGTGGCCATCCGCATCTTACCTTCCGTGCCCTGCAAGCGCTCTTGTCGCCGGGCATCTTTCTCTGCGCGTCGGCTGGACATCGTTCGACCCTCCACGGTCAA
>DAIDJG010000076.1 GCA_027451445.1 Singulisphaera sp.
CCAGCAGGTTTGGACTGAGCGCGGTCATGAAGAGCGAGCTCGTGACCGCCGTGGATGCAAACGCCGTCCACATGAGATAGGCGCCAATGCGACGGGCGGTTGGTCCGGGTGCGGAGTCGTAGAGGGCGGGGATGCTGCGGACGATCGGGTAGATCACCCCCGCACTCCGGCCCGTGTTCGAAGGGGTGAACGGCGCGATGAAAAGGTCGGCCAGCATCACGGCGTACCCAAGGCCAAGCGAGCGCTGACCCATGGCTTTTACCAGCAGCAGCGCGATCCGCCGCCCCAGCCCCGTCTTGTCGTAGCCCGAGGAGAAAATGAGCGCACCGAAGATAAACCAGACCGTGGTGTCGGAGAAGCCGCTCAAGGCCCACTTGATCGAATCGGCCGGTTTCGGGAACACGTAGCCGAGCACGGCGGCGAGCGTGAGGCCGAGCAGTCCGACCGCGGAAGGGGGAATGGGTTCGAGGATCAGCGCCGTGATCACGCCGGCGAAGAGCGCCTGGTACTTCCACGCGGCGCTCGTCAACCCCGCCGGATGGGGAACGAATGCCAGGACCATCCACACGACCAGCGGAGCCACAAACCTCCAGTGATGCTTCATGGACGGACCTGACGCGTTTGGAAAACTCAACCGCACTGCGAGTCGTATCGGGAGGGTCCCAGTCTAAGAACGTTGCCGGCCGAAGCAAGCGGGTGGATCTTCCGGAAGCCGTGTTCCCATCGAACTCGAAGCGCTTGACGTATGTCTCTAAATGACCTTGCACGATCCAGGGACGGGGTAGAAGGCACGCTGGCGTCATTCCCACAAGACCCCAGCCACCTTGCGTGGCTGGTGAAGGAGGTCTTTGGCTAGCATCAAACCGTCCGCGTCATTCCCACACGACCCCACCCGCACAAGGCGGGTGGGGTCGTAAGCGCCCGTGCAACGGGTCTAGCCACGGACCTGCTTCACCACCCGCACAAGGCGGGTGGGGTCCTGGGATGGCGTACGACGCGCCTCGCGCCAAACGACATCCCTGCAAACACCAGGGGTATGTTCAAAACAGAAGCCGCGTGTCCCGGCGCGTCCCAAGTTCCCGCTCTCCGGCCGCTACGTCCGCCTGGAACCGCTCTCACTCGCGCATGTGCCCACCTCACCGAGGCTGGTCGCGACGAATCGATCTGGCGGCTCATGCCCTACGGTCCGGTTACCACGGAAGAACGCATGCGGGCGCACGTTGATGCGGTTCCGGAACGCGAGTCGCGCGGTACCGACCTTCCGTTCGCGGTGGTCTCGGTCGCGCAAGGCTGCGCAGTCGGCTGCACGCGATATCTCGACATGCAGCCCGCGCCTCGAATGTTGGAGATCGGGGGCACCTGGTATGCGGTCGCGTCGCAACGGACGGGCGTGAACACGGAATGCAATCTCCCTCCTGCTGCGCCACGCGTTCGACGTCCTCGGCTGCATCCGGGTCCCGTTCAAGACCGACTCGCGGAACGAGCGGTCGCAGCGAGCACTCGAACGGATCGGCGCCGTGCGTGAGGGCGTGCTTCGGAAACACCTCACGATGCCCGACGGTTATCAGCGCTCGTCGGTTTATTTCAGCACTCTCGATGACGAATGGCCCGAAATTCGCAGGCGACTGCAAGCGCTGTTGACGTAGATCTCGTGTAGGAATCATGGAGGGTGTTGTGATTCTCCTCACAATCATCTAAGGTGAGGCGAGAACGGGCTCGACGAGGACGTTCCTGCTGCGGCAACCGGAATGGTTGGCACGGGATCAGAGCCCGGAACATTGTTGCCAGAAAGGTCGCATCGATGAGCGATGACCATGCCGTCCAGGTCTTGCGAGAGGTCCTTCAACGGTTGCGTTCGCAGCCTTGGGAGCGGGATCACTGGGATTCCGAGCGCCTCGAAGCCGCAAGGGTGGAAGCATTGGAGCGCTACGGTTGGATCCTTTCACCGAAACACATCCATAAGCTCGATCGTGAAACTTTCCTCGCGTTTCTTCATTCCGAGAACAAATGGCACCGGATGGGTCTCGGCCGCGTGGGCTCGATGACGGCCGACATGGCGAGCCTGCGCGAGGCGATTGGTCTACTCGTCGACGAACAGATCCCGTTGAAGACCCGCCTCGACCGTCTCCGTCCGCACGGCGGCAAACCGCTCGTCGACGGCTTGGGACCGGGCATCATCACGGTCATTTTGCATTTCGTCGATCCCGTTCGGTATGGCATTCTGAGCGGTGCGAGCGATCGCGTCATGCGCCGGTTCGGCCTCTATCCCGACCTGCCGGTCACGGCGTCGCTCTCCGACCGTTACGAAGCGATCAATCCGATCCTGATCCGGCTCGCCGCTGCACTTGAGATCGACCTGGGGCTCCTGGATTCGCTCTGGTGGCGCGTGCAGCCGCAATCGCTCGCCGCCTACGCGATGGCGGAGCAAGGGGCGAACTGACGCCAATCGGGCGAGCACCGCGCGCGTCCGCTTTGCCGAAACCGTCCTCGCTGGTCTGACTCCTCGGTCCTTTCGTCAACCACACTTCGACTCCGAAGGTTTCCCGAACTGATCGGTCAACGCTCGTTGTGCGCGCCGAGCAAAACAACTAATTCTTGGTTTTCACGTCATCGCATTTAAATACTTAGAATCATTATGGAACCAAAGCGCCCTGAGCGGTTCTCGATTGGGCTGCACACGATCGGTCCATCCAGTGCGCGAACCGAGACATGAGTCGCTGTACCCATCCTGAACGTCGGTAGTCACGCCATCCGACCGGACAATCGCATCGCGACCGTACTTCCGGTTCGATTTCGGGAGCTACGCCTTTCGCAACTCTGCACGGATCGTGTCAGAGTTCGATCGCCCTGCGCGCGGATCGAGTCGAGCCGCGCGCCTCGTCCTGCCGAATGAAGTCCAAGGATGCTGCGATTATGGGAGTTGGGCTCACAGCCTGGGGCGACTTTGCCGGGTCTTCCGGTTGTACGCGGGGGAGAGGCCGCCATGCTGAGACGATGGATCGTCGCCGCACTTTTCGGAGCCTATCTGCTCGCGCTTCTTGACCTCACGCTCGTCCGCTTCCCCCAGCCCGGGGCACTGCCGAACTGGGTGCCGTTCAAGACGATTGCGTACTATGCGCACCTGGGTGGGCTACCGATGTGGCGTAACGTTGCGGGGAATCTCATCGCGTTCGTTCCTCTGGGGTTTCTCGTACCGGCGCTGAGACGTGACTGGCGATCGTTGATTCTGGTCGCCGCACTGAGCTTCGCCGCGAGCGTGCTCATCGAGTTGATCCAGTACCTCTCGGCCCAGCGGGTTGCGGATGTCGACGACGTTTTCCTCAATACCCTGGGAGGGATCCTGGGCTACGTCGCATTCCTGATCGCTGCGCGCGTTTGGCCGGTCGATGCGTCCGTCGAGCCCGCAACATGACGAGCACGGCGCCTG
>DAIDJG010000077.1 GCA_027451445.1 Singulisphaera sp.
CAGCAAAGTCGATAACCGAATCGGAACCCTGCTGGAATGGCAGGGTTTCGTCCGTGTCGGGAGTTTGGATTCGCGTCGCCCGGGCTCCCGTCGGCGGAGCGAATCGTGAGATGTCCGGCACATGATCGGGAAATCGAGCCCAAGCGGAGAAAGGGGCGACGACTGACAGAACGGAACAGTGTTTCAGGAGGAGAGCATGACGCGACTGAAGAAAGCGGCCGCAAAAGAGCAGGACCTCTTGAAAGCCCGGCTTTCCCGACTGGAAGTGAGCGGCGCCATTTCGGCCCTGGCAATACGGGTGCTGGCGGTTCAGGTTCGCAAACATGACGGAACGCCGCGCGTCGAGAACGATTGATCGATGATAAAATGGGTGTGGTCGCGGAACTCGCGCGAGACCTTACCGAATTTGGCAGGACGCTGCAAAACGCGCAGCCGTCGCTCGTCGACCTGAGAGCGCCGGTCGAGCCAACGGTTCAATCAGCAGCCGACCTTCCGCCGCCCGTCGTCCTCCCAGTGAGCGAGACCTCCGGATCGTTATCGACACCTGCCTCAGTCCGAAGTACCGATGAAACCGAGCCTTGATCCCTTGTGAGCTCTTAACGTATACTCCACCTTGGAAAAAGGTGCAGTCGACAGAACAACCGGAACCCTGTGTGCTTTCCCCAGAGTGAGAGGCGCGTTGGGATGCGTCTGCGTGCGGTGATCGGCAAAGCCGTGCTGATTCTGCTGACCCTCCGGATGGTCGCGGCGCCGCTGGCCCTGCGCCCTGAATCGCCCGTTCATCATCCCAACTACCGGTTGACCGTTCGGATTTGCGCCTGGCCCGCACAACACGCTTGCGGGAGCCATGTTCCTTCATTTTTGGTGCCGACACCTGGCAGAAAGGGCCTTGAAGGATTCCGCCTCTTCGACCTGCGGCGACAGAGGTTGTCCCGGGAGTCTGTGGCGCACCAAAACCCTTGCCTGCGCACTGACTCCGGCGACGGCTCGTTGTCCGGACAACTCACGAGTTGTCTGCGCTGCTGAGCGCTCCATCGTCAGTTCCCCCCCCATCCTCCTCTCCCACGCCTGACGGTCACGCGACCCAACACTGATCAGTGTGTGCGTTCCGCTCGTTCGTCGCAATCCACGACGTCCCCTATGCATTCTTTCCCGCCCGCCGACTCGCATGATGGAGCCGACCTGATGAATGGTCTGATACGAGCCTCCCTACGGAACCCTTACGCCGTCACGGTGTTTTGCCTCACGCTCGTGATGCTCGGCACGGTTTCGATCATGGGGATCCCGATTGATATCTTGCCGGTATTCAAGAGTCCGGCGGTCCAGGTGCTCACGTTCTACGGCGGTATGCCGGCGGCGAGCGTTGAGAAGGACATCACGAACCGAATGGAACGGTGGGTCGGCCAGGCCAACGGCACGTCCCGCCAGGAATCGCGCTCGATCATCGGTGCCAGCGTCGTGCGCGACTACTTCCGGAGCGGAGTCGATCCCAACGGTGCGTTGACGCAGGTGAACTCGCTTGCATTGGCGGCCGTACCGAACCTCCCGCCCGGCACGCTCCCGCCGGTCGTGCTTCCGTTTGACCCAACGAGCACGACACCCGTCTGCATCGTG
The DNA here is from genome assembly GCA_027451445.1 of Singulisphaera sp. Classification (GTDB taxonomy): domain Bacteria; phylum Planctomycetota; class Planctomycetia; order Isosphaerales; family Isosphaeraceae; genus DAIDJG01. The sequence goes on from DAIDJG010000077.1 coordinate 1,615, forward strand.
GCGGTCGACAGTCCGTCGGGCGAACAAAACGAGTCGATCCTCTATGACGTGGGGCGATATGAAGTCCGCAACATGATCATGAGCCTCAACGGTGCCGTGGCGCCGGTTGTCTACGGAGGCAAGATTCGCGCCGTCATTGCGTATCTCGACCGCCAGAAGCTGGAAGCGCGCCGGCTGTCGCCGCTCGACGTGATGAAGGCGATGGACAACTACAACGTCTTTCTCCCGACCGGCGACGCGAAGATCGGCGACATCGACTTCGCGCTCGACTCGAATTCGATGTTCGACTACCCGATGGACATGGGCGACATCCCGCTTCACTCCACGATCGGCAACGTGTCGTTTCTGCGGGACGTTGCGGTGACTCAGGACGCCGCGTTCATTCAGACCAACGTCGTGCGCATCGACGGCAAGAAAGAAGTGTACATCCCCGTCTTCCGCCAGCTCGGCTCGAGTACCCTGGCCGTCGTCAACAGCGTACGTGACTCACTCACGGAATTCACCGGCCGTTTGACCCGCAGCGGCATCCAACTGAAGCTCGTGATGGACCAGTCGATCTTCGTGCGGCAGGCCATTTCCAGCCTTGTCCAGGAGGGCGTGCTCGGCGCTATCCTTTGCTCGTTGACGATCTTGATGTTTCTCGGCGAGTGGCGAATGACGGCGATCGCGGTCATGACCTTGCCGATCTCCGTGCTTTCAGCGTGCATTTGTCTGTACGCCGTGGGCCAGACGATCAACGCGATGACGCTGGCGGGCTTGACGCTCGCGATTGGGCCGATGATCGACAGCGCCATCATTTGCCTGGAGAACACGCACCGGCACCTCGGCCTGGGTGCGAGCCCCAAGGAAGCCGCCTTCCTCGGCGCGAGCGAAGTGGCGATGCCGGAGCTGGTGTCGACCCTTTGCACGTTCCTCGTGCTGGCGCCTCTGGCCCTCATGCCGGGCATGGGCGAGTTCCTCTTCATGCCGATGACCATGGCGGTGTGCTTCGCCATGTGCTCGGCCTACATCCTCTCGCGAACCCTGGTGCCCGCCTGTAGCGCGGCCTGGCTGAAGGGCCACGGTCACGGCCATGGCGGTGAACACGGAAGCGAAGGGGGAAGCGAGCACGAGGGTCACGGCGATGGCAATGGTCATGAGCGCCGTCCTGGAGCCATCGCGCGCGCTTTCAAGCGTTGGGAGCAAATCGTCGACCGCCTGTTTGCCGGTTATGCCAACTGGCTGGCGGTCGTGCTGCGGCACCGGGTGCTGACGGTTTGCGTCGGCTTCGGCTTGTTCATCGTGACGGTAGGTTTCTTGTGGCCGATCATGCGCCGGGAGTTCTACCCCGACGTGGATGCGGGCGCCTTCGAGATGTACGTCCGGGCCCCGAGCGGTACCCGTATTGAAAAGACCGAAGAGCGGGTCGAACAGGTCGAGAAGTTCATCAGAAAAACGATCCCGGGAGGCTGCAAGCTGCGTTGGATGCCTTCCGTGCGCCTGGCCAGCGACATTCCGGCCAAGGGCGAGAGCCTGATGATCCTGGCGTCGGTGGATCACGTCCTCCACATCCGCATTTTCGACGCCGAAGGCAAACAGGTTGTCGACACGGATGAGAGCAAGCTCGCCCAGTATTCTGGGCAAATCAAGGAGGTCAAGGAGGAGCTCAAGGCGTCTGAAGGCGAGCACGAGATGAACGAGGAGAAGGAGGACGAGATCACCCATAAGGTGGCGTCGATGGTGAATTACACCATTCCGCCGCACGACTTGCAGCTCATCATCTCCGAGCTGGGCGTCAACGCCGACTGGTCGGCAGCGTACACGCCGAACTCTGGCCCGATGGATGCGGTGATCAAGGTCCAGCTCACCGAGCACCGCACGCGCTCAGCCCAGGAATACGTACACCTGGTGCGAATGGGAGTGGCGAAGGACCCGCGGTTCAACGACATGGACTTCGGGTTCGACGCCGGCGGCCTGATCCGAGGCGCCATGAACGAGGGTAAGTCGACGCCGATCAACATCCGCGTCACTGGCAAGAAGCAGAAGGAGGCGCGGGCGATCGCCGAGCTGATCCGCGCCCGTTGCGTCAAGATCAACGGCGTGGTCGACGCGCGCATCATTCAGCGGCTCGACTACCCTGAGTACATGATCAACGTCGACCGCGCCAAGGCGGCGGATATGGGTCTGACTCAGGAAGAGGTCATGAAGAACGTGGTGGCCGCGTTCAACTCGAGCATTCAGTTCAACAAGCGCAACTTCTGGATCGACCCGATCGGCGGCAATCAGTACTTCGTGGGCGTGCAGTACCCCGAGAACGACATCAAGTCGGTCGAGACCCTCTTGAACATCCCGATCACCGGCTCGGGCACGAACAAGGACAGGATCATCCCCTTGAGCAACCTGATCAGCCTGACCAGAACGACCGTGCCGACGGAAGTGACCCACCAGAACATCCAGCCGACGATCGACCTGTCCATGGGCGTCTACGGCCGGGACCTGGGGCACATTTCCGACGACGTCTTCAAGGCGATCGACGCGGTCGGCGACCGGCAGGACGACGGCTCGTGGGCGCCTTACGATCCGGCGAGCAAGGGGGGCAAAAAGAAGCACCTCGTGGGCGCCAAGATCGTGCTCAGCGGCGAGTACGTCAAGATGCAGGATACGTTCCGCGACCTCGGGTTCGGGCTCGTCGGCGCGTCGGTGCTGATCTACTTCCTGATGGTCGGCCTCGACAAGTCATGGGTCGTGCCTTTGACGGTCATGTCGATCTTGCCGCTCTGCTTGGTCGGGATTTTGCCGGGCCTGTATCTGTCAGGCACAGCCATCAACGTGCAGTCGTTGCTCGGGTTCATCTTCGTCGTGGGCATCAAGGTTGCAAACACGGTGTTGATGACCGACTTCGCGCAGGAACTGCGGCATGCGGAGGGGTTGACCCCGACGCAAGCGATCTTCAAGGCGGCGTCCATTCGCGTCAAACCGGTGACGATGACCGCCGTGGCGGCCTTCTTCGCTCTGATCCCAGGCGCCATGGCGCTCGAACGTGGTAGCGAGGCGAACGCCCCGCTCGCTCGTGCGATCCTTGGCGGACTGCTGGCCGGCGAGCCCGCGACCCTGTTCGTGCTCCCATGCATCTACTCGCTGCTGGTCCGTGATAAGCCTGGAGCACATGGCCACGGGGAACACACCGAGGGTGACGGTCATGGCCCCGGCGGCGATGACTACGATGACTCGGACAAGTCGCATGACGAAATTCCCGAGTCGCTCCGCTAACGAACGACGTATCATTGCGGGAGGGTAAGCAGCCCACTCAATGCCTCCGGCCTTTGTCAATTCAGAAGGCCGGAGGCGCCCTCCTGGGAACGACCGAGTCCGCGTGGCCGCGCCGAGGCGCAAGGCTCAACAACCAAACTGAGGACGCTTCGCCAAGACCCCTCCCATGGCCGGATCGTCCTCAAACCGAGTACAAATCCCGACCGCCCCTTTTCCTCGGATCGCGCATCAATTACGATGACATGAAGCGGTTCCCACAATCCGGAGGTGTATGCCCGTGACTACCGCCATAAATACTCATGCCCCGACCGCTCCTGCCAAACGGGGCACCTGGGGGCGAGTTGCCCTACTCGTTCTGCTCCTCGCCGTTGCTGGAGGAGGCTTTGCCGCCTGGCGCACGCTTAAGAACGGGGCCAACGCCGCCGGCCACACGACGGTCGCCACCGAGGGATCCGCATCCGAACCCTCGAGCGATACCGCTGTCCCCGTCGAAGTTACCCGTTTGAGCAAGGGCGGGATCATGCGAACATCCCGGCAGATCGGCTCGGTCCATGCCTATGAGCGCGCCGACCTCTACGCCAAAATATCGGGTTATCTCGACAAACTTCTGGTCAACTACGGCGACAAGGTGAAGAAGGGCCAGCTCCTGGCCGTGATTGACGACCCCGAGATTTTGGCGGACGCCGAGAAGGCAAAGGCCGACGTCACTCAGGCGAAGGCCGCTGTCGAGCAGGCCAAGCAGTTCATCAAAGCCGCGGAAGCGGAACACAAGGCAACCGCCGCGGCAGTGGATCAGGCGAAAGCCGAAGTCGACCGTTACGCCGCGATGAGGAGTTACCACAAGAAGAAACTGGATCGATACAAGGAACTTGTCGTCAAGTCCGCCATTCCTCAAGAAATTGCCGACGAGGAGCAGGAGAGTTACGACTCGGCCGTGGCGAACGAAAATGCCTCCAGGAAGACCGTGCTCAAGACCGAGGCCGACCTCATTGCGTCGGCCGCGCGGGTGAAGAAGGCCGAGGCCGACCTGGAAGAGGCCAAGGCCAGCCAGGCTGTGGCAGAGGCAAAGAAGGTGCGGGCCGACGTGTTCGTCGCCTACACCCAGATCCTGTCCCCCTATGACGGGGTGATCACCAAGCGCAACTTTTTCCGAGGGGCCTTCATCCGATCGGCCGCGGATGGGGGGACGGACCCGCTGCTCTCGGTAGCCTATGTCGACAAGGTCTTCGTCGTCACCGACATCCCCGACCGTGACGTGCCGTTCACCGATGTCGGCGACGCGGCGGAGATTACCCTCGACGCCCTCGGCACGCAGGTGTTCAAGGGCAAGGTTTCCCGGTTCGCGGACGCGGAAGACAAAGACTCGCGCACCATGCACACCGAAATCGACCTACCGAATCCGGATGGGCGGCTGAAGCCGGGCATGTACGGGGTGGCCAAGGTCTTCCTCGGCGTGGACATGGTGGCTTCAACGATCCCGTCGAAGTGTCTCGTCGGGGCATCGCAAGGCGGGAAGGCCGACGTCCTTATCGTCAAGGACGGAAAGGCGAAAAAGACCCGCGTTGAGGTTGGGACCGACGATGGGCTGCGCGTGGAAATCCGTCAGGGACTGACGCCGCAGGACGACGTCATCGTGAGCATCGGTTCGGTGACCGACGGCACGCCTGTCCAGCCAACCCAGGCGGGTACGCAGGTGAAGGCTGCGCAAGCGGGAGATTGAGCATCGTTCGGTTCTCCAAACTGGGGAAGCCATCGCGCCCGCGACGCTCCGTCGCGGGCGTTTTCACAGGATGATGTGAAGAAACGGATCGCTTCAATCCGATGGAATCGAGCAGAGCGGCCGCGAACCAGAGTAAGACGTCTTTCCGCGCCTGGTCCCCCCCTTTGCGCTTCAGCCCGGAATTGGGAAGGGAGTCCCCTGATGTCGAGAACCCGCCACCGCTGCCGGCTGGCCCTGGAAGTGCTGGAAAAACGGTTGGCCATGAGCTCGGCGCGCGACCTCCACATCCTGCCAACGCCGACGGTCCCCCTCCCGCCCGGCGATACGCTCACGCTGCTCAACGATTTCGCTCAGGTCTACGGGACCAAGTTGAACCAGCCGACGTACAATCCCGCCTTCGACCTGAACCACAACGGTCGGATCGGCCAGGTCGACGGTCGCCTGTTGCTCAAAGAACTGCCTCCCCTGGGACCCAAGGTGCCGATCCGCCTCTACGTGGCCATTGCCCCGCAGGATAACGCGCATCCTCCCGTCCCCACCAACCTCGGCGGCGTCACGCACCTCATCGACCCCCTGGTCGTGGGCCACACGACGCCGGGCGCCCTGGTCTTCACCGGGACGGGAACGACCGACCTGAAACTCGCAGGTCCAGTTGTCGTCGCCAACGCGCAGGGGAACTTCTCCCTGCACGTGCAGATGAGCGACGGGATCAACCAGTTCGACCTCCTGGCCGTGGATCATTACGGCCACCAGACGCTCCGCGCATTCCCCATCCTGTGGCTGGGTTTTGCCCGCTACCAGGCGGAACATCCCAAAAAGACGTGAGACGTAGCGTGGCCACCCGTAACGTGTGCCCCCCCGCCGGGAACCGGCGGAGGGGCAACGCGCAGCTCACGGCTTGTGGCCGGGCATGAACTCGGCGACGACCACAGCTTCGTGCTCGAGCTCGGCCACGTTCTGGGCGATTCGGTTCTCGGCGTGAGTATCCAGGAAGTGTTTCTGAATGACCGACCACGTTTGCCCGTCCTCCGTTCGGAGCGGGAAACCGAAGACGAGGCGCTTCGGGACACCGTAGCTCCCATCGGAGAGCACGGCTGCATTGAACCACTGCTCGTACGGCGTCGGGCGAGTAATCGAACGAATCGTGCCCAGAATCGCCTGCGTCGCCGAGGCGGCAGGTGAGGAGCCCCGGATCTCGCGGAGCCTCTGGCCACGATGCGCCATGTCCGGCTCAAAGGTCTGGTGGGCCCACTCGCTATCGTTGATCACCTCATGAGCAGGGCGATCACCGATAAAGGCGTTGTGGTAGTCGATGAACACCGAGGGACCGTGGTTCCCCCACGCGGTCACTCGAGTGACCTGGTCCACGGGCACGTTGGCTTTGTGCGCGAGCATCGCCCGACCCCGGTTCGCGTCGAGACGCGTCATCGCGAACCAGTGGTCCGGAGGGACGTCAATTGCCGAAGCGCTGGCGATCAGGCAGTTGGTATTGCATGGGTTGGCCACAACGAGGATCCGCGCGGACTTTGCTGCCTCGTTGATCGCTCTCCCTTGCGCCTGAAAGATCGGTCCGTTGGCCAGAAGTGCCTCGGTCCGTGTCATGCCCGGATGAAACGCGGCACTTCCGATCAAGAGGATCCAGTTGGCGCCCGCGAAACACTCGGCCGCCTCGGTCGACGCCCGGACCGAGCGCAGCAGGGGAAAATTGCAATCGTCCAGTTCCATCATCGTGGCTTCGACCAGGGGCATCATCGCCGGTACTTCCAGCAGGCTCAATGAGACCGGTTGGTCGGGACCGAACATCCCTCCGTTGGCGATGTGGAAGAGAAGGGCATAGCTAATCCGGCCCGCGGCGCCGGTCACGGCGATGTGGATAGGCTCGGTCATGGTTCCGTCGTGCTCCCTGGAAGTGGAACGGTTTGAGGTAGTGTTCGGTCAGTCTCGACGACGTCGGACCCCGCAGTCTTATCCATTCTAACGCACCAGGCGGGTGTGATGACCAAAGGCCGGCGCGAGAATCAAAGAAAGCGTGGATTCCATCGAGCAGCGCACTCGGGATCGCACGACGCGTCGTCAGAGAATGAGCTTTGGCCGTGACGGGAGCACCCCACGAATGACGCTCGAATGACCGCGACGAGCGATTGGGGAATCCCGGTTGAAGCATTCTGAACGCTTCTGAGGGATAGTCTGACGCAAATCCACGCTCCCGCCGATGAAGATGTGGAGAGAGACGCTCCATCCTCCGCGATCTCGCAATGTCTCGTTTATGATCAAGCCAGGGAGGGCCCATGGGTGGGACTCGAGCTTTCAGCGCGATCGCGATCCTATCTCTCCTCGGTGCACTCTCTGTGCCGCCGCGGCGGGCGGTCGCCGAAGATGCTCGGCCGGCGCAGGCCGCTATTCCGCGACCCCCGCAAGTCAATCCGTCCGCCGAGGAGCGGCCGGCTCCGCCAACGCACGCGCTGCTGTCCGAGGAGGTTCGGCCCATCGACCTGGCGACGGCACTCCGGCTCGCGGGCGTGCAAAACCCCGAGCTGAATGTGGCTCGGCAGGTTGTGCTGGAAGCCGTGGCGGCGCGACAGCTCGCGGCGGCCCACTTCCTCCCCAGCCTGAACACCGGAGCCGGCTACGATGCCCACGCCGGGACGCTCCAGCAGTCGAACGGCAACATCCTGTCCGTGAATCGCAGTTCCGTCTATGTCGGCGCCGGGAGTTATGCCGTCGCGGCGGGGACGGTGGCGATTCCGGGCGTCGTGCTTCAGGGGAATACAGCCGAGCTGCTCTACGGATACCTCGTGAGCCGCCAAGTCGTCCGGCAGCAGGAGTTCGCCGCCGAAGCGACGCGCAACGATGTGCTTCTGCGTGTTGCCCTCGCCTATTGCGAGCTCATCCGGGCCGAGGGCCGGCGTCTCGTTTGGGAAGAGACCATCAACGATGCGAAGGAAGTGGCCCGAATCACCGGCCAGTACGCCCGCACCGGCCAGGGACGGCAGGCCGACGCCGACCGGGCTCGCACGGAGCTCTACCGCAGGCAGGCCGACCTACGCAAGGCGGAAGGCGAAGTTTTGATTGCATCCGCGCAACTGTGCAAGCTTTTGAACCTCGATCCCTCGATCCGACTTCACCCCACCGACGCCTACGCCGTGCCAATGCCGATCGTTCCCGAGCCGATCCCCCTGGCGGAGCTGATCGCTGTCGCATTGCTGAGGCGACCGGAGATGGGGGAGCGGCGGACCGTGGTGCGCGAGGCGCTGCTGGCGCTCGACGGGGCCAGGGCGCTGCCGTTTTCGCCGAGCGTGCTGGTCGGTTTCAGCTCCGGCGGGTTTGGCGGCGGCAGTAACCTCGTACGCCCGGTCTTCGGCGGGTTCGGCGGCCGGAGCGACTTCGACGCGATCGCTTACTGGACACTGCGCAACCTCGGCGTGGGGAACGTTGCCTTGATTCGGGGGGCGACGGCGGCGACGCGCGTCGCCCAGTTCCAGGAGCTGGCAATGCTCGACCAAGTCCGCGACGAGGTAGCCGAGGCGTATGCCTCGACCCACGCCCGGTTCGCCGAGATCGGCGAGGTCGAGGAGGCTGTCCGCTCCGGGATGGAGGGTTACCGTCTCGACCTGGAGCGTAGCCGGCAGGGCGTGCCCGGCGAGGGTCTGAACCCACGGCCAATCGAGGTCTTGAACAGCCTGAACCTACTCTATCGCTCCCGGATCGAATACCTCGACGCAATCGTTGACTACAACCAGGCCCATTTCCGCCTCTACGTCGCCCTGGGCCAACCACCGGCCGCCGCGCTCGCCCGAGCGGCCCCGATGCCCGACCAGAAACCGCCGAGCGCGAAGCCCGACAACCCCTCGTCCCACCCGCCTGCGCCACCAACGACCGCAGCGCCGTTGCCCTTCGGCCCATCGCGCGATCGTCGCTGAGCTTGATCGGGAGGTTGGCTTGTTGTTGCAGCACGCCGCGAAATCTGGATTTCCATCGGTTTGGATGAGGCACGCCATCCCATGGATCGTGTCGCTCGCCCTGCTCCCGGGCTGCGCGTCGAACCGCTCGGTGATTCAGTGGCCGTCGTCCGAATCGTACGGCGGCCCCGTTGGGGACAGCCGCCAGGGTGGAGAGGCGAAAACTCAAGCGTTTGTAGGTGGGACGGTCCGCTCGTTGAAACCAGGTTTTATTGCGCCCACTGTCGCGGGCTCTGGTTCTCTCCCCCCTTGTGGGGGAGGGTCAGGGTGGGGGGAGGCGAGAGCGGTCGTGTTAACCCAGCACCCCCCGCCCCAGTCCTCCCCCACAAGGGGAGAGCGAGCGAGAGAGCCCGTCGCGTTCGGGAGAGCGCACGAATCAGCCAAGGATGCGCAAGTCCTCCCTGCCCAGTCGGTACCGATCCCCGAGGCGAACTTCCATGTGCCTCCCGGACCAGCCGCCACGCCGTCGATCCCCGCTCCGGCACAGGAACTCCCGATCGATTTGCCGACGGCTCTCCAACTGGCCGACTCGACGAACCCCGTAATCGCCGCAGCGCGTTCCCAGATCGCCGTTGCGCAGTCCAACCTTCTCGCGGCCCGGGTTCTGATGCTCCCATCGCTCAACGCCGGGGCCAACTATCACGCGCATGCCGGCAACTTTCAGCGGTCAGCGGGCAACATCCTCAGGCTGTCTGACCAGTCGTTCTACTTCGGCGGCGGCGCCAGGGCGATTGCCCAGGGCACCGTCGAAATCCCCGCGGTGAACATCTCCGCCTCCGTGGCGGACGCCCTCTACGAGCCTCTGGCGGCTCGGCAGCGGGTCGACGTATCGCGGTTTGACGCCTCGGCGACCGCCAATTCGGTGCTGCTCGAAGTCGCGACCCTCTACCAGGACCTGCATCGCGCGGGGGCTTTACTTACAGCGCGCAGGCAGTCCGAGTCCGAGGCTGGCGAAGTAGTGAAGATCACCGCCGGCTTCGCACGCACAGGGCAGGGGCGCCAGGCCGATGCTGACCGTGCCCGGAGCCAGCAGCAGCTCGTCCGCGCCTCGATCCGACGCGCCGAGGAAGAGGTTGCAAAGACCTCGGCCGCCCTTTGCCGCCGCCTCCACCTGGACCCCTCGACCCGTTTGTTCCCCGCCGGCGACCCGCTTGCCATCCTGTCGCTGATCGACCCCTCGGCCGATCCAGAGACGCTGATTGCGACAGCGATCGGGCAACGTCCCGAGGTCGGGGGACGATCCGCGGCGATCGCCGTGGCCGAAACGCGGCTTCGCGCCGAGAAAGTTCGCCCATTCTTGCCGACGCTGTGGCTCGGGTTCAGCGGCGGCGCCTTCGGGGGTGGTAGCAACCTCACTCCGCCGAACCTCGGCAACTTTGGCGGTCGGACGGACTTCGACGTCGTCGCCTACTGGACACTGGAGAACTTCGGTTTCGGGAACCTGGCGCTTCAGAGGCGTCGAAGCGCCGAGGTCGGTGCCGCCACCGAAGAACGAGCGCGCGTGATCGCACGCGTCCGCGAGGAAGTCGCGTCGGCCCGTGCTGACGCCCTGGCCCGTCGTGAGCAGATCGTGCTGGCCGTGGAAGAGCTCGCCGCCTCCGGTGAAGGCTTTCATCAGGACCTCGAACGGGCACGGCAGGTTCGGGGACTACCGATCGAAGTGTTGAATAACCTGGATCTGCTCATTAAATCTCGTGAGGATTTAATCGAGACAGTCACCGGCTTTAATCGGGCTCAACTGCGGCTGTTTGTGGCTCTGGGTGTAGCGCCGCCGCTAGAGATTCGGTCCTCGGGTGTACCGACGGCCGGAGAAACGGCGTCGGCTGACCGGGAGCGCGCGAGTTCGACGGCACCGCTTCTGCTCACGAATGCCCGTCAAGAGGCTGTCCGAGCGGCGGGCGAGTACGATCGTCGGCAAGCGGAATTGGTGAACGCCCTTGCCGCCGATAAACCTTTACCGAGTCGCGAAAAACTCGTCAACGAGTTGAAGGCGCTCGCCGAGGCACATCGGAACGTTATCGCTACCCAACTCAGCTACGATCGGGTGCTGCACAGCGTACAGGACACAAGCGGCGCGGCTGCCCCTCCCGTCGCCCGTTGAGCTACTGATTTCTGTTCACATTACTCAGCGGTTGGGTTTGTTTTTCGACCGGTACGCGCTGAGCCACTTCCGGCCCTGCGCTTCGGTCAGGCCGGTGAGGGAAGCGTCAATCTCATCCTTCTCGGGCATGCCGGCCTGCTCGCAGTTCAATCCGCGTTCGACCAGCTCGCGTGCGGCTCCAGTCCAGTCACCCGTTTTCAGACCGGTGGAGAGCGCTGCGTAATACCAGACGCGGGCGTCGTCCGGGCGCGTGACCTGGAGTTTGCGGAAAAGGTTGGTCGATTCCGCATAGTGGCCGTCCTTGAAGAGGGCGATCCCCTGCGCCAGGGTCGTATCAGGCCGCCCGCTCACGGTGGATGGTGGTGAGATTGCCAGGGGTTCTTGCCGTGTCTCGTCGATCGCCCGGTCCGCTTTTCTTGCCGAGTCCGCGAGGGGTTCCTCGTTCAGAGACGACGAGAGCCGGTCGCGCAACGACTTCAGGTCCTGTTGCAGATCTTCGAAGCGGTTTTCGAGTCGTCGAAATCGCGCCGGTAGATTGCCGACCTCCTCCATCGTCCGGGTGAGATCCGCCATCTTGATCTGGAGCGTCCGCACGTCCGGCGGTGTTTCGTCGCGTGTGCGCGTTGTGGTATCGAGGCGATGTCCCAGGTGATCGATGCGCTCTGAGAGGTGTTCCACCTGCCTTCGTAGCGAGTCCGCGTCTTGAGCCAGGGTGAACCCAGGGATCGACGAGCCCGACTGCGAAGTCTCGTCCGACCCGACCCCCTTGTCCTTGTTCTGATCTTTCTGCCCTTTCTGACTGGATGAACCCTTCTTCTGAGAATCCGACTTCTCGTTCGGGTGTGATGAGTTGCCCTCGGACTTTGATGGTCCGAAGAAGTAAAGGATCGCCGCTGCGCCGATCATTCCGGCCGCCAGGGCCACCCCCGCGCTGATGAGGATATTGCGCCAGGGCGAAGGCTGCGGATTCGGTTCGGGGTGGCGGGATTCCCGCTCGTCCTTGTCGCGATCACCCTGAGAATGCTCTTTCCCATTCTCCTGACCGCGTTCGCCTGTCCTTCCCTTTGGATTTTTGTGTACCGATTGTTGGTCGCGCGAGGAGTGCTTCTCGTTGTCTCCCTTCGGCGTATTCCCATCCCCGCGCTCGGCGGGGTTTTCGGGGTCGAGGAAGAGAGGAGCCGACATCGGGCTCGCGACGTGGCTGGTGTCCGAGTATTGCGTCGCGTCCGGATGTTTCCGCCACTCCGCCACGGACTTTGGGCCGGCCGCAACCGCTGGGTCGGCCGTCGAAATCGCTGCTTGGTCAGATTGAGCTTTTGACGCAGGACCGGAGCGGTCTTCCTCGCGGGTCGATTCTTCCTGGGAATGGTCGTCGTGCTGTTCGTGTTCGGCCATCGGGGCGTTTCTCCCGGGTCCCTATCCCGTGTCAGCAAGTGTGGACGAATCGTTGAGCCAAGGGGCAGGGGGGCTCGATCCGATGGCTTGTCAACGCCCGGCTCATCCAGCCGATCACGCTGCAAGCCTAATCCGCAATGTCGATGCCATGGGGAACGCGATGTTCCCTGGAGCTTGTGCGTGCCTCCAGCATCAGATGCGTGAGGAGCAAAGTTTACCGAGCGGAGTCACGGGTGATTTTCGCTCATCTCGACGATCACGCTGCTCATTGCTGTTCCGGCTCGCTTGTCCCTTCGGCCGTCGCCGCGGGAAGGGCCTCGATCTCGACGCCGTCCTCGATCGACCCGCTGTAGGAGACGATCACCTCATCGGACTCTTCGAGACCCGAGCGGATCTCAGCGACGAGACCGTTATCGCGGCCGACCCGGACGTCGACTCGACGTGCCTGGCCTTCTCGGGCCACGTAGACGGCCCCCTTGCCGTGTCCGTTGTTCTCGAAAAGGGCGGACGACGGCACAGCCAGGACCTGCGCAGCGGGCTCCAACTGGATGGTCACGTTGCCGTACATCCCCTCGTGCAGCCGGCCGGAGGGGTTCGGCAGGTCCACCTCCACTCTCATGGCGCGGTTGAAGGAGCTTTGCATCTCCGAATACCGCGTGACCGTTCCCCGGAACTCCTCGGCTCCCAGCGAGTCGACGTGAACGACGGCGGGGTCGCCGCGGTTGACGTAGGGGACGTCGCGGTCGGGGATGTCGACGATCACGCGCATGAGGTCGTTGCGCGTGATCATCAGGATTGGCGGCGTATCGCCCCCCGAGTCGGCCGCGCGGATGAAGTCGCCATCGTGGTAGTTCCGCTCCGTTACAACGCCGTCGAACGGCACGTCGAGCCTGGTGTATTCTTCGAAGATCTGAGCGGCCGATTGCTTGGCCTCGGCCACCCGGAGACTGGCGCGTGCCGCTTTCACGTCGGCCCTGGCCTTTTCCACGGCCGCCAAGGCCTTGGCAAGCCGTCCTTTCGCGGTCTGGACCGCCGCGATCGCGACCTCCTCGCCCGCCTTGGCCGACTCGAAATCGTCCTCTTTTTCGTCGGCCGCGCGCTGGTCGATCACGCGGGTCGTGGCGAGCTCGTTGTAGCGGACGAACTCCTTTTGACGGTATTTTCGCTTCGCCACGTACTGGCCCACCTGCGCATCGCGTTCCTTGACCTGGGCCTCAGCCGCGACAACCTCGGCCCGGGCCACCGTGACCAGAGCCTCGGCCTGGACGATCTCCGCCTTCGCGTGTTCGACCGCCGCCGCAGCTTGCTCGACCTGCTGCTGGATCTCGGGCGCGAACACCCGTGCCACGACCTGGCCACGTTCTACCGTGTCGCCGATGTCCACGACCTGACCCCGAAGAAAGCCCGAGACCTTCGCATACAGCCGAACGTAATCATAGGCGTGAATGACTCCGGGCTGCACCGTTGTCAGGGTGAGGCCGCCTCGGCGTGGATGAACGACCCGTACGCGGATTGCCGCCTTGTTCTGGGAGGTCTCGTCGGACGATTGCTGGTCGCGCTGTTGACCGTGGATGGCGAACGCAATCCCGCCGCCGATCAGCAACACCAGTACGATTCCGACGACCCACCACATCCAAGAATGACCGGAGTGAGCACGCTCGCGTTCGCGTGTGGAGTTCCAGCGTACCTGTCTCGTCTCGGTCGCGGTGCTCACGATGCCGACTCCTCGGAGTTCGGTTCGATCGTCCAACGCCAATCCTCGGCGTTTCTCCAGCGGCTCTCCCCGGAGCTCGGCTCGCTGACTCATCGCTACGGGACGAGTCTGGAACTCCGGTTCCCAGATTGATCAAGCAAGCCATGTGCCACGACGAATGACGATGTGATCCTGCGACCAGATTAAGAAGTAAATTCCTCTTCTCGGCTCAGGGTTTGCTGGCCGATCGGTCGTGGTCTCACTGCCGCGTCGTTCGCGTCCGTGCCGCGCTCGTGCCTGAGCCGGAGGAAATCATGAGAGGACTGATCCGCGCTTCGCTGCTCAACCCCTGGGCCGTGACCGTTTTCGCGCTGACGATCTTGGTGCTTGGCGGCTTGAGCCTCACGCAGATCCCGGTCGATATCCTGCCTGTCTTCAAGAGCCCCGCGGTGCAGGTGCTGACCTTCTATAGCGGCATGCCCCCGCGCGACGTCGAACGTGACATCACCAACCGCATCGAGCGCTGGACCGATATCGCGTCGGGGCTTCAGCGGCAGGAATCGCGGTCGATTCTGGGAACGAGCATCGTCCGCAACTACTTCTACAGCGACATCGATCGGGGCGAAGCGCTCTCCTCGGTTCTCTCCCTGGCGCAATCGGTCGTGCCACAGATGCCTCCGGGGACACTTCCGCCGGTCGTCATTCCGTTTGACCCCACGGCGACAACCCCCATATGCCTCGTCGCCGTGAACGGGGCGAAAGCCGGTTACGGCGAGAAGACGCTCTACGACGTCGGCCGGTACGAGGTCCGGAATAAGATCATGGAGATCCGCGGCGCGGTCTCGCCTGTGGTCTTCGGCGGCAAGATCCGTGCGGTGCAGGTCTATCTGGACCGCGAACGGATGATGGCACGCAACCTCTCGCCTGTTGACGTTCTGGAGGCCGTCCAGAACTCGAACGTCTTCCTGCCGACGGGCGAGGCGATCGTGGGCGAGCGCGATTACTTTCTCAACAGCAATGCCCTCTTCGAGAAGATCCCCGATATGGGGCAGATTCCCTTGCGCACCGAGGCCGGGAACCGCGCCTACGTGCGCGATGTGGCGACACCCACCGACGACGCCATGATCCAGACCACGATCGTGCGGGTCGAAGGGAAGAAGCAGGCGTATGTGCCGGTCTTCCGCCAGACGGGCGCAAGCACGTTGAGCATTATCCAGCAGCTCAAGGCGAAGCTCCCATCCATCCCCAGCCAGCTTTCCAAGTCGGGGATTGGTCTCGACCTCATCATGGACCAGTCGGTTTATGTGAAGCAATCGATCTCGAGCCTGGCGACCGAGGGCATCCTGGGCGCAGTCCTCTGCTCGCTGGTGATTCTGCTGTTCCTGGGTCGCTGGCAGATGACAATGATCGCGATCCTGACAATCCCGCTGTCGATTCTGTCGGCGGTCGGGATTCTCTACGCTCTTGGGCAGACGATCAACGTGATGACGCTCTCGGGTCTCGCGATGGCGATCGGGCCGATGGTCGACAGTGCCATCATCAGCCTCGAGAACATTGACAGCCATCTGGAGAAGGGGGCCAAGCTCCGCCGTGCGGCGCTCGATGGGCCGGCCGAAGTGGCGCTGCCGGAACTGGTGGCCAACGTCAGTACCCTCCTGGTGCTCGCACCACTTGCGCTGATGCCCGGCTCGGGATCGTTTCTGTTCCGGCCGATGGCCATGGCGATCGCCTTCGCGATGGCGACGGCCTACATGCTCTCGCGAACCTTCGTCCCGGCCCGTGCCGCAGGCTGGCTACCCGAGACAAAGGAGGCCGGCGGATCGAAGCGGAGCCAGAACCCGATTGCGCGCGCGTTCGCACGCTGGCAAAAAACGATTGAAGCGGGCGTCGCGTGGTATTCCCGGCGCCTTGACTGGGTTCTCGATCATCGCTGGCTCGTCGTCATTGCCTCGTTCGGGGCCCTCTTGCTCGTGGTTGCGGTCCTCGTTGAGCCGCTTCGCCGTGAGTTTTTCCCCCAGGTCGATGCCGGGGCTTTTGAGATTTACGTCCGCGCCCCGAGTGGCACGCGACTGAAGGTCACCAACGAGCGTCTCGCGGAGGTCGAGCAATTCCTCCGCCGCGAGATTCGCAAAACGGACCTCAAGCTGATCGTGACCGAGATCGGGGTCACGCCCGACCTCTCCTCGGCCTACACCGTGAACCAGGCGAAGATGGACGCGATCGTTCGCGTCCAGCTTACCGAGGACCGGAAGAAGGGCTCCTACCAGTACACCGATGAGCTTCGGAAGTCCTTTGCGCGCGACCCGCGGTTCGCCGACCTGGAGATCGCCTTCAACGCGGGGGGCTTGATCCTCAGCGCACTCAACCAGGGACAGACCGCGCCGATCAACGTGCGCGTCACCGGCAAGCACATCCACGAGTCGCACGAGGTTGCCGAGCAGATCCGCCGCAAGGTGGCGAACATTCCCGGCGTGGTCGACGCGCGGATCCTCCAGCGGCTCGATTACCCCGAGTACCTCGTCGAAGTCGATCGCGTCAAAGCCGCCGACCTGGGATTGACTCAGCAAGAGGTCATGCAGTGCGTCATCGGGGCCTTCAATTCGAGCATTCAATACAACAAGAAGAACTTCTGGATCGATCGGGAGAACGGCAACCAGTATTTCGTGGGCGTCCAGTATCCTCAGGCGAGCATCCAGACCCTCGAGGCGCTCCTGAACGTGCCGATCACCGGCGTGAACCAGACCAAGTTCGACCGCCGCATCGCCGATAACAGTCGGATTCCCCGCGTTGCGCAACCCGTGATGGAGGGCTCGCCCGAGCGGCGGACGCCCGTTCTCCTCAGCAGCCTGATCACACTCAAGCGGAGCACCATCCCGACCGAGATGACCCACCTGAACATCATGCCGACCGTCGACCTCAACATCGGCGTTTCGGGTCGCGACCTGGGGCATGTGGCGGCCGACGTTTACAAGGTCGTCGATCGCTTCGGCAAGCTCAAGAAAAACGCGTCCTCAGGCAGTGAACGGGAAGGAACGAGCTGGGATGCCTACGACCCGTCGGCAACGGACCACCGTCTTCTGGAAGGGACGAACATCATCCTCAGCGGTGAGTATTCGCGCATGGAGAAAACTTTCCGCGACCTGGCGATCGGCCTCATCCTGGCCGTGGTCATGGTCTACTTCCTCATGGTCGCGCTGGACAAGTCGTACATCGTTCCGCTCGCGAATATGATGGTCGTCCCCCTCGTGTTGATCGGCATCATGCCCATGCTTTACCTGACCGGGACGTCGATCAACGTCCAGTCGCTCCTGGGGCTGATCTTCACCGTGGGAATCAAGGTTTCGGCCACGGTTCTGTTGACGGACGTTGCCCAGGAGCTGCGCAAGAAGGAGGGATTATCGCCGATCGAAGCCGTCCGCAAGGCGGGCGCAATGCGGGCCCGGCCGATCGTGATGACGGCGCTCGCGGCGTTCTTCGCGATGATCCCCTCCGCGCTCGCCCTGGAGAAAGGGAGCGAGGCCAATGCCCCGCTTGGCCGCGCCATCCTCGGGGGACTGCTTATCGGCACGCCCGCCACGCTGTTCGTCGCGCCGGCCCTTTACGCGCTGATGGTCCGAGGCGAACACGTTGAGCCTGAGGATCCGGAGACCCTCCCTGAAACGCCGGAAGGCGCTGAATGAACTCTCCAACGCTTTCAGGTCGGCGTGCGCTTTGCACATGTGAAAGAGCTGGTATTTAACGGGCGAACCCTCCGGAGTCGGGCGCGTCAGTCCGCTCTTTGCGTCCGAGATGTCGACACAGGAGAGGATCACGATGAATCATCGCCATTTCTACCCTGCGGCTGGCCTGTGTGTGCTGATGCTGTCCGGACCTGCCTGGGCTCAGGTTGCCAGGACTCCGGGGGCAGCTCAGCCCGTAGCGTCTGAGCCCACGCGCAGTGAGCCCACGCCGCATACCGGCTCTAAAGTGCTCGCGGCACACGATATCCCATTGATGATCGAGCGTGCCTTGCACCTGGCGATCGAAGGGAGTGCGCTCGAACTCGCGGCCCGGCAGTTTGTCGTCAACGACGCGGGGCAGCTCGAGAAGAAAAAGGACGCCGTTTCGCTGGCGCGCGAGCTCCAGGGCAGTGCGCGGCGAAAAGTCGAGGAAGCGAGGAAGATGGTTTCTGACGCCGAGGGCATGATCCGCCAACGGAGCGAACATCGGTCCTCGAAGCGCCTCTGCGATGCAACGACCCGGTACATCCAGACGCTGAATCAACTGAGCGGCGAAACTCTGGCGAAGACGACGCAGCACGAGTCGCGCCCGGAGAAGCGTTCGAGTACCGCCGCCGGGTCAGCGCTGAGCGACGAGGACATCGTGTCCATCACTCTGATTAACGATGCCGTCCGGGAAGCGATCAATGCATGCTTCCTGCGGAAGATGATCAGCCCGGCGGACCAGGGCAGCACGGCGTCGGAACAGCTCCGCCGACATGCCAGGCAAATGGCTGCGCAGAGTCAGCGACGGCTCGAAAACCTGGAAGGGGCATCCCCAACACCGGGTGACAAAAACCGCGCAAGCGTTGCGCTACTCGCACGGCAGGCTCGGGACATCGTGAATCTGCTCCAGGACGATGCTGAAGAGACGGTTCCGGAATCAGAAACCCGGGGACGTTGAGCCTACGATCAACGGCCGTGAGCATTCATTTCTGAGCGCCCCGGTTGAGAATCGCCTTGGTGGTGGAAAGCACGCGTGCGCGGGCGCGCACGCGCGTCCTTTTCGACTAACGCTTCGCGGCTACCGCGGTGCGGGCAGCTAGTGGAGGCAAGGGGGGGGCGGCGACTGGTGCCGCGGGCAGCGGCGCGTTGGCCGACTCGCCCAATGGCGGCGGCGAGCCGAGCGCCACGAACAGTCGCATCTCGGCCTTGTTGTAGTCGGTCACCGCATGGATGCGAGCGGCTCTCGCTTGGTTCAACAGTTGTAAGCTGTTGACGACTTCGAGCGGCCGCCCAACCGTATTGCGGATGCGTTCCAGGTCTTCGCGGAAGCCTGCCTCGGCGCTACGGAGCTGCCTGGCGGTGATTTCCACCTGGCGCCGCGCTGCGTCGACCTCGGCAAGAGCCTCCGCGACTTGCGTCCGGATCTCGGCGATCGTGCGCGATTGTTCGCCGACAGCCTGGCCCAATTCGGCCAGGCGTTCTCTCTGGCGCGCGATGTTGCCCATGCCGAAGTTCTGAACCGTCCAGAACGCGATGACGTCAAAATCGGTGCGGCCGGCGAAGTTGTTGAGCTCGCCGCCAGTGAGGTTGCTACCCCCACCGAACGCGCCCGCGCTGAAGCCCACCTGGATCGTCGGCAGAAACGGACGATAGATTTCCTGTCGATGCCGGACCTCCGCCCTGGCGATTTCTGCGGCCCGTGCCCCGACCTCGGGACGGCCTCGCAACGCGATCTCGATCAAGCTGGGCAAGGCCAGGGAGGGCTCAACGATCGTGATCGGCTCGAATGCGGGTGAGGCAGGGTGCAGCCGGACGGCCTGGTCGAGGTGGAGCCTTTGGGCCAGCCGCGCGGAGGCAACCGCCACCCCTTCCTCGGCTTGCCGCACTTCGTCGACGACCAGGCTGAGTTCGGTGAGCGCTCGTTTGGCGTCGGCCTCGCGTCCCTGCTGCGCGTTCGCGTAGGAACGAGTCAGACGGGCGACTTCCGCTTCCTGCTCCGCCGACTGGCGGCGGATTTGCAGGTCGGCTTCGGCAGCCAGCAGGTTAAAGTGCAGTTCGGCCACCTCGAGCAGGATGTTATTAGCCGTCGCCGACGCGCTGAAGCGAGCGCCTTCCACTTGCTGTCGAGCCGCCAGCGGCTCAAAGATGGCATCGGTCAAGGCGCTGAAGACGTTCACGGCGGGAATCGCGATCGTCCCTGCGGTGACGGCCCCTGAGCCGCCGCCAAAGTACAGGGCCTGTTTATTCAGATCCAGGATGCGTCCCGAGGACCGTTGAAGGTCGCCCGTGTGCCCACTATAGCTCATGCCGGCGTTGAGCGAGGGGAGAAGCAAGGCCCGCGCTCCTTGCAGGACGGCCAGCGCCTCGCCGATGCGTTGACGGGCCTGGGCGATCAGCGGGTTCTCGACCTCGGCGAGCCGCAACGCGGTCGTCAGGTCGATCGGGTATTCCTGGACCGGCGGAGGGATCACCGGCTCTCCGAATCGCAAGGCATTGGCCGGGATTGGCTCTGCCGCAGTGCGGACAACGCCGGCATCGCCGGTCCTGGGCGGGCTCGCTTCGGCTGTTTGAGGTTGGTAATTTCCCGGCGGTGGGGCCGGGCTGAGTTCCGCCTGGTCCAGCGTCTCCTGGGAGGTGGAAGACGTGTCGCGAGGCGTATCCGTGGAAGCCCAGCGCGGTTTCGTCGCGGCCGTACAACCCGACAGCAGTGCTGTGAACAGGAGCAAAGCGTGGAGGAGTGCCGGGGAACGTCCCCAGTCTGGTCCCCAGCCGCCCCATCGTATCCGTGTCGCCATCGACCCGATCCTCCTCCCGATCAGAGCCTCTGCGTCTCGATTTGGTACCGTTCCGTGGACCAACATTACAGGAGAATCAGGCAGCGGGCCTGAGGGGGGAAGGGGAAGGCGGGGGAATCGGTTGCCGGTTCGTGCTCCCCAGCGGGCCGGGGCCTGGCACCGGCTGCGGGTTCGCGGGCCGCGGTGCGGGCCCCGGCCCCGGAACGTCGCCCCGGATCACCAGCGGCTGACCCGGCGGAGTGATTCCCTCGACCGGTGCCGGACGCGCGAGCGTATCGGCGGGTGGCTGTCCGAGCGCCACGAAGAGCTCGAATTGGGCGCGGTCGTAGTCAATGATCGAATCCAGGTAGGCGTAGCGAGCCCGAGCGAGCAGATCGAGACTGTCCACCGTTTCGATCGCCGGGGCGACCGAGTGTTGAATGCGGATCAAGTCCTCGCGGAACCCCTCGGTGCCGCTCCGGACCGCAAGCTCGGACGTCCCGATCCGGGCGTATCGTGCGTGTGTCTTGGCATAGGCCTCGGCCACCTCAGCCCGGACCGCGTCGAGAACAGCGATCTCCTCGTAACGTGTCAGTCCGAGACGCGCTCTCGCGACGTTGATCAAGGCCGCATTGCCCACGCCCATGTTTTGAAGCGTCCAGTACGCCATGAAGTCGACATCCGACCGGCCGCCAAAACCGCCGAAGACGGGCCGGACGAGATTGCTGCCGCCGCCGAAACCGCCTGAGCTGTACCCGATCAAGATCGTGGGGGAGAACGGAAGGGCCCTTGCCCCTTCAAGTATGTAGAAAGCTTCCTGGATCGCGGCGCGACGCTCCTTGAGCTCGGGTCGTTGCAGCAGTGCCAGCGCGATCAACTCGCTGACCGAGGTCGGGTCGGGCACAATCGGGTGGGGCACAACGAACGCGTCGGTCGGGTGAAGACGGATCGAGGGATCGAGGTTCAATACGTTGCACAGCCGCGCAGACGACGTGAGGACGAACTCCTCCGCAGCCTGCAACTGGTTCTCGCGCTCTTCCAGTTCCGTCTGAGCACGATGGGCGTCCGCCTTCCGGCCCTGGCCGGCGTTGGCGTAAGCCGCGGTCAAGTCCGCGACCTTTTTGGCCTCTTCCCGCACCTGGATCGCCACCGCTCGCCGGCCTTCGGCGCGAAGTAGCTCGGAGTAGGCTAAGGTCGTGCGCAAAAACGTCTGGTTCCGCATCGCGTCCGTGGCGAAATGACGCACCGCGACAAACTGCCGCGCGGCCAGGTAGCCAAACACTAGCGCGGCGGCGTTCCCATTGAGGTAGACCCCGGGTACATCGACCGTGCCGGCTGCGATAGCACCCGAGCCCGCCCCCACGTACACGGCCGAACGCTGGACAGATAGGATGTTGCCGTTGGACTGTTGCAAGTTGCCCGTGTGACTGTCGTAGTTCGCACCGACGTTGAGCGATGGCAGGAACTGCGCGGCCGCGAGCTGTCGCAGCGCGGCGGCCTCGACCAGACGCTGGCGAGCGATCATGAGCTGAGGGTTCTGCACTCCCGCCAGCCGCAGGGCGGTATTCAGATCGATCGGCCGGACCTCCGGCGCCAAGAGCGTCGGAGGCGACGCCGGGGTTGTGACGATCCCGCTGGCGCCGCCGCGATCGATCGGTCGACTGGCCGCTTGATTGGCACGATTGCTCCCATCGGGAACGATCGCTGGTGGCCTCGGGACGGGCATTGCCGCTGGGAGCGCGGGCGCAGGCTGGGCAGCGGCGAGCCCCCCCCAACTCCAACCCGCCAGCGCAGCAGTTCCTAACACTATGAGGCTTCTGAATCTGTCCATGGTCTTCGTCTCTCCCCTGCTGGGTTCGGTTCAAGCCTGTGGGGGTGGACTTCTCGGGTCTTTATCGACGGAACGGAAGGTGAGGCTTGATCTGATGCTGCAAAAACTCGCGATTCTCATCGGCGAGACGGGGACGGGTTGCTGAGGGGTGAGTGCGATCGCCTGTGCAAAGAACCCGACGAGAACATGCCCGCGCGATGACGCCAGCACGCTTTACATGCCGCGGTATCGATAAGGCTCACTCGCGGGAGATCCTGGCAGTTTTCGACCAGCTCGCCGCGCGAAATCCAGCCGACGACAAAGAGGAGCGAGGTCGAACCCAGCGCCCTTCGAGGCCATCGACGCGCCGCGGAGCCGATGGTGGAGAACCCAAATTCGTGTGTCCGGGATACTTAGGTCAATGATAGAAGACTCGCGAGGCGCGGAACCGCAGCGCGAACTCCACACACAACGTAAGACCGACCCCAATCGTCCCGACGATTCCCGATCGGGTCGTCTCGAGAGCGTGCCAGCGGTTGGCCTATTACCCTGCACACGGACGAATTTTTCTTGACAGCGGTATCGATAACCCTAGAATTATCAGTGTACTCCACTCAGGCTTCCCTCCTGCGCTCTGGTTGCAAGGGAGGGTGAATGTGTGGGTTACGAGTGGAGCCTCCCCTCCATTCCATCGGGTGGTGTGATCGTAGCGGTTACAAGCCCGAGGCTTTTCGAAGCAGCCGCACCTCGTTCCCCCTCCAGCGGCCAGCTCTCGAGAAGGGTTTCCCTCCCCGATTTGCAACCGTGCTGCGCTTAGACGGGTGGTGTTCTCCGCAACGCGTGAGATACCCGGGCGAGCGCTGAGTGTTCAATGTCTGGGCGAGTCACTTTGGATGAGGGTTATGATGAAGAAGTTTAGTGTTGCCATGATGTTAGTGGTTGCTGTGTTGGGGGGAGCGTTTGGTCGAGCCCTGGGGGCCGAGCCGCCCACGCTCTGGGAGGCTTTTCACGATGCAGGTTGGAAGGCTTTGACCGAAGGCCGGTTGTCTCAAGCAGATACGCAGTTGCGCAAGGCGATTGAGATCGCGCAAGCATTCTCCAACGAAGATCCGCGCAAGGCGATTACGTATGGCAGTCTCGCCTGGTTGCTCGTGGTTGAGGGCAGGAGTGCCGAGGCTGAACCGCTCGCTCGCTGGGCCTTGACGGTGCGCGAGAAGCATCAGGGGGTCGATAGCCAGGAGCTGGCGTTCGAGCTCAATACCCTGGCCGTGATCGCAAGGCGCCAGGGGAAACTCGACGAAGCGTTAAACCTGTACAAGCGTGCCCTCAGCATCCAGGAGAAGGCGCACGGTTCGGACCACGAAGACGTGGCAATGCTCCTGAACAATCTGGGGTACGTCTATTTCCAGCAGCATAAGAACATGGAAGCGATCGCGTTGTTCGAGCGTGCTCTGGCGATTCGTGAGAAACTGCTGGGCAAGGACAGCCCGCGAGTCACCGGCGCAATGGACAACCTCGCTGAAGTGTATCTCGCGAGCGGCGAACCTGCGAAGGCCGAGTCGATTTGCCGCACGGCTCTCAACATTCAGAACGCCAAGCTCGGTCCGGAGAACATCGTCGAGGCGCGGACAATGGATCTGCTTGCTCAAGCGGAGTTCAAGCAGGGTAAGACCAAGGAGGCCGAGCCGATGTTCAGGCACAGCTTGGAGATGCGGGAGAAGATGCTCCCTGCGAACCATCCGGCAACGGCCGCATCCCTCGAGCACTATGCAGCCTTGCTGCGGAAGACCGGCCGCCCAACCGAGGCCCAGTCCCTTGAAGAGCGAGCCCGAACGATCCGAGCCCAGCAACGTCAACCGGGTGAGGAGTCGAATGTGGCGACGATGACGTCCGCAAACGTTGGGATGGAGGGACGGATGAATTGAACGCCCATCGTGCGGATGAGAACGACGGTCGAGCCCTTTGCTCAAGGGCTCGGGCGGGATACGGCATCGATCGTAACCCGATAAGTGAGCGTCTCTTCGGAGTTGCGTTCAGCCAGCCAGGCTAACGCTTCCGAATGCTGCGACTTTGGCGATCGCGTAGAATTTTTGGCGATTGCCCTCAATTCCGCGTTGCCGAACGCCGATAGAGTGATTTGAGCCGTCATCAGCCCGACCGTGGGGTGATGCTGTGACTTGAGCCCATGTCTTCTCCTCGTGTTCATTTCCTATCTCCAATCCGAGTTGTCCCTGTTGGAATGCCGCTCGGCTGAGTTTCTGGTCTGTGGAATGGCCGAAAGGCGTACCGTTCCAATACCACTTTCAGTTCGTGATTTGGGCACCGCAAGCGGGTTGCCGAGAGAAAGTCGTTGACGGACGATTGCCAATCCGGCGCGGATTCCCCCCGCATCGAGACGTTACGGATCATTTTCGCACGAGACACGTTTTTCGACTTTTGCCTGGCGTGTGAAGACTTGGTCCGGACGGGGCTGAAGACGATTGCGGGATGAGGATGGAATCCAATCCGGCTGGTGCCGGATTTCCTACGCTCCTGGAAGGATCGCAGGGGACATGCAGAAACGGCAAGGATCGTCGAAGGTTGTGGTCTCACGCACCGTTTTGCTCGGTGCGGTGATTGCGACGCTGGTCCCTTTCTCGACCGCTCCCGCCCAGGAGGCCGCGCCGGGTGGTCCCATCGCATCCGCGGCTCAGCCTCCGCCCGCAGTCCCGCCGCCCCGGTCGCTCGAATCGGTGCCGGTCCCGTCGCCGGCCGCGACGCGTGAGGCGCAGCTTGAAACTCGCTTGCGCCGGATGGAGGAGGCCAATCAACGGTTGCTCCAGCAGTTCGATGCGCTTTCGAAGAAATACGACGACATGTCAAAGCGTGTGTCGGGCGGCCCAGCCACGGGTGCGGCGAGAGGGACGACGACAAGCGCAGCGATGAGTACGACGGCCGACGACTTCAGCGCCTACGAGATCTACCCTGGCGGATCGCCCATCGGCCCGGAGGGAACCATCGGTCGCGGGACGTCTGGCCGCTACCGTCGTATGGGAGAAGGTGGGGCCGGAGGCGAGGTCACCTACAGTTTTGCGCCACCGAGCCCGGTGCGGACCGGCGGTGACACGACACGCGGGGGCGGTCCGGCGCGAGGTCCAGAAGGCACGATCGGACGGCGCGGCACCGAAGGCGAGAGCCGGCCGGTCAGGGTTACGGTCGGTAATGGCTTGCGGTTCGACACGAATGACGACGAGTTCCAACTTCAGTTCCACGACCTGACCCAGGCCGAGTTGCGGAATTTCCCCGGCCTCGGCGATCAGAGCCCGTTGAAGACCCAGTTCTTCATCCCTCGCCAACGCTGGTACTTCACCGGCCGGGCGACCAAGAACCTCGAATTCTACACGGTGATCAACCGGGGATATGGCAGTCTCGACCTCTTGGATGCGTTTCTCAACTTCAACTACGACTCACGGCTCCAGTTCCGTATCGGCCGCACCAAGACGCCGACCTCGTATGAGTACTATCAGATTGCGGAAGGCGACCTGATCGCACCTGAGCGCTCGTTGTTCATCGGCAACTACGCCGGTAACCGCCAGGACGGAGCGATGTTCCACGGCGTGATCCTGGACAAGCGGGCGGAGTGGGCCCTCGGCGTCTTCAACGGCCCCCGCCGTTCCTTCGGCGATACCAACAACGATAAAGATCTCTACCTCTTTTACAACATGCGTCCGTTCCAGAATACGGACATCAAAGCGCTCAAGATTTTTAACATCGGCGGAGCGTTCAACTTCGGTAACGAGAGGAACCCCACACAACCGCAAATCCTGGCGACCGCGAATGATCAGACGACGGGGCAGAACGACGTCGTCATCGAGTCGCTGTCTCCGACGTTCTTCGCGTTCAACAACAACGTGGTCGAAAGCGGTCCCCGCGCGCAATGGTCAGGATGGATCGCCTGGTACTGGAACAGCTTCAATATCCTCGCGGAGTACGACGGCGGTTTCCAGGATTACGCGACGAGCTTTAACGGCCCGCGCACCCGAGTTCCCCTGGAAGGGTTTTCCATCACCCCGTATTACTTCATCACCGGCGAACGCATCACGCGCCGGGTTGACATCAAGCCCGACAACGACTTCGGATTCAAAAACGGCCGTCTGACCGGCCTGGGTGCCATCGAAGTGTATTCCCGGTACAGCTATATGAATATCGGGCAGAACGTCTTCGCGGCCGGGCTCTCGGATCCCAATCTTTGGAGCAACCAGGCGTACACGGTTGATACCGGATTCAACTGGTACCTCAATCGCTATACGAAGATCTATTTCGACTGGCAGCACGCCGTCTACGGCAACGCCGTGTACAACGGCCCCAACGAGCTCAGGAAGACGAGCAATCTGTTCTGGATCCGGTTCCAGCTTTTCTTCTAGCCCGGTTTTCGCTCGTTGCGCACGCCGAACCCTTCCGATATCAATTTATGTAAGGAGTCGTCATGTTTTTGGGAGGGCGAGGCTCCGTCCGAGCCAGCCTTGTTCGGAGGACGAGTCTTCGAGTCTTCCGAACACCGCGAGTGCTCAGGCGGTCCCCTGTGCGGCACGCGATGATCCATCGGCTCGAAGACTCGCCCATGGATCAAGGCTGGCTCGGACGGAGCCTCGCCCTCCCGAGAGTGCGCAACGCACACGAAAACCGCTCTAGCAGCCGAAAAAGACTCGCGCGCAGGTTCTCGACCGGCATCTTCTTACCCTGGCGGGGCGAAGTCGTATGTGGTGGCCAGGGCGCCAATTGGTTAGAATAAGAAGCTGCCGAGTGACGCGCCGTGTTTTGCCCCGGTCGGCCGAAGAGTCGCCGACGGGTGGCGCCTCTGCCTCGGCCCGGTCTCGAAGGGGTCGTACTGATGTCGTCGGATAACCCTCAGCATCAAAAAGCGAAGACGTTCTTTGAGTACGGCAACGATGCTGCGCTGAAATCGAACTTCGACTACGCGATTCAAATGTATCAGGAAGCGTGCAAGCTTCACGCGGACAACCTGACGTATCGGATGGCCCTGCGTGGGATCGCGCGGCGGAAGTTCGGCAACGACCCGGCGAAGGTGGGGAAGCTGGTCGGGATGAGAAACCAGCCGATCCGGATGAGCGCGCGGTCGGCCAAGAAGAAGGGGAACTTTGCCGAAGCGTTGGCCATCTGTGAGCAGGCATTCGTCAACGACCCCTGGGACGTTGCGGCCTCGCGTGACGCTGCGGAAGCGGCCGAACAGATCGGTTTCTTCCCCCTGGCGGCCTGGTATGTCGAGTCGGTCCTGGCGCAGGCGAACGACACCGACTTCCTCCGCTTCGCGGCCCACATCTACGAGATCAACGAAGCGTGGCCGAAGGCCATCGCCTGCTGGGAGAAGATCAAGAAGGTCAACCCCGCCGACGAGGACGCAACCCGGCAGATCAACGCCCTTTCCGCCAAGGCGACGATCAAGAAGTCGGGGCTCGGCGAAGCCATCAACAAAGCACCCGAAGGCGGGTCGGGACCCGAGAAACACGAGGCGGAGCTGGCCGAGCTCAAGCAGGAGAAACTGCCGCCCGAAGTCCGGCTCCAGAAGGAGATCCAGGAGCATCCGGATCACGTCACCGCCTACCTCGGCCTCGCCGACATCCTGAAGATGCGGAGTCAGCTCGACGACGCGTACAAGGTGCTCAAGAAGGGGTTGTCGGTCATCCCGAAGGATCCGAACCTTCAGGAAGCCTACGCCGAGGTCCAGATGGCGCGGCTTCAGAAGGCCATCGCCGACTGGACCCGGCATTGCAAGGAACGCCCCAACGACGCGGCCGGCAAGGCCAAGCTCGAGGAGCTCACCCAGAAGCTCGCCGAGTACGAGCTGCAGGAAGCACGCCGCAAGGTGGAGCTCCATCCCGAGGACTTCCAGCTCCACTTCCAGCTCGGCAAGGTCCTGCAAAAACAGGGCAAATTCAAGGATGCGATCTCGTCCTTCCAGCAAGCCCGCTCCAGCCCTAGCCTGAAGGTGCAGGCCCTGCTTTTGGCCGGCGAGTGCTTCGAAGCCGATGGCGTTCTCAAGGTGGCCGAACGCAACTTCCAGGAAGCGCTCAAGGCCGTCGAGGACGGGGACAACGCCAGCCTCCTGCCCGTGCACTACGCCCTTGGACGTGTCAACGAGAAACTCGGGAATGGCACGGCCGCCGAGGAGCACTATAACGAGGTCGCGGCCATCGACTACAACTATCGCGATGTGGCCGAGCGGCTTCGGAGCTTGCATTGATCGCGATTTTCGTGGTATGCTCTTCGATTCGTTGAAAATCGACACGCCGGCCCCTGCTAAAGGGATCATGGGACCGGTGTCGCCTGACCGAGTGCCCTGGACTCAGCAATGCCCAATACGCCCTCCGCAATCAAACGCCTCAAGCAGAGCACCAAGCGCCGGCTCCATAACCGGATTACCAAGAAGGTGATCAAGACCTACACCAAGCGCATGCTCGCTGCGGTGTCCGCCAAGGAGTTCGAGAAGGCCGAATCCGACTTCCGCCTGACCGCCGGTAAGATCGATAAGGCCGGCTCGCGTCGCGTCCTGCACCCGAACACCGCCGCTCGCCGCAAGAGCAGACTTGCCCACGATTACACGGCGGCACTCGCGAAAGCCAAGGGCTAAGCGCCACACCGTGTGAACGGTTCCTCAGGCGTTTGATGGTTTGAGCATAAGCCTCTCGTCGCAATTGGGGTGGCTTCAACACCTCTCCCCTTGTGGGAGAGGTCGAACGCGAAGCGTTCGGGTGAGGGGTGTTGGGTGACCGCGTCGCGAACGCCCTCACCCCGCCGCGGCGCGGCGACCCTCTTCCGCACAGGGAGGTAGGGGATATATGACGACCTTCCGTTCCAGCCATGCCCACGCTTGATGAGTCGTTTCCAGGCCTGCGGGATGCCCTGAGCGAGCGCTACGGCCGCTCCTTGGGTACCATATCGACGGAGCCCTTCCTCGCTGTCGCGGTCGCGGTGCTCGCGGGCGTCCCCGTTCCGGCAAAAGTCATCGCCGCGCGGACGGCGCTTGCCGACGCTGACCTGATCGACGCCGAGAACCTTGCGGCGACCGACATCGCCTCCGTGATTGAGGTGCTTGACGGGAGTGCCGTGCCGCTACCCAGGAAGGCGGTCGCGGCCCTCCAGCGCCTCGCTCGCTGGTTCCTCGAGCGTTACGAGGGGTCCGACGACGCCCTCCGCACCGCCTCCACGGAACAACTCCGCGACGAGCTGAATCGCGTCAACGGCGTTGGCCGCGCCACGGCCGATTCGCTTCTGCTCCATGCCCTCGGCCGTCCGCTCTATCCCGTTGATCGGGCGTCGTATCGCGTTCTCGTGCGTCACGGATGGCTGGACGCTTCGAGCGACTACGACGAGGCGAGGGCCGCCGTTGAAAGGGCACTGGTCGACGACATCGCGGCTTCCAGAGATCTCTCCGCCGGGATGGAACGCGTCGGTCGCGAGTTCTGCCGGGTGGCCGCCCCTCGCTGTGAGCACTGTCCGCTCCGGTCATTCCTGCCGGAGGGCGGAGTGATCGAGCCCGAGGTTGGGTGAGCCGTGACAGTTGCGAGTTGTCAGCTCAACGGCAGCGAGCGTGCGCCGGTTTCCATCTGACAACTCGCAGTTCCTGCTTTCATTTCGCGGCTGGGGCGGGGGGAGGCTTGATCCCTTCGCTCAGGACGGGTTCGTCCCCCTCGCTCTTCTTCGCAGCTTCCTTCTTCTGAGCGGCCTGGAGCTGGATCGCTTGCTCCAGTTGGCTGAGAACCGCTTCGGTGTTATCGTCGACTCGGGCGTCGGGCGGGGGTTCGAACGCGAACTCTTCTACTTTGAGGGTGGGGTTGAGTTTGACGTTCAAATACACCATCTCGATGCGGCTCGGCTGGATCTTGGGTGCTTTGGCTTTCGGACCGATCCGTTTCCCATCGGGGCCGATGGGACGAGTGTCTTCCAGAACCGAGGGCGCCTTGCCGACAAGCAACACCTTAAGGGGCCAGCCGCTTTCCTTGTCCAGCCAGAGCGTCACGACGCTCGGGATGTAAGCAGGCAGATTGGCGAAGGGATGTAACGGTTGCTGGTTCGGACCGACCAACCCTTCGCGGCTCGTCCAAAAGCCGTGAAGGACCCAGACGGGCTTGTTGCCGAACGTGTCTTCTTCCTGCTGATCAAACTTGATCGCCTTGCGCAGGCCTGTCAGCAGGACTTCGGGGCCCGTCATTCCCATCGAGCTGACAGCTTTCTCGCGCAACTCCGGGTCGAAACCGGCGGAGTTCATCTTCTGCATGATCTGAGGGATCTTGCCGGTCTTGAAGTAGTTCTGCGAGTCGAGTACCTGGCGGAAGTCCCAGAGTGTATTACCGTCGCAGACTTGAAGGAGTGTGCCCTTCGAGTCGGTGAGCCCCGAGACCTGGAGACGAAGGTAAACGCGATAGTCCGGGGCTTTGAGGTATTTGCCCTTCACCATAAAGTGCTGGCCGAGCATGTCGACTTGTTCTTCGATTTCGGCCGCGATCGAGTTCAATGCAGCGATCTTCTTGACCGCTTCATCAATGAGCTTCTCCGCCTCAGTGGGCGGAGCCGCCGGAGCTGCCGATTGGGCCGGCGCGGTGGGCGGAGCCGGAGCGGCGGCGGGCGGCGTCTGGGCACCAACCCAACGCGCTGCGAGCATCGTGGTAATGGCCAGAAGAGCCAGCGTAGGGATAATACGGAGTTTTGGCATGATTGGGATGTAGGGCATTTTCCTCAAGGGTGGGAAAGGAATGCCCGATCATATCGCTAGGCGTCGTGGGACGCAAGTCCGGCCGCAGGTGGTGCGTTCGCCGTATGAGGCGACGTCCTGAGGATCTTCGGTACCGGACATGAGCGCGACGAACGAATCGGCCGCCTGGCCCTTGAGGGCGTGGGGTCGCCGAGATGCACGCCGCGTATACCAGGATGGTGAGCTATCTCCCCGATCGACGTGCCCCTTTACTGTATGGGAAGGCCGGCTGCGGTCCTTGGGGGGTGGGAGGACATAGATGAATACGATCGGTATCCTGCTGCTGGCGGCGGCCACCACCGGCGATGGGTTCGGTTATGGCAGTCCCGGCGTCGGCTTGAAGCACCTGTTTCGTCCTCACGTCGTCGCGAGCGGTCCCCCTCCGGCGGGGGGCGCCATGGCGGGTGCGACGGGTTGCGCCTTTGGACACCCCGGCTGCATGGGCGGCTCGTCTTGCCCCGGCTCCGCCGGCTCGGGTGGCCCCGCGGGTCGAGGTGCCCAGGCGGGGCGTCGCTTCCCGAACGTACGGAGCCAGATTTATTTTCTCGGCCCCGAAGGCATGAAGATCGGCTGGCAGAGCGCAGGGCAGGCGGGCGACCGGGTCTACCTGCCGGCCCAACTGACGACGCCTGCCCGCTATAACTTTCTGCAAGGCTATATCTACCGCCTTAAGCTGACCGACATCCCGGGCCGGACGGGCGTGCAACTCTATCCGACGATCGAAGTGGCGCCCTCGACGCCCGCGACCGACGCCTACCTGACGCACAACCCGATTCCGGTCCAGTTCACACCCGAAGACTTTGACCAGGTCGTCGACGGCGGCAATTTCGTGACCAAGGTCATCTACCTGCCTGATCCCAAGTTCCAGGAACTGGCGATCGCGGGTGTGGAGACCCTCGTGTCGACCCGCCTCGAGCCGGGCGTTGATCCGATTCTTGAAGCGGACAAGCGCGGCACCATCTTGCTGATCATCCGCCTGGGAGCGATCGATCTGGAGATGCCCGCCTCCGGTATGTCCGTGCCTCCGAGTGCCGCCCCGACCGGTGCTGTGACGCTGCCGCCCGGCACGCTACCCCCGGCCTTGATGAACGGCACCGTGGCCCCGAGCGTTCCGGTGGATGCCGCCCCCGCCACTCCCGCAGGACCGGCCGGCGCCGTACCGACTCCGCCGACACCCACGCCGGTCCCGCCCGCCGCCGAGCCCGCTGCCACCCCAGCGGAAGCGCCGGCTGACGCACCCAAGCCATAAGTCGTCCGCCGGGTTGCGACGACAGTTCCCGAAGCTCACCATCGACCCGGCGGATACGCGTGTTAACCGCGATCCGTCGGGTTTTTTTGTGAGTCTAACGGGAGGATGTAAGCATTCCCTCCCCCCTTGTGGGAGAGGGCCGGGGTGGGGGGTGTCGCATCACCTTTGGCCGCTCGAACCCCCCATCCCAACCCTCCCCCACAGAGGCTGGCCACCCGACACTTTTTGCGCGGCGGAACGTCTTGCAAGGCTTGCACTTATGATCCGACAGGCGATGATCGCTCCAAAATGGCTGTTTTTCAGCCACCATAGCCTTGTTCGTTCCCCAGCAAGCTCAGCCATTCG
>DAIDJG010000078.1 GCA_027451445.1 Singulisphaera sp.
GAGTCGGCCTTCGTCGTGACAGCGGGCGCAGGAGGCGTGCTCGCGGCAGAGGTTCCCGCGTCGGAATTATGTGGCGAAACGTCCGGATCCGGGCGACCTTCGTTGGCAGCGATTTTGGTCGCAACGGTCAGGCCGTCGTCCGGCACCGTCGGCTGGTCCGGGCCTTTCGCATCAGTGGTCGGATCCGCCGGGGTGCGTGACGTCTGGGTATCAGGCTGGGGGCGGCTGAGTACGACGGCCGCGACGAGTACGCCGACGATCGCCAGGCCGGCCACGGCGGCGATCCCGAACCGCGGGCGATTGCGCTTGTGACGCGACGTCACGGTCCTGGCACGGCTCCGCGTCGATGGAAGCGCGGGGGGGAGCAGTTCGGCACGCGGCTCGTCGCGGCGGTCCATGATCAAGTCTTCGAGGTTCACGCCGGCGTCGAACTGCAAACGCCCCGCCTCGCCGCGACCGGCGTAGACGGACGAGTCGCGTGCGTTTTTTGTCTCGGCGGCGCGCTTGAACGCCGTGTCGGCGAATGTCAACAGGTCCGCCGTGGCCTTCTTCGACTCGGTGCCTGCGGCCCGGCATTCCTCCAGGAGCGTTGCGACCTCGCCCATCGATGCAGGCCGCTCCGCCGGCGTCTTGGCCATCATCTTCTGATAAACGGCTTCGAGAGCTTCGGGCACCTCCGCCCGCAGCGCGCGGAGCGAAGGTGCTGGCCGCTCCTGGTGCGCGAGCAGCCGTTTCAGCACGCTACCGTCCTGGAACGGCGGGCGGCCGGTGAGGAAGAAGAAGAGGGTGCAGCCGAGCGAATAGATGTCGGCGCGGTGGTCCGCCTTGCGCGAGTCCTCAGCCTGCTCGGGGGCCATGTAGTCGATGGTTCCCATGTAGGAGCCCGAACGGGTCAGCGCCGGTCCGCCGGACTGTCCGATGGCGCTGGTGGCGTCGATGACCTTGGCGAGTCCGAGGTCGAGCACGCGTATGGTGCCGGCGTCGTCGAGCATGAGGTTGCCGGGCTTGATGTCGCGGTGAACGATCCCCAGGGCGTGGGCCGCCTCCAGACCGCGCGCTGCCTGGATCGTGCAGTGAATCGCGAGTGCGACGGGGAGCGGTCCGCCGGCGTCGACGATGCGGTCGAGATCGCGCCCAGGGATGTATTCCATGGCCAGAAACTGAACCCCGCGGTCTTCGCTGGCGTCGAGAGCGACGACGACGTTGGGGTGGCTGATCCTGGCCGCGACCTCGACCTCGCGTCGGAATCGCTGGACGGCGTCGCGATCCCGGCCGAACGAGGGGGGCAAGATCTTTAAGGCCACGACCCGCCCGAGCCGGCGATGCTTCGCCTTGAAGACGACGCCCATGCCACCTGCGCCAAGCTTATCGAGCACGAGGTAGTTACCGATCAGGAGCCCCCGTTCCTTCCCCTGGAGTATTGCACCGGCCTGATACGGGGTGAGCTTGCCGGCCTGGACCAGTCCGCGCGCCAGGCCCTGCACATCGTCCGGCGCTGTTCCCGTGGTCCGGTGCCGGAGTTCCTCGGCGTCGATCAAGCCGATCTCCGCAGCCGCGCGGCAGAAGGCGGCGACGTCCGCGGGCGCGACGTGTGCCGGCGCTTCCGTGTTCGGCCGCGGGGTGGTCGGATCCCCTGCCAAAGTGGCCGCTTCGGGGTCGGGCCGGAGCGTCTTTTGTTCGTCGAGGTCTTCGCGCGTGTCGTAGGCCGCGGTCTCATCCGACCCCTTCGATGTGGGATGACCGCGCGTTTCGTCTCCCGTCGCCATCACTGGGCCTCCCCGTCGTTCCGGACCGTTTCCGTCCGTTGCGCCGGCCTCACCTCGCCTTTGATCACACCTCGGTCAGCCGGAGGGGCGTCGCAGATCACCGACCGAAACGCCTTGCATGAATTCATGATCGAGCCCGACATTCGATTCACGTTGAGCTGTTGAGCGCCTAACATGAATTCCTCGCTCCCCAATGCCTGGACACCGCCAAGACGGATCGGAATTGGATAGTCTCCGACGAAGGTGATGTCCATTGTTCGCGCTCGTGTGCCACCCTGCCGGAAAAAAACCTCCAGTATTTCGTGGCGGCTGGGGGATCGGCTCTCGTATGATGAGTTTCTGTCTAGGAAATGTCTGTATCCATTCGGACTGGGGGGACCGATGGCTCAGGGCGAGCAAGGTTCCGTCACGCGCTGGATCGGCGTGCTCAAGGCGGGAGACGACGCAGCGGCGCAGCAGCTCTGGGAACGCTACTTTGCGCGGATGGTGGGGCTGGCGCGCGAGAAGCTGCGCGCCAGTCGCCGTACGGACGTTGCCGCCGACGAGGAGGACGCGGCCCTCAGCGCCTTCGACAGTTTCTGCGTCGGTGCGGCCCGCGGGCGGTTCCCCGAGCTCGCGGACCGGGACGACCTCTGGAGGCTTCTGGCCGTGATCACCGCGCGCAAGGTCTTCGCCCTGGCCCGCCGTGGCGAGCGTTTGAAGCGCGGGGGCGGCCTCGTCCGTAATGCGTCCGACTTGCCGGGCAGCGACGAGGAGGAGGATGCGCTCGCCCGCGCCGTCGGGGCCGAGCCCACTCCCGAGGCGGCCGCCGTCATGGCCGAGGAGTACCGCCGGCTGCTTGACGCCCTCGACGACGAGACGTTGCGCAAGGTCGCCGTCTGGCGCATGGAAGGCGAAACCGAGGACGCGATCGCCGCGCGCCTCGGCTGCGCACGCCGCACGGTCGCACGTCAGCTTGCCTTGATCCGCACGATCTGGCGCGACGCGGGTTATTGAAGCGCAGTGGCACATCTCGACGGCCGACGGACATCTTCTGCTGTTAAGCCGCAGTGAAGAGGTCCGTCGCGCCTGAAGGTTCGATGCACCCCTTCCTCATGGCGCGATTCGCGCGAACGAGGACCCGGCGATGCCGATCCCGAACGATCCGAGTACGTCGAACTCGATATTCGCGGGCGTCATCTGTGTGGTTGGTGCGATCTATTCCGTCGCGACTCCGGTCGGCCGGAATCGCAGCGACATCGACCGCATCCGGGACGAGGCCGATTCGAAACACGTCAACTCGGAACCGATTGCGAAATAATGGAGTTGAGTATTCCGAGTAATGCTGATCATTCGGAATCTTGAACTCATTGTGAAATAAGAACTTC
Organism: Singulisphaera sp.; assembly: GCA_027451445.1. Lineage (GTDB taxonomy): Bacteria > Planctomycetota > Planctomycetia > Isosphaerales > Isosphaeraceae > DAIDJG01. The sequence goes on from DAIDJG010000078.1 coordinate 3,134, forward strand.
GGACTCAAGCGACCGAACGGATCGCTCTGAACGCAATTTGTGGGCCTCGAAGACTCGCCTTATTCTGTACGCGGGCAGGCGTTGGTTTGCGAAAATGGAAAATCCAGAGCGGTTAGATTGGGTGCGCAGGGCGAAACCTCATACGGTTTGCAAATCTCGGGAGCATTTGCGAAGTAAGATGCGCAGATTTAGGTGATTTCTGTTATTTATGATCTCGGAGCGGTTCGTGTTGTCGGCATCGCCGCGAGGATCGCGTGTCCAGGACGGAACGCTGACGAAAAACCGCACACGGTCAGAATCTCGTCAGCGAGACTTCCTCACCACCCCACAGGAGTGTCAAGTTTTCGCGTCCGCGCGTCCGGGGTTGCAATCAGTCAGCGAACACGCGCACCTGGGCCCGGTGCGCGGGTATCGCAAGGTGCTGATCGCGCAAGGTGGCACGCGACAGCGTCCCAACGACATATCCTCCTCGAACCTGATTCGGTACGCAGGAGACATTCATGAACGACGGTCGTTCATCGAATTCCGAGAGTGCGGAGGTCGCCCGCGCGCGCCGGATTGACGCCGTCTGCCGCTGGTTCGAGGCTGAATGGCGCCATGGACAACGGCCTCGGATCGAGGATTTCCTCGTCGAGCTGTCCGGGCCCGGCCGCGAGACGTTGCTGACGGAGTTGATCGGACTGGAGCTGGAGCTACGCGTCGCGCGCGGCGAGGTGCCGAAGATCGCCGATTACCTGCCACGGTTTCCGGGTGAGAAGCCATCGATCATCGCGGCCCTCGAAGGCATGGGCGGGGCGGTAGGCCCCGCGCCGATACAGGCCGACAGCGATGCGCCCACCATCGGCCCGGTCTCGCGGGGAGAGCTGCCCGCCACGGAGCCGAGGACGCGGTTGTCGATAACGTCGCTCGTCGACGAGACCCTCGGGCCCGCGAGTTCGGGGGGCGTGGGCGGGATAACCGATCTTAGCGTAACGGATCGTGCGAAGGAACGCCGGGGCGCCGTGCGCTATTTCGGCGATTACGAGTTGCTGCGCGAGCTCGCCCGGGGCGGCATGGGGGTGGTATATCAGGCGCGCCAGGTGAACCTGAACCGCATCGTTGCGCTCAAGATGATCCTGGCGGGGCAGCTCGCCAGCGAAGCGGACATCAAGCGTTTCTATCTGGAGGCCGAGGCGGCCGCGAACCTCGACCATCCGGGCATCGTGCCGATCTACGAAGTGGGCCGACATGACGGCCAGCACTACTTCAGCATGGGGTTCGTCGAAGGTCGGAGTTTGAGCATCAAGGTGGCCGACGGGCCGCTTCCGCCTCGCGAAGCGGCACGGGTCGTGTGCGAGATTTGCGACGCGGTGCAATACGCGCACGATCAAGGGGTCGTTCACCGCGACCTGAAGCCGGCCAACGTCTTGCTCGACGCCAAGGGTCACGCGCGCGTGACCGACTTCGGTCTCGCGAAAAAGTTGAAGGGCGACAGCGGACTGACGGCGAGCGGGCAGGTGATGGGGACGCCGAGCTACATGCCGCCGGAACAGGCCGCGGGTCGCGCGGACGTCGGGCCGCTCGCCGATGTGTATAGCCTGGGTGCCTTGCTCTACCACATTCTCACCGGCCGCCCCCCGTTCCAGGCTGCAAGTGTGATGGACACGCTCCTGCAAGTCATGGATCGCGACCCGTTGCCCCCCAGGGAGCTCAATCCGGACGTCCCGCGCGACCTGGAGACAATTTGCCTGAAGTGCCTTCAGAAAGACCCCTCGCGGCGGTATTCCTCGGCCCGGGAGTGTGGCGACGACCTGGGGCGGTTCCTGAACCGCGAGCCCATCCTCGCCCGGCCGATCGGCCTTGTCGAGCACTGGTGGTTCTGGGGCAAGCGCAACCCTTGGCTCGCCGCCGCGAGTGTCGCGGCGGCGGTGCTGACGGCAGCGCTGCTCATCGGCTCGACGATCGCGGCGTACGTCTACCGAGACCAGGTTGCGGCGTTGCAAGACGCCCAGACCCGGACGCTTGCCGCCTCGGCCGAGGCCCAGCGGCGCACGGTCGACGCGTACATCGCGCAGGCCGACGCCCTTCGGTTCAGCCGCAGGATGGGGCAGCGGTTTGAGTGCCTCGAGGCCGTGCGTGCGGCGACCAAGGCGCTCGACGAGCTCGGCGACCCTGAGATCGACGCCGCGCGCCGCCCGTGGCTCCGCAACGTGGCCATCGCCGCGCTCGGGTTGCCTGACCTCCGGGTCGCGAAAACGTTCGGCCAGGACGCGGAGAAGACGGCCGCTGCTGACATCGATCCGGCGTTCGAGAAGTGCGCCGGGGTCGATCGAGACGGTCATTGTGTGCTTTACCGCGTTGCCGACGGCTCCGTCCTCGCGCGCTTGCCGAACGCCGGTCCGAGGTCAGAGTGCCGGCCCCTGTTCGGCCCGCTGGGCGGGTGCCTTGCCTTGCTGTTTTGGGACGGCAGGCTGCGTCTCTGGAACGTCGCCGGGCCCAGGCCCGTTCTGATCGCCGAGGGTCCATCCGGGACCGCGGGACCGAATTGCGTCGGATTCTTGCCCGATGGCTCCGCGCTAATCGTTGAGACCCGCAATCACCTGAACCGGATCGATACCAAAACCGGAGAAAAGCGACCCATTCCCGACGACGGGCGCCCGATAATCCGCCTGGCGCTTCATCCCGATGGGAAGCATCTCGTCGTCGAGATCGGCCAGAACCGACCGGCCCTGGCGGTGCTCCGTACCCTGGACGATCCCAGACCGTTGGCCACGCTCGCGCTCGACGCGGCCGCCAATGACATCGCGTATTCTCCCGATGGTGAACGCGTGGCGTTCGCCGGCGACGACAGCCGGATTACGATCTGGCGGCCGAACCAACCTGAGCAGAAGCCCCTGGTCCTGAGCGGGCCGAAGAACAAGGGCATGGGGGTCGCGTTCAACCACCGGGGCGACGTGCTCGCCAGCCAGGGATGGGAGGGGGTGCTGAGGCTCTGGGATCCGCGCACCGGCCGGGAGTTGGTCCATCACCGGACGGACGCTGCGCTCCGGTTCAGCGCGGATGATCGTTACCTCGGCGTGGGCAGGAACGGCCGGTCGTGGGAGATCTTCGAGGTCGCCTCGGGGCGGGAACTGCGAGTCTTGCCGGGTGAAGCCGCGCCGAACCACTCCATTCTGGGACTGGGCTTCGAGCCGGCCGGCCGGCTTCTAGCCGTGCGCACGGTGAACCAGGTGCGGCTCTGGGATACTGAGACGGCGGAACCCGTCGCCGAATTGAACGAGCTGGGTTGGTCCAGCGCGAACTTCCACCCCGACGGCTCCCTGATCACCTTCGGGCCCCCGGGGCTGCTCCGCTGGCCGTTTTCCGGAACGGGCTCCCCGCGCACGCTCGGACCGCCCCAGTTGTTGCAGACGATCTCCACGACCGGCAGCAATCCGGTCTTGAGCCGGAACGGAAAGACCATGCTGTTGTCGTGTCCGCATTCCTTTCCGTGGATCCTCGTCGGCGACCCGCCCGGCAAGCTGATACCCCTCCCTTCCCACGAGGACGTTCGGGGAGGAGCCGTGAGTCCCGACGGGAAGTGGGTCGCGACCATCAGCCACAACGGCGCATCTCAAGGCGCGGTGATCTGGGACGCCCGCACCGGCCAGCGCGTGAAAGCGATCGACGTGCCGAACATCTCGATCCTTCAGTTCAGTCCGGATGGCCACTGGCTCGCGACGAGTTTAAACGGGTACAAGCTTTGGGAAGTCGGAACGTGGCGTTTGGTCCGCGAGGCCGAGTTTGGGGCTTGCCGCGTCGGCTTCAGCCCGGACGGTTTGCTCGTGGTCGCCGCGAATCACCAGATTCGCCTCCTCGACGGCGTCTCGGGCCGCTCGATCGCAACGTTCGAGATGCCCGAACAAGGCAGTGTCGGGTCCCTGGAATTCTCGCAAGATGGCGCGCGCCTGGCGGCGCTCGAAGACCTCAGCTACACCGTTCTGGTCTGGGACGTGCGGCGCATCCGCGCGGAGCTGAAGGTTCTGGGTCTCGACTGGAACCAACCGGGCGCGGCGGCAACGCTTGCGGACGCCAATCCACAGAGCGCTCGTCCGCCGTCGCCGTACCGCGTCAACGTGGTCGGTGGGCGTCGTGACGAAATCGACAGGTTGAAAAGCCAGGTGCATACCGGGCTCTTGCGCCGCGCCGCGAGACTCAACCCGAACGACGCGGCCGCTTCGTTCCGTCTCGGGGAGCACCTGCGCCAGCAGGGCCGGTTCGACGAGGCGGTCGAAGCCTACCGCGACGCCGTCCACCGCGACGGTCCCGCCAGGGTCGGCATGGCGTCGTATCGTCTGGGCACGACCTTGCGCTGGCTGGGGCGGTTCGAAGAGTCGATCGCGTGCTTTCGGACCATAGTGAAACAAACACCCGGCGATCCCACGGCACACCATGAACTCGGCGAGTCGCTCCGCTCGGCGGGTCGGCCCGACGAGGCGGCCAATGCCTATCGTGAGGCCGCGCGCCTCGACCGAAAGAATCCGTTACGGCCTTTCTGGCTGGGGGAGCACCTGCGCCAGCAGGGCCGGCTCGACGAGGCGGTCGAGGCCTACCGCGAAGCCGATCGCCGTGATGGCCCCACGAAGGTCGGCATGGCGGCCCATCGCTTGGGGACGACCTTACGCGAGTTGGGTCGTTTTGATGAGTCGCTCACGAGCTTTTGTGCGATCCTCGATCGCGCCCCCAACGATCCCACGGCCCGATATCAACTGGCTGAGACCTTGCTCCGCACAGGACGGCGCAGCGAAGCGGCCGTCGCCTTCCGCGAACTGGCCGCCGTGCTGCGCGGGAATCTCGCGCAGACGCCCGACGATCCCCGCGCCCGATATCGTCTGGCCGTGGCCCTGCTGCTGACTGGCGACCGAGCGGGTTATCGGGACGTATGCGCCTCGATGGTCAAACGTTTCCAGGGCGTGGAAAACGTCTCTTCCGAGGTGGCACGCGCTTGCCTGTTGACGCCCGATGCCGTACCCGACTTTCATCCCGTGCTGCGCCTCGCGCAAACCGCGGCCAGGCCGCCCGTCGTTCCATGGACCATGTACACGTTGGCACTCGCAGATCTTCGCGCTGGAGATCCCGACCGAGCGATCGTCGAAATCGAGAAGGCGTCCCCGCTCGATTCACGCTGGAATGCCTCGGCGCTGAACCGAGTCGTGCTTGCTCTGGCACATGGCAAACGCGGCGAGATGGATGTGGCTCGGCGCGTGCTCGAAACCACGCACCGCCAGGCCGCAAGGAACTCGCCGAGGCTTCCAGGTGCCGACGCCATCGGTGCCGACGCCGAATGGTGGGACCGGGCCGATTACTTGATCCTGCGTCGCGAAGTCGACGCACTGATTCTGGATTCGCAGTTTCCGAGAGACCCGTTTCGAAACTGAGCAGGTTCGCAGACGATGTTACTTCGCGTGCTCGCCCGTTCTTGCCTGCGATCCCGCGTGCGCTCCCGCCGCGAACCGCTCGAAATCGTCCGTGGCACGCCCTCGCCGCGCACGGACATCTCCTTGTTGGCACACGATCGTGAGTTTCCCAGCTCAGGTGGAGTTTTGCCATGCTACCGCTCGTCGTCCTCTGCTCCGCACTAATGGGCGCCGAACCCGCGCCGGCGGCTGACATCAAGATCTACGAGGCGTTGAAAAACAAAGCCGGCCACGATCCCCAGGCGCATGTCAAGCTCGCGCTCTGGTGCGAGGCCCACGGCCTGACGGCCGAGCGGGTCGAGCACCTTGCACAGGCCGTCGTCCTCGATCCCAAGAACACGGCCGCGCGAGGCCTGATGGGATTGCTTTCGTTCCAGGGGAAATGGGAGACCCCCGAAACCGCGAGCGCCAAGATGAAAGACGACGAAGCGCTCGCGGCCAAGCTCTCGGAATACAACCGCCGCCGCGAGGAGCTCGAGGCACGCGTGAACGGCCGGGGGGGCCGGCACATGTCGCGGTCCGAGGAGGCGCACGCGCATGTCGCGCTCGGTCTTTGGTGTGAGCAGAACGGCCTCAAGGCCGAAGCCACGGCACACTTCACCTCGGCGGTCGTGCTCGAGCCCTATCACGATGCGACCTGGCAACACCTCGGCTACATCAAGCATAACGGTCGCTGGATGAGCCACGAGCAGGCCGCCGCGGAGAAGCGCGAGGAGGCCGCCCAGCACCACGCCGACCGGCAGTGGGAACCTTTGTTTCGTACCTGCCGGCGCTGGCTCGCCGAACCCTCGCGGCGGATCGAGGCCCTCAAGCGGCTCGAGGACGTGAACGACCCCCACGCCGTGCCTTCGATCGTCCGGGTCTTTCAGGACGCTCCCGAGGCCCCGATGCTGGTGGCGGTGGGGATGCTCAAGAGGCTCGACACGCCGCAGTCCACGCG
>DAIDJG010000079.1 GCA_027451445.1 Singulisphaera sp.
CCGTCAAGGCCCACAGTGGGTCCGGCATATTGCCGAGACGAGAAAACCCTGTATACTGGGGCGGTAGGCACCCGTAGCTCAATTGGATAGAGCATCGGTCTTCGGAACCGACGGTTAGGGGTTCGAGTCCCTTCGGGTGTATTGAATGACGTGAGTCCCCGCGACTACCCACCTTCGCCAGATCGAGATCTCTACCGTGACCGCCGAAGGTGACAACTCGCCGGAAGAAATCGAAGCGGCCAGGAACCGGTTGCTTGTCGGGCTCGGACGGTCGATGGAGCAACTCGCCCCCATCGTTGAGCGCCATGAGAAGGAGATCGCGGGTCTCGTCGAGCAGGTCGGGCAGTTGATGAAGCACTTTCAGGGAATCGTCGAAGTCCTGCGCGACCAGTACGAGCAGATCAGTGAGCTCAAAAAGCGCCTGGGAGACGAAGAGTCACCTCCTTTTGATCGGGACCGTTTCTCCCGAAATTGAAGACCTTCCGCTTCGAACACCGGATACCCTCGGACCCCACGAGTCGTCATGGCATTGCTGAGTTTACGGGACGTCAGCCTCGCCTTCGGCGGACCCCGGCTGCTGGATCATGTCGACTGGCAAGTCGAACGCGGAGAGCGAGTCTGCCTCCTGGGCCGCAACGGCGAGGGAAAAAGCACCCTCCTGAAGCTGGTTCATGGCGAAATCGTACCGGACGACGGCGAGATCATCCGTCAACAGGGCCTGCGAATCGCCCGCTTGCCCCAGGAAGTGCCCGAGGGCGAGTGTGGCGCGGTGTTTCAAGTCGTCGCCGAGGGGTTGACGGAGGCAGGCGAACATCTCAGCGGGTCCGAACATCGGGTCGACGCAATCATCTCGCGCATGGGATTGGATGCGGAAACCCCGTTCGAAACCCTCTCGTCCGGAATGAAACGGCGCGTGCTGCTCGCGAAGGCGATCGTCAACGACCCCGACATCCTGCTTCTCGACGAGCCGACCAACCACCTCGATATCGAAGCGATCCGCTGGCTTGAGGATTTCCTCTTGCGCTATGGCGGAACGCTCGTGTTCGTCACCCACGACCGCGTGCTCCTGGAGCGCCTGGCAACCCGGATCGTCGAGCTCGACCGCGCGCACCTTTACGACTGGGCCTGCGACTATCCCACCTTTCTGAAACGGAAGGAGGAGCTGCTGGCCGCCGAGGAGCGCCAGAACGCCCTGTTCGACAAGAAGTTGGCCCAGGAAGAAGTCTGGATCCGCAAAGGGATCGAGGCGCGCCGGACCCGCAACGAGGGACGAGTCCGGGCCCTCAAGGCCATGCGCGAGGCACGCCAGCAACGTCGAGACCGTCAAGGCACCGCGCGGATCCAGGTTCAGACCGCCGACCGGTCGGGGCAATTGGTCATCGAGGCCAAGGGGGCGGGGTTCGGGTACGACGGCAGGATCATCATCCGGGACCTCTCAACGACCATTATGAGGGGCGACAAGGTCGGAATCATTGGTCCCAATGGGTCGGGCAAAACCACGCTCTTGCGCCTCTTGCTTGGGATCACGGCTCCCCAGGAAGGGACCATCCGACACGGCACGAACTTGGAGGTGGCCTACTTCGATCAGCTCAAAGCCGTCCTCGACGACGAGAAGACGGTCCAGCAGAACGTGAGCGAATATGACATGATCCCGATCAACGGCCAATCGCGCCACGTTCTGGGATACTTGCAGGACTTTCTCTTTCCGCCCGAGCGTTCGCGAAGCCTGGCCAAGTTCCTCTCTGGCGGGGAGCGGAGCCGCCTGCTGCTCGCGAAGCTGTTCACCAAGCCGTCGAACGTCCTCGTCCTCGACGAACCGACCAACGATCTGGACATCGAAACGCTCGAGTTGCTGGAAAGCTTGCTCGTCGAATATCCGGGTACGGTGCTCCTCGTCAGCCACGACCGGGCGTTCCTGAACGACGTGGTCACCAGCACGCTCACGGTCGAACCCGACGGCCAGGTCCGGGAGTGCGACGGAGGCTATGACGACGCCGTTCGCCAACGCCAGGCCGAAAAACTCGTCGAACCCAAGACCACCCCGACGCCCAAGCCCGTCGAAGCTTCGACCGCCGTGTCCCGCAAGTTGAGTTTCAGAGAGCGGAAGGAGTTGGAAGCCCTCCCGCAACGCGTTGAGGACCTGGAGGCCGCCGTCAGCGCGGTGCACCAGACCATGGCGGATCCGGCGTTCTATCAAAAAGGGGGAAACGCGATTGCTCTCGAGAAACAGAAACTGGAGGAACTAGAGCGAGAGCTTGCCGTCGCCTTCGAGCGCTGGGAAGAATTGGAAGCACGCGCTTCGGACTAAAGGATTGCGATGCAACGCAGTTTATTATTCTATTATTAGCTATTTCTATAGGCTTTTTAGCACACTCTTCGTTTCCTTCTGTTCAAGACTTTTTTCTGCCCGGCGCAAACCCACACTGAACAGAAGGAAACCAAGGAAACGAAGAAAATCATAATAATGCACTCTTGAATCGGACGCCGATGTACGACGCGACGAATCGGATGCAGAAAAGTATCTGGCATCTGGCCGACCAGTTGCGGGGGATCCGGTCGGGGACCCTTAGCATCGGGTTTCTGGAGACGTTTCGCGTCGCGACCCAGGGACGCTCAGGGCCGATCGGCCATATCGCGTCGTTGGCGAGTCAGAACGAGCGCATCCTCATTACACCGTTTGACCCCACAAATGTCGGCGCGATCGTCCGAGCACTCAACCACGCCAAGGTCAACGCCTATGCGCTGAACCCGTCGACCGTCTGCGTGGGCATTCCGCCCATCAGCGGCGAACAAAAGGCGGAGATGATCAAGCACATCAAGAAACTGGGGGAAGAAACCAAAATCGCCGTGCGCGCCGTTCGGCAGGACGCGCGCAAGGAGATCGCCGCGCGCGGGCGGGGCTCGGAACGGGTGGTCCAGGAAGCGACGGACGCTGCCGTCGAAGAGATCGAGAAACTTATCAAAGCCAAGATCGCGGAGATCGAGCGCTGAAGCGTGGCGTGAGATCGGCGGTCCAAGCTGAAGTTCACGTAGTCGCCGAGGCGTTGAGCGATGACTATCGCTCATGCGCTCAATGCGTTCCGCTCGGGCGGTGGTCAGCCGAACATTTCGGTGTATTGTTCGCCCTTCCAACGAGAAATGGCGTGGACGAGCCAGTCATTGGGGTCTAAGACCCCGATAACGACGCTGATGCCCCCCGGACCTACTCCGGGCATTTGACAGGGACGGACGTGTCTTTGCACATCATCGTGCAAATCGCAAGAGAGCAATCGGTCGCCCTGCAATTCGCATCAGCCGTATTGCGGCAGGCGCGACGACGCGATCAAGTTAAGCCGTTATCCTCCTAAGACTTATGACGCAATGAAATTCCCCGGCATTATTCTTGCGAATCCATGGAAACAGCGAACCACCGTATCGCCATGGGTCATGCGTCGTGAGCCAGCGCTATTGTGAAGGCTGAACGCAGGTGGCCGATGGCTCGAATCTACGAGTATTAACATTTACTAATCAAAAACCATATTTTGGAGGCTTCTGATGGAGTTTCTGAACTCAACCGCCGTGGCACTGCGAATTCGCGAAATCGAGCGGGCCAACGCCCGTCTCGAACGGCGATGCCGGCGCTGGTCGCGCGCCACGCTTGCCTTGCTGATCGCGCTGGGACTGTTCGTTACGATTGGCGCCATCGATCAGCGCCACGACTCTAATGACTTCGTCTTGCGAGACAAAGACGGCACGATGCGTGCAGCGCTCGCCTTGCGTCCCGACGGGACACCGGGCATGGGCCTCTTCGACCGCGACGGCCACAACCGCCTGTCGCTCGAGCTCGACAAGGATGGCGCACCCGGCGTGCATTTATACGACGAGCATGCACGATTCCGGGCCGTAATCGCTGTTCGCCCCGACGGCACGCCGGGAGTCGGGCTCTTCGACGCCCATGAAAAGGTCCGGCTTTCTGCAGACCTCGGCGAGCGCGGTGCCCCGGGCCTCCACCTTTACGGGGAGGAGGGGGCGCTTCGGGCGGTACTGGCGGTCCGGCCCGACGGCGGCACCGGCATCGCTCTCTTCGATGAGCGCGGTGAGGTCCGCCGCACCTTCGATCTGGATCGCCCAATCCAACCGTAAGCAATGCCCAAGACTGCCAGTTCGTCCAACCGAGATTGGAACACGTTCGATCTGCTGGAAGACGCCCGCGCGAATGTGCCCGAGTCAGCCGAAGCGCACACGCTGCTCGGCGTACTCCGCGAAAGTTTGGGCCAGGACCATGCGGCGTTCCACGCATACCGCGACGCGTTGACTGCCGATCCGAATTACCGCCCCGCGCTCGAGAACCTGCGCCGGTATTGCGATCGGCAAGCGCTCGACTTCGGCAACCCGAAAATTAATCCCGCCGCAGTCTAAACAGTAGTTTCCCCGAAAAACTACACAGGAACTGATCGGAATTCCATCATATCAACTGATCAGGCGTTCCTTATTGAAAGTATCGTCTCCTGGGCGGATTCTGCCAGGTGGTGAGAACCCCGACAGACACCGCAACAG
>DAIDJG010000080.1 GCA_027451445.1 Singulisphaera sp.
GTGGGTCCGACCGCGAAGTCGTGTTTCGTGCTGTCCGATGGCTTACCCTGGAACCGCAAGTGCCCGGCGCCGTCGTACGCGAGCGCACGACCGTCGGGAGCGGTCACGAGCACCAAAGGACCAAACCGTTGAAGTTGCCATCCCTCCCAGGGAACGGGCGACTCCCAGACCACTCGCCCCTTGGGATCGTGACCGCGTAGCACCTGGCTGCGCCTGGCAAGCGTGATCCACGTGACGGGGAAGGGCGAGCCAGCGGGCGCTTCCACGAGGCAGAGCGGCTCTGGGGGGTTCGACTGGTAGGCTTGACTTTCCGCACCCGCAGGGTCGAACAGCAGAAGTTGGCCCGTCTCGGTCGTGAGACCGAGAGAGCCCTCGTCGCCGATTGCCAGCTCCTCAATCGGGCATTTCAGCTCCTTCTTCCAGACCCAACGCCCTGCGATCGTCGCCCTTCCCACGCGGTCCCGTTCCTGTCCCAGGGCCAGGCCGAAGGAGTCGGGCCGGATCGCCAGGTGGGTCAGCTCGACGATGCTGATGTCAATCCGCTGGGTCGTGTTCCTGCGGGCGTCGCAAAGGACGACCTGACGGTCGGTCGCGCCCGCCATCCAGCCGGGCGCGGTGCGCAGGATGCGACCGACACCCATGGTCTCTGCCTTTTCGCCGACGGGCTCGCCGTCACCATTGTAAAGTTGCAGTCGGCCCGGGGTGAGGTACACCGCAATCCGAAGCGGGTCGTCGAGCACACCCAGCACCGCACTCTCCGCCTGCTCCTCGGTCGAGGCGACTTGCACCGTCCACGCCGGTTGACGCACCGCCCCCCCCGCGGCCCCCGAGGCACTCATGATCGGGGCCTGTCTCGGTTTTGCCTTCGAGGCCTTCGCAGGCTGGCTTTCGTCGGCGTAGAGATCAAGCCGCACGATCTCACCGGTCTCATGTCCGTAGATGATGTACCGACCCAGGGGATCGGTTTCGATCGTCAACGCAGGACGAACCAGCTTGCTGCGCCAGCGGACGTTGCCGGCGGAGTTCAGTACGATCAGCTCCCCTTCGAGAGTGGCCACCGCAAACGTGCGGCCGGCGAAGTCGGGGACGGCATGAGCGGCGGTCCCGCCGAGATGATAGGCACCTTCGTTCTGGCCCTGAAGATCGAAGCGCTGAATGCCGTGGATGAAGCAGCTCGCCAAAATAATGCCGCCGTCGCCCGTGGTCGTGAGACGACCGACGTTCGACATCAGCCGCTCTTCCCAGACCTCGTCGGCGTTCAGCCGGCCTGTGGAACCCGACGGCGAGAGCTCGTAGGCCGCCAGCATCCCGAATGTCGCCGCTCCCAGCAGGATGGGCCGGTCGGGAACGAACACAAAAAACGAGAGGGCCTGCCGCGTCTCGAATTTACCCGCGGGTCGTCCATAACGCGTATACAGTTGGGCAAAGTTCATGCGCGAGCCGACCACGGCGTAACGTCCGTGCGGATCGATGGCCAACCCCAGCGGGTCGGGAGGGGCCTGTCGTTCTTCGATCAGTTCGAGATCGGCCGACAAAAAGGAGAGCTGGCCCCCGTCACCGAGCAGAACCACGAGTGAGCCGTCGTCGCTGATCGCGCCCGCGGCGACCTTGTGCCCCAGGCGCGAGATCGATCGATGCTCGCCGTGGAGGTCGATCAGGTAGAGTTGGCTCCCCTCGTCCCACGCCAGGATCGTCCCGGCCTCCCTGGCGAGCGCGAGGCCCTTGAGGGGAGAATCGGTGAGCACGGTCCAGGCCGTCGCGGGATTGAGCCGGGTCTGCTGCCGGCCTATCAACTCGGCCATCGACTCGCCTTTGGAAGTGATCAGTTCTCGGTGTCTCGGCGCCACTTCCCAGATAGCAGATTCCATCCGGGAAGCCAAGCCCCCGAGATGAATTCGCTCGTTGCAAAGGTTGCACAGCGGGACCGGCGCAGGCGGCTAATCCCGTAGCGAATCGCTTACAATCCCGAACAGAATGCCAGATGCGAGATGCAAAATGGCAGATGCAAGATGGCAGACGATCCCCAATCGACGAGAGCGTTAGCCCGCGAATCAGGCTCTCGCCGCTCGTTCGGCGTCTGCCATTTTGCATTTGCCATCCGCCATTTTGCATTCGCCATTTAGCCAGCGGCCCGGAGCCTCTGCCGGGCAACCTGGAGGGCTTGCCTCAGAGCGCCATCGTGATTGGGGTCGCCTGGGGTCAGGCTTCCAACGTGATCGTCCCGTTCCTGCCCTGCCACGGGCTTGGCGGTGACGCGGATGTCGACCGGGACGTCGGGCTCAACCCCCTGCTCGCTGTAAGGCCGATTCCGGGGCGAGTAAAACTTGGCGGTCGTCAGCTTCAGGCCGGCCGGTGCCGCCCGGAGGGCGAAGATGCTCTGAACCGACCCTTTACCATAGCTTTGCTGGCCGACGATCGTCGCGCGGTTGTGGTCCTTCAAGGCTCCGGCAAGGATCTCGCTGGCACTGGCGCTATCGTGGTCGATCAGGACGACCATTGGCATCGACCACACGTTGCGCGCCCGAGCCCGGTAGACCTGGCTCTGGCCGGCCGCGCGGCCACGCGTCGAGACGATGATGCCCTGATCGATGAAGCGTTCGGCGATCTCGACCGCCACATTCAAGAGACCGCCGGGATTGCCCCGAAGGTCGAGTACCAGGCTCCCCATTCCCTGCTTTCGCAAGGCCACGATCGCACGGTCGAGTTCCTCGGTCGACGACTTCTGAAAGCCGGTCAACTGGATGTAACCAATGCCATACTCGCGGTCGACGATCTTCGCCTGGGCGACGCTCTCCACTTCGACATGCCTGCGCACGAGCTTATAGGTCTGCGACTTTCCACTTGGGTGGAGCGCGGTGATTTCCACTGCGGTCCCTTCATTCCCTTGGAGCTTGCTCGCCGCTTCGTCGAGCCCCAACCCCTTGAGCGGATGTCCGTCGACGTGCGTAATCTGGTCGCCAATTCGCAGACCGGCGTCGGAGGCAGGACCACCTCGAATCACGCCGACGAGCCGCAGCCCCTGGGTGTCGATCTTGAGCTCGATCCCCAGGCCAACGAAGTTGCCGTCGATCATCGCGTAAAGATCTTCGAGCTTGTCGGGGGTGAGATAGCTCGTGTAGTCATCGAGGACGTCGCACGCCGCGTAGGCAAATTCTAGAATAATCGGCGCAGCGCCGAGGTTGAGGGTCTCGCGGGCGAGATCACATGCGGCGAGGACTTCGCTCTGACCAACGGCACGGTTGGGAACGTTGAGGCGGTCGCGATTCCTGCGCAGGGACTGTCGGAGGAGGTCGACCCGTTCGGGCGACGCGATTGCTCCGTTGGTCCGGAGAAAGTTGGCGTCGCGGAGGGCGATCTCGAGGTTATCGAGCCCGCGCCGGACCATCGGCTCGAGCGCCACGGCGTCAACGTAGTGCGTTTCGATGCGGTCCAGGATCTCGTTATAGAGCTCGAGGGCTTTGTCACGGTGCAGGCGGAGCAGAACGTTGCGGAAGCTTTGATCCTGGTAGCGGCGGGTCAAACGGTAGTGGGACTCGCAAAGGCGCTTGCGGTGGCTGAACTCGGTCCGGCTGGGCCAGTGTTCCAGCGCCTCTTCGTAGACCTTCCTGGCTTCAACCCAGCGATGTTGGCGCTCGAGCTCGAGCGCGCGCTGGAGCGCGGTATCGGGCTCGAGTTCGGAGCCAGAGAGTTCGAGTGTTCGTGCTGAGGGGGAAGTGGAAGACGTGTGCGGGTCGGCCCAGGCGAAGGAGGCGGACACCCAGACCAGCAGAGCCGAGGCGATCCAGGGCACCCGGCCCCATTGTGCGAGTCGCATCACCGACGATCCTCCCGCTCTGGAGCGCTATTCGGAGGATCGCGATGCATCAGAGAAGTTTTCCAGGTATCCCGGTCAAACGGGGCAACGACCGCGCACCAGAGCGCAGA
>DAIDJG010000081.1 GCA_027451445.1 Singulisphaera sp.
TGGACCAAGCGACGAATTGTCGACGAAGGCCGACGAGGATGCCTCGGTGAGAGAACGAGGCCGAGTCGAGCCGCCGGTAGCGGGCTTGGTCGCTTCGGCCGGCGGGCTCGACGCCTTCAAGAAGTTCTTCGGCGCCATGCCCGCGGATAGCGGTATCGCCTTCGTCCTCATCCCCCACCTCGACCCGCAGCACGAAAGCCTGATGGTTGAGCTGCTCACGCGGCACACGTCCATGCCGGTCGTCGAGGCCGCTGAGGGCATGGCCGTCGAGGCCAACCACGTCTACATCATCCCGCCCAACAAGAACATGACCATCGACGACGGCGTCCTTCACCTGACCGGGCCAGTAGACCGTGGCGGTTGGCAGACATCGATCGACCTCTTTCTACGTACACTGGCTGATGATCAACTGGAAAAAGCGATCTGCATCATCCTGAGTGGGACCGGGTCGCACGGCGCGATAGGACTCAAGGCGGTCAAGGCCGCGGGCGGCATGGCGATGGTTCAGGACCCCAAGACGGCGAGTTGCCCGGGCATGCCCGAGAGCGCCATCGCCACGGGTCTGGTCGACCATGTCATGCCCGTCGAGCAGATGCCGGAAGCGCTCGTCAAGTACGTGCAGCACTTCTACGTCAACGAGGGCAGGATTGTCGCCGCGGTCGAGGAGGCCCCGGACCATTTGAACCAGGTGCTCGCTCTCCTGCGTGCCCGCGCGCAGTTCGATTTTCGTGGCTATCGCACGAAAATGCTCGCACGGCGGCTGGAACGGCGTATGGGACTGGGCCACTTCGAGAACGTCGTGGACTATCTCGGCCACCTCACTCAGAGAACATCCCGATGAAGTCAATCGACTCGCGCACGATCTCTTGATCAGCGTGACCCGGTTCTTCCGCGACCCGGACGCTTTCCGAACGCTGGCGACTGAGGTCATCGGCCCGCTGATCCAATCGAAGAACGCCGACACCTCCCTGCGCGTCTGGATCCCCGGCTGCGCCACCGGCGAGGAGCCTTACTCCGTCGCCATGGTGTTGCTCGAACAGCAGGCGGCGGCCGAGAAGCCCTGCCACGTGCAAATCTTCGCCACCGATGTCGACAAACAGGCGCTGGAGGTGGCCCGCCACGGAATCTATCCCGAGGGAATCTCGGCCGATGTCTCCCCGGAACGGCTGGCCCGCTTCTTCACGCGGGTGGACGAATCCGCATGGCAGATCAGCAAACAGGTGCGCGAAACCGTGACGTTTGCGGTTCAAAACCTGTTGACCGACGCCCCCTTCTCCAAGATGGACCTGATCGTCTGCCGCAACCTCCTGATTTACCTCGAACCGGAGGTGCAGAAGAAGGTCCTCACCCTCTTGCACTTCTCTCTCCAAGCGGGAGGCCATTTGTTCCTGGGCCCGTCAGAGACCGTGGGGCGGCAGACCGACCTGTTCGAGCTGGTCTCCAAGAAGTGGAGGATCTACCGGCGCATTGGACCGAGTCGGGCGGACAACCTGGAGTTCCCGGTTCGGCAGATGGAGTCACGCCCCGCCCCGCCGCTGCCAACCAGCCGGCCCATGGCTCCTACCAGGCTGGGGGAGCTGGCGCAGAACTCCTTGCTGCGCCGGTTTGGTTTGGCCTGCGTTGTGATCAACCGCAACCTCGAGGTCCAACACTTCGGTGGGCCGACCGAGGACTACCTCGTCCAGCCGAGCGGCCCACCCACCCAGAACCTGCTTTCCCTGGCGCGCCAGGGCCTCGAATCCAAGCTTCGCGTCGTCATCCACCGGGCCTTCCGCGAAAACGCTCCCCAAAGCATCAAAGACGTGAAGGTGCGCCTTGGGGGCGGCAATCGCCGGGTGAATATCGAGGCCGTGCCGCTCAACGTGTCCAAACAGACCGCCGGTCTGCTGTTGATCTCGTTCCAGGAGCAGCCGAATCCTTCAGTTGAATCGCCGGATGGAGCAGAACCGCGCGTCGAGACGGCAGAGTCGGATCTGCTGCTCCAGCTTGAGCAGGAACTGGAGACCACGCGCGACGAACTGCAAAGCACCATTGAAGAGTTTGAGAGTGCCAATGAGGAACTCAAGGGGTCGAACGAAGAAGTCCTTTCGATGAACGAGGAACTCCAGTCCGCCAACGAGGAGCTGGAAACCTCCAAGGAGGAGCTGCAATCCTTCAACGAGGAGCTGAGCACCGTCAACAACCAGCTCCAGGACAAGATCGTGGAGGTAGAGTCGGCCAGGAACGACATGTCCAATCTCCTCAATGCGACCGACATCGCCACCGTATTCCTGGACGCGAGCCTTTGGATCAGGTTGTTCACGCCCGCCACCACGCGCATGTTCAACCTGATCGCCACGGATCGCGGCAGGCCGATCGGCGACATTGTCACGAAGTTCAGCGATGACGACCTGGTGCGCGAGGCCCAACAACTGCTGCGCGACCTGACACCGCGCGAAAAGGAAGTACGCACCGAGGAGGGCCGCTGGTACAGCCGGCGGATCATCCCCTACCGTACGCTGGACAACCGGATCGACGGCGTCGTGATCACCTTCGTGGACATCACCGAGCGCAAACAGGCTTCGGACTCGGTCGTCAGGCGCCTCGCCGCCGTGGTCGAGAGCTCCGCGGACGCGATCTTCAGCCAGGATCTCGACGGCACCATCAGAACATGGAATCGAGGCGCCGAGGCGCTTTACGGTTACAGCCGCGATGAGGCCGTGGGCCGACCGATCAAGATGCTCACCCCGCAAGACCGCGCCGACGAGTGGACGGAAGTCATGGCCATGCTGGTGCGCGGCGGGCACGTCGAGCAGTTTGAGACGGAGCATGCCTGCAAGGACGGACAACGTGTCGTGGTGGCGCTGACGGTTTCGCCGATGTGCGATAGCGAGGGCAAGGTCGTGAGCGCCTCGGTGACCGGGCGTGACATCACCGACCGCAAGCGGGCCGAGCAGGAGCTGCGGAGGAGTGAGGAGCGGTTCCGGCAGATGGCCGACCACGCGCGCGATGGTGAAGCTCGCCTCGCGGCCATCCTGAACACCGCGGCCGACGCGATCATCACAATCGACGTTCAAGGTGCCATCCAATCGGTCAACGTCGTCGCCGAACAGATGTTCGGCTACGCCGCCGACGAGATGATCGGCCAGGACGTGAAGATGCTCATGCCCGTATCCTACCGGGAAAAACACGATCATTTCCTGACGCGATATGTACAAACCGGAGAAAAACACATCATTGGCACCGGTCGCGAAGTCGAAGTGCGGCGCAAGGATGGATCGACCTTCCCGGTGGACCTGGCCGTCAGTGAGGTAGGACAACTGAAACTGTTCACCGGCCTGCTCCGCGACATAAGCGAGAGAAAAAACCTCGAGCGCGAGGTCGTCGAGATCGCGTCCCTGGAGCAGCGACGCATCGGTCAGGACCTGCACGACAGCGTGAGCCAGGAACTGACCGCCCTCAACATGCTTGCCGGCGATCTGGCCGAGACCCTCAAGTCTGAACCTGCGCACGCGTCGCAGTTCGTCGAACGTCTGGTCCAAGGCTTGCAGCGAAGCCAGAAAGAGCTTCGCGCCGTCATGCGTGGGCTACTTCCCGTTTCGGTCGATGCCGGAGGGCTCATGGCCGCGCTGTCCGACCTGGCCAACCGTACGCAGCAGGAAGGCAAAACGACATGCGTCTTTGACTGCCCTGAGCCCGTCCTCATCGCGGAAAATCTCGTAGCGACCCACCTCTATCTCATCGCCCAGGAAGCGGTCCATAACGCCGTCAAGCACAGCCGGTGCCAGAACATCGGCATTTCCGTGGAGTCGAACCACCACCTCGTCCTGCGCGTCCAAGACGACGGCATCGGAATCCCCAGCCAGCCGGCTGAGGACCACGGCGGGCTGGGACTGCGCATCATGCGCAACCGTGCCGCGATCATCCACGCGACTTTAACCATCGAGCCGGCGAAGCCCGCCGGTACCGTGGTCACGTGTGCCTTGGCAAGGAAGAACAATGAGTTCCCACAACAAGAAACGATCCCGAGTCCTGATCGTGGATGACCACCCGGCCGTGCGCGAGGCGCTGACCTTGCGGATCGGTCGGCAATCCGACCTGGAAGTCTGTGGCGAGGCCGCCGACGTCAGCGAGGCCCTGAACCTGCTCGCCGCCACGGAACCCGACGTGGCCGTTGTTGATATCTCCCTCAAGACCGGCTGCGGCATCGACCTGATCAAGAGGATCCGGGAGCACAACGATACGGTCCGCATACTCGTCTGGTCAACGCACAGCGAATCGCTCTACGCCGAGCGTGCGCTCAGCGCCGGTGCGCTCGGCTACGTCAATAAAGATCAGGCCACGGACAAAATCGTCGAGGGCATCCGGCGCGTGCTGGAAGGCGAGGTCTACCTGAGCGAGGCGATGGTGCAGACGATGCTGAAGCACAACGTTGGCAGGCGTCGAGAGGGAGTCAATCGTTTGCCGATCGACACGCTGGCCGATCGCGAGCTGGAGGTTTTTCGTCTCATCGGCCAGGGCGTCAAGACGGCGGAGATTGCCAGTCGACTGCACCTCAGCGTCAAGACCATTGAGACCTACCGCGACCGCATCCGGACGAAACTGGACCTGAGCGATGGCGCGGCACTGGCCCGCTATGCCACGAACTGGATGCAGGAGAACGAGTGACTCACGTTTGTGAATTTTCCCGATGTCGGGTCGTTTTCAACGATTGACAACGGGCGCACCGAGCGAGCCCCCGCCCAGAACACCGCGAGCCCCATGCCCAACGGGTTCGGCATTCGGGGCGACGCCTCGATCGTCCTGTTCTTCTGGGTCGATCTGCGTTCGCTCGGCTGGAAACTGCGCAGTATTCGGCGGATGGTAGGCGCCTGAGGAACGCGCCGGAATTGATTACCCGATTTGGGTCACTGGATGGCCAAGTCGGAACTTGCTTTCACCTTTGCCACTTCGGGGCAAAGATGAAGGGCAATCACAATCCCGCTCGTGGCCCTATCGGTTCCAGGTTCCGACGAGAAACCGAAAAATGATTCCCGGACCACGTGAACCAGGGCCTGATTTCGCTCCCTGTTGTCCTGGAAGCACTCTTCGCATAACGTTTCTTCCGGTGCACTGTTCCGTTGCGAATCACACTGCAATTCGAGCAGGACACAGGGACTCGGAGACGAATCATGTCGGACGGCACGAACTTTCGACCAGCCAAGCTCTGGGGATGGGTCATCGGGGCCGTCCAGCTATTCCTCCGGTTCAGACTGGCTTGGCGGAACCGGGTCCACCTCGAACCACGTGACCTGGACGTGCTACGGGCCCTCCCGCAGGGGGCGGGAGTCATCCTCGCCGCCAATCACTCCGACGAGAATGATATCAGAGTATGCCTGGACCTTTCACGTCGCTGCGGCCGTCGGTTCCTCTTCATGGTGAACCGTGAGGCGTTCGACGAGGGCTTTGGGACCGCTGGCTGGTGGCTCCAGCGGCTCGGTGCGTTCTCTGTCGAACGTGGGGGCCAGAACGCGAAAGCAAAGCGCTATGCCATCGAGGCGGTGGAACGAGGCCAGGAGGTGCTCGTGATCTTCCCCGAGGGGGAAATCTGGTTCATCCGGCTCAAGCGCGCGCCGCGAAGAGTACCATGAGCGATAAGTTATCCAACGAGTTCGTATCTGCTTTCGTGTAGCGCCAAGATCTTCAGTTTGAAAAACTCTTGGTCTCGAAAGCCATACGCTTGGCGTTTCATGGTTTTGATCTTGTTGTTGGTACCCTCCATCGGGCCCGAAGTAATCATCACATCGTGGTACGCCAGTAACCCACTGCGGTGTGCCGCCAGCGTTTTCGCCATTTCCTGAAGGATCTTGATCCCCGATGACTCGGCGCGCTTGATCCAGCCATTGAGGAAAGCGGCACCAAAGGTCTTGCCCGGCTGCTCCCAGAACTGACGAAGATCCTCCTTGAGGTAGTACGCCACAGCCAGCGATTGATTCAAAGCCAACGCCTCTTTCAGTCGACTCTTCTCGTCTTTCTCCTCATTGAGGTTCTCCGCCCCCTTCAGCAACAACCAACGTGTCCCTTTGAGGACCTTCTTCTGCATGACGTCGGTGGCCTCGCGATGAAGGTCGCACCGCAACTCCGAGAGTTTTTCGTTGAACAGCTTCATGACGTGGAAGCGATCGAAGACGATCTTGGCCTTGGGCAAGTGAGTCGTGACCGCGCTGCGATACGCGGGCGACATGTCCATGGCGACGGCCTCGATCTTGGCGCCGCTCCCACGAAGGCGTTTCCAGAACGGTTTGAGTGCGTCGGCCCCCTTGCCGTCGCCCACAAACACGATCGCTCCGCTGTCCAGATCCATCACGATCGTGACGTAGCGGTGCCCCTTGGCAATGGCAATCTCGTCGATTGCGATCCGTCGCAGGTGTTTGAGCTTGGGCTTGGCGAAGCGGCGCGAGAGGTCGCGCTTCACGATATCCTTGATGAGGTCCCACCCCACGCCCAAGTGTTCAGCCACGTCCTTGATGGTCATGTGACGGCTGAGTTCCAAGGCATAGCGCTCGAAGGATTTGGTGTAGGTCCGTCGTGCATCGGCAAAGGGAACCTTGACCTGGCGCACCACGCCACAGTCCGCACATTCGACGCGCGGAATGGGCAGGACGACGAAACTGGCATGGCGACCGATAGGCAACATCCGGAAACGACGCTCGACCCGACCTCGAAGGTGAACCTGGGATGATCCGCAAGCCGGGCAGCGACAGGAGCTGGGCTCTTGGTGGATCGTGAAGATCACTTGGCCGCTTTGATACTCAGTGCGCGTGTACTCGTAGCCGCGAATGCCGAACGCGTGATACAGTAGGCTGGTGGACATGCTGACCTCCCGGTTTGGAGCTTTTGTACGCAACTCCAATTGGAATCAGCATGTCCGCTTTCTTCAACCCCGGCGCGCGCTTCCGCCGGATGAACCGGAAATCTCCTACCTGAACGATTTGGTGCAACCGTTCAAGAGCGGGGCTGTCGACATCGGCATGCAGGCTGTGGTCGAGGCGCAGCGGACCCGGCCAGGTTGGACGGCCTACCTGATCCCGATGGCCTTCAAGTATCGCTACCGCAAGCCGATCCGTCCCATCCTGGAACGGCGGCTTCAGCGGATGGAGCAGCGTCTCAGCCTTCGCAAGGGTGTCCTCTTGCTACAGCAAAGGTTAACCGCCATTGTGACGGAACTCCTTCGTCGTCAGGAAATCGCCCACGATCTGAAGCCGGACGCCGACCAGCTCGCCGAGTTGAGCGATCGAGTCCATAAGGTGCGCCAGGCAATCCTCGCCCAGATCGAGGGGGAATATTCGGGTCCGGCCGTCAAGCCCCAGGCCGAGACGATGGACCGGGCGTGGCGGCTCAGTTCCTACCTCAGGGACTTCATGGCTCAGGGGGCACGCATCGGCTCCAAGCTTCAGGAGAAGATGCGCGACGACTTGGCAGCGTTGAAGCGTATCGTCCAGATGGGAAGCTGGCAGCCGAATTATCTGGACCTGGATCCCTCGGAGGAGCGGCTCGCGGAAACGGTCCTCAAGCTGGAGCGGGAGGTCTATCAGATCAATCGGCCGCACCCGCTGGCGAAACGGGACGTTTTCGTCCGCACCGGGGAACCGATCGATCTCGGCCCGCTGGTCCCGGCTTACCTCTGCGATGGGCAGGCGGTACGCCATCGAATCGCTGAGCAACTGCATGACACGATCCAGACGCTTATCAATACGATCGTTGGCGCCCCGCCACCAAGGCGACGCACCGAGCCAGGCGTGCGAGAACCTGATGGGCACGGGCCCGGTGAAGGATCGTCGCAGTTCAACCCTCCCGTCTGGCATTCCTGAGAATTTATAATGAACATTCGAGTGATTGTCGATGAATAGCAGGACCGAACCAGCACAAAGCCTCGCCGACTTCTGGTCGGTGCCCCCTGAGAACCTGCTCCAACACCTCGGGTCGACGTCCGAGGGCTTATCAGCCGAGGGAGCACGGCAAAAGCTCTCCGACGCCCCCGAGCGCCTGGGTACGTCCGGGCGGGGGACACACGCCTTTTCTCTCCTTCTGGCCCAGTTCCAGAGCCCGATTATCCTGATCCTCATCGCCGCAGCCGTCCTGTCACTCTTCCTTGGAGAGATTACCGACGCCCTCATCATCCTCACCATCGTCCTGGCGAGCGGCCTCCTCGGATTCTGGCAGGAGTGGGGGGCGGCCGATGCCCTCGAGAAATTGCTCGCCCTCGTCCAGACCAGGGCGAGCGTCCTGCGCGACGGCCGGCCCGTCGAGGTCCCCTTCGAGCAGGTCGTGCCGGGAGACGTCGTCCTCCTGCACGCGGGCGACATCATCCCCGGCGACGGCCGCGTGCTGGAGGAGACAAACCTCTTCGTCGCCGAGGCGACCCTGACCGGCGAGACCTTCCCCGTCGAGAAGGCGGTCGGGATGGTGCCACCAGACTCGCCGCTCGGGGAGCGTACGAACTGCGTCTTCCTGGGCACCAGCGTCGTCAGCGGCACGGCACGGCTCCTGGTCGTCGGCACGGGCGTTGACACCGAGTTCGGCCGGATCTCCGGGGCACTCCGGCTGCGGCCGCCGGAGACCGCGTTCGAGCGCGGCATCCGCCACTTTGGCTACCTGCTGCTGGAGGTGACTCTGCTGCTGGTGCTGGCCATCTTCGCCATCAACGTGGCCCTGCACCGGCCGGTCCTGGAGTCGTTTCTCTTCTCCGTGGCGATCGCCGTCGGACTGAGAGGCTATCCGGTAACTTTTGCCTGGTTTTCCCGGTATTTGAAGGGAATTGGTTTTTTCGATATATCTGGTTTTAATAACCTGAGCATTCGATGAATCGAACTGACCTTAACCATCGCCTCGCTCGATTCCGTGTAC
>DAIDJG010000082.1 GCA_027451445.1 Singulisphaera sp.
CACGCGCCCCAAATCGCTGCGGGCCTGACAGTTGCCGCTGCGGCCGGGAAAGCTGGGGCAGCGTACAACGATGCCCGCGCGTCCGACCTTCGGGTCCAACAGGAACAAGCGAGGCTTGATGCGTTGAGGACAGGCGGCAGCCCGCCTGCGTCCCAAAGTGGCTACCCGGGGAGTTACGGCAATTCGCATTCCTCCGATGGCTACGCCTCAACAACTTCTCAAGCGCCATACGCCACCGGGCAGACGTACGAGCCGGGTGATGGTCATCGTTACCCGCTCTATTATAACCCGCCGACGGGTACGTACATCTACTATCCGCAGCAGCGTTGAGTATCGCGGGTTTCAGAAAACCCGACATGGACAGTGCCAACTATCCAACCTCAGGCACCCCGGCAGACGCCGGCCGGGTGCTCCACCCGCTCGCTAGACGCTCGGCCCTTCGGGCTGGCCTTCGGCCACGGGCTTCGCCCCCTGGTGCATGACGGCGGCGGGCAACCGGGCCGCCCAACGTCCATGTTGTGCATCCCGGTTGCTCTTCCGTCGCCTGGCGGTGGTCGCTTCGCTCCGCTCGTGTTTGTTCCGGCTCCTTTTCGCCCCATGTGCATGTGGGGGGCGAAAAGGGCCGGCTTCTGAGAGTGGAAGCGGCTTCGCCGCGTCTCGTGCTTATTCCCCCTCCCGTCCCCCGGCGGGGGAAGCGGGGAGAGCGAAAGGAGAGAAGGGTATAGCACAGATGTAAGAGGCGGCGGGCCGTCAGAAATAGTCAGTTGCTTATTTGTTGAAAAGTCGCAAAAACCAGCCCTCCGGCCACTTGAAACAAAGGCCGGTGCTTGCTACAATCTACCCTGTCGTTTGGTCAGACTTGTCAGAGAAGTGCAGGGATTTGGTCAGAAAAAGGTCCAAATCATGGAAAGCCGCAGGGGGCAGAACTCGTCGCAAGTCGTTAGCTGGTAAGGTTTGGGGATGTAGCTCAATTGGTTAGAGCACCGGCCTGTCACGCCGGAGGTTGCGGGTTCGAGCCCCGTCATCCTCGCTGAGCAATAGTCCTCCCGACTTTTCAAGGGCCTTGCCGGATTCGGTGGGCCCTTGCCCTTGTTGGCAAATGACATTGCATTCTTTAAACGGGGAAGCCCATTCGGGTTATCTCGGAGTCGCGTGATGAGCCTTCCCATCACGATTACGATCAGCGCGACTGAGGGGCATCGCTTTCGGGCCGAGACGCCTGGTGGGACTGTTGAGGCAGGGTCGTTGGGAGAACTCGGCGACCGGTTGCGGGATTGGCTAGCGAATCTTGATGATGGGTCTGAATCGGACCTGGTCGAGCTGGCTCGGCTGTCCCAATCGGCCGTCGATCAGTCCACTTTGCTCGCCCTCGCTCGAACATCCCCACCCCGCGACGCCTGGTACGGGGACTGACTGAAGTGATCATCCTGAAGGATTCAGGCGATCGCCATGGGATTCTACTATGGGCAGATCGTACGCGTCCGCGTCACGCGACACGGTAAGGAGAAAGTCCGACCGGTCGTCGTCGTCACCCCGAACGATGCGATGGTCGAGGGCGAACTGTTGGTAGGAGTGGCGATCACAGGGACGCCCGATCCGCCGACGGGATTTGATGTGCCGTTACCCTGGCAGGCCCAGGGCCGCTCAAGGACGGGTTTGGACAAGCCAAACGCGGCCGTTTGCAGTTGGTTTGTCACTTTTTCGGCTTCCGAGGTCGTTGACGCTATCGGACACGTCCCTCCGGAAACCATGAGGAGAATTGACGAAGCCATCCGTCGCTATATTGCTGATTCAAGCCGCTAGCGCGGCTTATCGTGGCATCCGATCCGCGGGGCGAGCTCGGGAGCCTCATGACCGGCCCAGGCGCATTGACTACGCAAGCCGATGGTTTCGTTACCTCCTTCATCAGCACTTCTGGCCGCAAAAACGACGGATCTGACGAAAACCCTGAACCGCATGCTTCGGCGACTCTGGGTGGAACGCTCGTTACTTGCGATTTACGATCCGCGTCATACAACCCCTCGCGATCGCGAACTGGAGCTCGGAAGGGATTCTTGAAGCCGAGGGGGCAAGTGAGGCACAGAATGATTGTGCCGAAACGAGTTCGTTCTCCAGTGCGGTGTGCGCTGGCTCCGCACGGAACTCCCGGGCAAGCGATCCGTCGATATCGGAGCCTCCCCGCGCCGAAGTCTCGCACGCCAGAGCCGCCAGCCCACGAGAAGCGCCGTGAAGAGAGTGCAAACCGGTAAGACTCCGGACCGAAGCACCAACATCGGACTGGTTTGAGCGAGTGAATCGGGCGCGAGGTCCCTCTCGATCGCGCCGTTGACGACGACGGGTTGCGATTCTGGCGAGTCACTGGGCGGCTCCGCGCCCTTGGGAGAGGGTCGATTCGCGGGCGACTCGACAAACCTTGCGCGCTGCGGGTTCGCTACGTGCCACACCCACTCGGAATCAGGATGGCTCGGACCAAGGAGAGTGCTGCCCAGCGTGCCATTCCATCGATCCCACGAAGCGTGGGGCTGGGCGAGGAAGAGCGCAACGGGCAGAAGGGAGGCCTGAACGGGCTCGTCGTGATCCCGGATCTCGAACGTCGATTCGCTCGCCTCAGTTTCCTTGCCTGTTCGGTCCGGAACCTCGAGGTCGTCGATGTTTTCATGACCCCGGTCGAGCGTGCTCGATACGGACAGGATCACCGCCACGGTCGCCATATCACTTTCACCGAGCGGCATGATCTCAGAGGTGCGTATGTCCCCCGTCTGTACCAGGTCGTCGACCAACCCCGTGAGGGAACGGAGCGAGGACTTCGAGAACGTCGACAAAGCCTGGGAGACGATTGAGATAACAACACTCGCCGAAGCCGTCGTGGTCTCGGTCTGCGTGAACTGCACCGCGCTTACCTGGCTTTGAAGGCCGAGTCCCATCACGGATTCTTCCTGGGTCAGCAGGCTGAAGCCGGGCGACGGAGTGGTTGCACCAGGTGTAGAGACTCGCGCCGAGGCTTGCGGCCCTCCAGTTCCGAGCGCGCCGGTGGCATCAATGGTGGGTGACACCGCTGTGATCGTCACGGGGATGACCTGGCCTTCGCCCTCGGCGCTGACATAGAGTTGGATGCCTCCTTCTTCGTTCGACGAGACGACCAGGTCGGTTGGGTGGACCGAGTCGGCCAGCGAGACTGAGTTGGCCAGTACCAAGCCGGAAGGTGTCCCTTCGAACAAATTGATTTGTGAATCGCCGTTGTGCGCGATGACCAGGTCTGCAAACCCGTTGTTGGTGAAGTTCCCCATAACGGCGGCGACCGGGTCCACGCCACCTGTTGGAATTGTGACGGACGCGGTGGCGCCTTGTGTGACGCTGGGGTAGAACGTCATGTCGTTGGACAGGGAATTCAACACGACGAGTCCGGGGCCTTGCGCGCTGCTGAACCGGCCGACAAAGGCCTGGACGGGGGCCAGCCCCGTCGCGAACGTGACGGGGTGCTGATCGTCAAAGAACCCGTTTCCCACACCACGAAGCATCGTCACTGAGTTGCTGTCCTGGTTGACGACGAAAAGATCCGGATTGCCGTTACCAGACAGGTTGGCCACGGCGGCGGACACGGGACGTTCGCCGACCTGTAGGCGAGGGCCGGGCACCATCGTCCATCCATTGGGGCCGCAATCGCTGAGAAGAATGGTTACGTCGTTCGATCCCGCGTTGGTTACTACCAGATCGGGACTCCCGCTGCCATCAAGGTTCGCAACGGTCAATCCCACCGGGTCGGTGCCCGTGTAAAACGCCTCGGGCGTGGCAAAGCGGCCTCCTCCGAGCCCGAGGTAGACGAGCACGTCGTTCGCGCCGCTATTGACCACGATCAGGTCGGGAATTCCGTCGTTGTTCATGTCGGCGATGGCCACGGGGCCCGGCGCAAGCAAGCCGTTGGAGCGTCCCTGGAGGAAGCTGTAGGTCGACTGAAGCGACTGTACGGAGAGGAGATCCTGGGATGTGTTTGTCAACACAATGCTCGGCTGGCCCGTACCGGTAAGGTCGCCGAACGCCAGCGAGACACTGCGGTCGGCGCGGGTGTAGGGTTTGAACGTGCCGTCGCCGTTGCCGATCAAAATGAGGACGTCGCCGGCAGTGTTGCCGACGACGAGATCGGGGACGCCGTCCGCGTTCTCGTCGGCCACGGACACGCCGGTGGGGTCGTTGCCGGCATCGACGCGCGGCATGACCGTGAACGTGCCATCGCCATTATTTCTGTAGATCGAGATGTCGTGACTACCGGTGTTGAGCACAATCAGATCGATGAGTCCATCGCGCTCCAACGGGGCGGCGACCACCTCAGTGGGCTCGAGGCCGGTCGGATAGGTCGTTTGTGGGCTGGGATTGGCGAGACCGCCGCCCGGCGTTCCCTGAAGGATCGAGAGCTGATCCGACCCTCGCAGCACCACGGCCACATCGGTGAGCCCGGATCCCG
Source organism: Singulisphaera sp. (assembly GCA_027451445.1). Classification (GTDB taxonomy): domain Bacteria; phylum Planctomycetota; class Planctomycetia; order Isosphaerales; family Isosphaeraceae; genus DAIDJG01. The sequence goes on from DAIDJG010000082.1 coordinate 4,460, forward strand.
GATTGAGCACGCCGGTCGCGACGCCGATCGGCTCATCGGGACTGCTCCGCTTCAAACCACTTGGCTCGGCGATAGTTGCCGCGGGACTGAGGCCGGCCGCAAGCCGGATTTGCGGTCCAAATTGACCGTCGGGGGAGCCGTAGAAGACACTCAAATCACCCGATGCCCCGTTGGCGACGATGAGATCGAGCTGCCCGTCGTGGTTCAGGTCGGCAAGCATCAGGTCGGTCGGCCCGCAACCGACGTCAAGTGGCGAAACATCCTCCCGGAACTGTCCGTTGGCGTCCTGGCGAAAAACGATGATCCGATTCGATGCGTGATCCAGCACGAGGAGATCGTCGAGGCCGTCGTGCTCGAGGTCACCCGCGGCGATCCGCGTGTAGATACCGCCATCGGGCAAAGGAAGGTCGGTCAGTTGGTACGCCCCCGAAGGCTCAGGTTGAGCGAAAACGACGAGGGGCTTGTGGAGGTCGAGGCACGCGTAGCTGAGCCCTTGGGGCGTCGTGATGGGCACGATTTGACGTGCGGTGTTCCCCGAGCCGTCTGCTGTCACCACCTGTGGCGCGGCGAACTCGCCGGGGGATCCGGGGCGACTCAGGCGGACGAGGATCTGGCCGTTTCTGTCGGTCGTTACTACAGAATACCCGTAGGGGTCGGCCTCGGGGGCGAAACCCGGCAAGGGCACGGCGACCTGTGGAGGCGAAAACACACCGTCGCCGCCCCCAAGAAGCACGTCGATCGTTCCTGTCGAGGCATTGGCCACCGCCAGGTCGGGGAAGATGCTATTGCTGAGTAAACCCGCCACGATCCCCGCGGGTTGCCCGACGATTGGAATAGTGTACGCGTGCGTGTGCGATCCTGGCGCCAGCCCGCGGAAGATTGTGAGGTCCTGGGAGCCCGCATCCGCGACGACGAGGTCGGCACTCCCATCATCCGCGCCGTCGAGATCGCTCGCAGCGAGGGCGTCGGGCCCCTGTCCGACGGGAAGTGACTGCGGCGCAGAAAACGTCCCACCCCCCTGCCCCCAGAGAATCAGCACGCGACTGTGGGTTTGGTCGGCGACCGCGAGGTCGACCCGGCCGTCACCGTCGAAGTCAGCCGCAACGATCGCCGAAGGGGCCAGGTCGGGAGTGGTCCAGGAGGTTCGCTGGAAGTTTCCGGCGCCGTCATTCCAGAAAAAGGTCAAGTCCCCCGAACTGCGATCGGCTACGACCAGATCGACAGATCCGTTGTTCCTGAGGTCGGCCGCCACGAGTGCGACGGGTTCGGCACCGACGGCGAGGGGGGAGCCGACTTGGAATGTGCCGTCGCCAACGCCATAGAGGATCGTGATGTCATTGGATTTGGAATCCCCAACGGCGAGGTCGATATGCCCATCATCGTTGAAATCGCCCGTTACAAGGGAATCCGGCGATCCGCCGATCGCGACGCGGATCGGCGCGTCGAACTGCCCGTCACCGAGGCCGAGCAAGATCAGGATTGAGCCCGTCCGGGCGTCGGATACAGCAATGTCGGTCCTGCCGTCGCCATTGAAGTCGCCGGCGACGAGAGCGGATGGCTCGCCCCCGACGTTGATTGGGGTTTCGTCGACGAACGTGCCATCGCCTTGCGCCAGACGGATCGTCACGGTTCCCGCAGTGGGATTGGCGACCGCCATGTCAATCAGCCCGTTGCCGTTGAAGTCGGCCGTGGCCATCGGCACCCTGGACTGTGTCAGAGGGACCGTAACTGGATTCGAGAAGGTTCCGTCACCCGCACCCAGGTTCACGGTCACGTCGTTCGACTGTGCGTTCGCAGTCGCGATGCTGAGGTGGCCGTCCCGGCGGAAATCACCGACGGCGATTCCGTAGGGCTCTTTTCCACTCGGAAGCCGGATCTCGGGGGCGAATTGTCCATTCCCCTCTCCCAGGAGCAGCGACAGATCGTTCGTGCCGTCGTTGCCAACGACGATGTCGGAATGGCCATCGCCATTGAAGTCTCCGACTCCGACTGGGTATGGCCCGTCCCCCACGGGAAACGCCGCAGGTGCGCTGAAGGTGCCATCGCCGTTGCCGAAGAGGATTGAGATCACCGAGGGGCTGCTCGAACCAAAGTCACTGACAACCAGGTCGGCGCGGCCGTCGCCGTTGAAGTCTGCCGTGGTGGCCGACCACGGCTGGTTTCCCGCTGGATAACTGACTGGGGCCGCGAACGATAAGCCACCGAGATTGAGTAGCACCTCGACGTCGTTCGAGCCGGAATCGGACACAGCGATATCGGGCCGGCCATCTCTGTTGAAGTCGCTGATCGTCAGACCCGACGGCCCCTCACCCACGGAAACGTTGACTGGGTCGGAGAATGTCCCGTCGCCTCGGCCCTGGTATACGGAAAGGTTATTGGACAGGTAGTTGGCAACGATCAGGTCGAGGTGCCCGTTTCCCGTGAGATCGGCCGTCTTGATGAAAACCGGTCCTTCGCCAGTCGTGAGCGTCTCCGTGTGCTCGAACGTACCGTCACCCTTTCCCTGGTAGACCCAGACGGTGTTAGAAAAATAGTTAATGACGGCAAGGTCGGGAATTCCGTCGCCGTTGAAGTCACCCACGGTCGCGTCGTAGGGGTCCGATCCGGTGGGAACCTGAATCGGATCGCGGAACGTGCCATCGCCGCGTCCGAGCAAGATCGACACCGCGTTCGTGCCCTCGCACGGAACGACCAGGTCGAGGATGCCGTTGCCGGTGAGGTCGGCTGCGACAACGTCTTCAGGGCCTGCTGAGGGAGGTATGGGCGGTGGTGTTTTGAACGTGCCGTCGCCGTTATTGATCAGGACCGATACGGTCAAGCCGATGAAGTCGGAGACGGCCAGGTCCATATGCCCGTGGCCGCTCAGGTCGGCGGCGGCAAGGGCGATCGGCCCACTTCCGGCTGACAGCGTCGCGGCCGGCTGAAACGTGCCGTCGCCGTTGCCCGGGAACAGCGAGACTGTGTTCGACCCGTAGTTACACACGGCCAGGTCAAGCCATCCGTTGCCGTGAAAGTCGGCGGCGACGAGGTTGAATGGTCGTGTGCCGGCGGACAGCGTGACGGTGGGCACAAGCGTTCCATCGGCGCGGGTCGCGAAGACGGAGACGGTACCGTTGTCAGAGCTCAACGCTGCGAGCTCGGGCCGGCCATCGCCGTTGAAGTCCGCCGCGACGACGGAGCTGCACCCAGGACCGACCGTGAGATCCTGCTGGGTGAGGAAGGTGCCATTGCCTTGACCTTGCAGAATGACCACCTGGCCTTCGTCCTTGCACGCAACGGCGAGATCGGTGGAACCATCACCGTTGAAGTCGGCCGCGGCCAGGCCAGTGGCTCCGCCGAGGCCGGCGATGCGATCGGACGGGGTGAAGCTACCGTCGCCGTGTCCCAGCAAGATCTGGACTGTGTCCGCCGCCTGGTTGGCCACCGCCAGGTCGATCCGGCCGTCGCGATTGAAGTCGGTTGCCAACAGACCCGTCGGCCCGGCATCGGTCGCAATCGTTGCCCCGGGGCGGAAGGTTCCATCGCCGTTGCCGAGGAGGATTACGATGTCGCCGGCGACCTGGTCGGCGACCGCCAGATCGACAATGCCGTTGCCTGTGAAGTCGCCCGCCACCACTTGCACCGGACCGCTGTCCGTTGGAACTGCGACCGCGGGCTGATAGGTTCCGTCCCCGACGCCGAAATTGACGAGCAGTTGATTATCGTAATAGTCGGGCATGACGATGTCGGGAATACCGTCGCCGTTCAGGTCGGCGGCGATCACACCAAAAGCGCCCGAGCCCTCGCTCATGGGGGTCAGCGGCGCAAGTGCAGCGGTGAACGAGGTCGTGAGGTCGAACGTGCCGATGCCGTTTTGACTCGAAACGCTTACATAATACGTGCCGGCCGGAAGGTGTTGTGCGAGCTCGCCATCGGGGTTGGCCGGCGAGGTTGCCTCGCTCTGAATCACGACATTGCCTTGATCGTCGAGCAGAGAAAGAAGCGTCCGAAACCCGTTGGGATGAACGTTTGCGACGACCCGTCCTGGCGTGTCGAGGGTAACTCGATACACGTCTTGCCCGCCGAGTTGGGCGATCTCACCGGTTGCGGATTTGATTGGATCGATGCCGAGGTCGATCGCAGCTTGAGCGACGGAATCGAAGGCACTCAGGACGCACCGGTTTTCGAGGCGTTCGAACGCGAGGCGTGTGACCGATCGCGTTCGCGACGCCCGAGAACGCCGCTCAAGTTCGGGACGCGTGCGACGAGAGATCATCGTGCCGCCTCCCCCCGCGAGACGCGTCGGTCATTTGGACTGACCACCCGGCCGTCCATCTGAGTAAATCGCTGCGAACGCCGGATGGGATCGAGCGCCGCATCGTTGCGGACGACTTCGAGCCAGAAGCGGGGTCGGTCGGCTTTGGGTGTGAGCTCCAGGGCACGAGCGACCAGGCCGACGGCGTCGGTGCGGTACTGGCCGGCGGTGGCCCAGGCGTCCTTCGTCCGCGCGGCGTCGGTTTCGAGACAAGCCGCGGCCTGGCTGAGCACCCGCGCAGCGTTGTAGACGAGGCGTGCGTCCGTAGTCTCCGCGGACAGCGAGCCGCGGGCGTCGTCGACCGCCTCGATTGGCCTGCGGAGTTGTACGCACCCGAGGGCCCGGCCGCTCAGGGCGTGGCTGTTCCCCGGCTCGATGCGCAGCGCCGCATCGAAATCGTTGACCGCAAGCTCGGACGCGCCGCTAAAGAGATAAGCCCAGGCTCGATTGCTCAACAGCGATGCCGTGTTCCGTCCCATGCTCAATGCGAGCGTGTAGTCGGAAATCGCCTTGGAATAAGCGCCGCGAGAAGCGTGCGCGACTCCGCGGGCCTCATAGAGCTCCGGAGTCGGTTTCCCTTTCGAGAGGCAACGATCGAATGCAGGAATCGCTTCGTCGAACCGCTTCAGCGCCACGAGCACAACTCCGCGGAGGCTCTGGATGTCGAGCCGGCTGGCATCCCGGGACATCGCCTGTTCGCAGGCGGTGAGAGCTTCCTCGTCGCGACCGGACAGGTGGAGCAGAAGTCCTTGCTCGATGTAGTCGCTTGCCAGCAAAGGGTCATCCGGTGACGACGACGCGATCGCGTGCCGGAGGTCTTCGAGGGCTTGATCGGCTCGCGACCACGCCCGGTAAACCAGGCTGCGTGCTCTATAGAGCAGGGCTTGGCGCGAATCCCGGGCAATGGCCCGGTCCAGGGTCTGCGTGGCATCGGCGAGACGATTGAGGTTCTGGTAAGCCTGGGCCAGGTTGACGTACGCCTGAAACTGGTTGGGCTTGAGAGCGACCGCCGCTTCGAGGTCGGCAATCGCCGCATCATTTTGGGTGCGCTTGATGCGTAACACGCCGCGGTTGACGAGCATCACATATTGGGCTTCATGATCGAGCCCCAGTTCCTGGGCCCGTTGAAAATCGGCCTCGGCCAGGTCGAACTCTCGGAGCTCGGCCTCAGCGAAACCCTTAAGGAGGTAGGCCCAAACGAACTTTGGCCGGCGACTCTGGCAGGCGAGCAGCCCAGCCTGTGCAGCGGCGGCACGATGTGCTTTGAGATCGCAGACGGCGAGCAGATACTGGGCCCAGAAGTGATCAGGCTGTCGGGACAGAACCTGATGGAACGACGAGGCTGCCCGCCTGAGGTCATTCTCGCGGTACGCCTGCTGACCGACCAGGAAATCGTCCACGGCGGACCAGGCCGACCGAGATGCCGCTTCGCTCTTCTGTCTCTCGATGTCGGCGGCTTCCGCGTCGCCGAGCGTTTTCAGCAACGCGGCACGGCGAAGGTAGAAAGCCGGACTCGGGGCTTGCAACTTCGTGGCGGTCTCCAGGATTCGGAGAGCCTCGAATGCCTGACGCGTGGGATCTTCGTCTCCGAACGCTCGCGCTGTCGCTTCAGCCAGGATGAGAACAAGTTGGTAACCCGTTGTCCGGATTGTCTGAAGTTCGAGCGCTTCGTGGCGAGCTCCCTTGAGTACGGGCGGCGCAGCGTCCAGGTCGAATAACTCGAGAGCACCGAGTGCTGCGCGGCGACTGGCGAGCACGTTGGCCTCCGTGTTCAGCCCGGTGTAATCGGACTGGTAAAACACGGCTTCGTCGTAGAGACGTTGAAGCTCATTGAGCCGGCTGCGCGCCGCGTCTCGCGCTTTTTGTTCTTCGAGCTTACGGACACTCTCGGCGTGCAGCCGCTCCACCTCGGTGCGCATCGCGCCGAGCCGGGCCTCCGTGCCGATGAGGGCGAGCGCGCTACTCAATTGGCTCCTGGCCCCCGCCCAATCCGCGTGGCGGAGCGACTCTTCACCGAGACGCACGAACTGCCCGGCTCGCGCGCGGAGGCTCTCAACGTTCTGAATCGCGTCCTGAGCCCGTCGCGAGTTCTCGGCGCGGTACGCAGCCCAACTCCCTGCCAAGCCGACAAGCGCCACAAGACTCAGCAGGATCAATCCGGCTGTCGACGGCCTCTTGCGTACCCATCTCACGGCCCGCTCACAGGACGATGTCGGCCTGGCCCGGATGGCCTCACCCTCCAGGAACGCCAAAAGGTCGTCCGCGAGTGCCTCGGCCGACTCGTACCGTTCGCGCGGATTTTTTTCGAGGCATTTCAGGCAGATCGTCTCGAGGTCACGCGGCAGGCTGGGCTGAAGTCGCCGAGGTGAAACGGGCTCGGCGTTCTTCACCATCTCGAGGGTCGTCAGGACCGACGGCGCGACGAACGGAGGACGGCCGGTCAAAAGCTCGTACAGGTTTGCTCCCAGCGCGTAAACGTCGGCGGCCGGACCGACGTCCTTGGCGTGTCCGCCCGCTTGCTCCGGTGCCATGTAACTCGGCGAACCAAGAATCGACTGGGTACGGGTCAAGCCCGAGTCATGCTCTGCGGTCTTTGCCAGACCGAAGTCGGAGACCTTGGGCTCTCCATCGAGAGTTAACAGGATATTCGCGGGCTTGAGGTCTCGGTGCACGATCCCCAGTTGGTGCGCGTGGGAGACCGCTCTCGACACGCACTCGACAAGTTGCGCCGCGGTCTGGAATGGCCAGGGTCTGCCATCGACACGCTCCGAAAGTGTTCCCCCCTCCACGAACTCGAGCACGACAAAAGGAAGTCCGTCACACTCGCCGATTGCGTAGATCTGAACGATGTTGGGATGTTGAAGACGGGCGATGGTCTCGGCTTCCGTCCGTAGTCTCTCGAGCGCATAAAGACCAGCGTGGTCGCCGGCCAGAATCATCTTCAGCGCGACGAATCGGTTGAGCCGACGCTCGCGAGCCTTGTAGACGACGCCCATGCCTCCGCGGCCAAGCTCGTCCAGGATCTCGTAACCGGGGACCTGCGGAAACCGAACGCGGTCAGAACTGTTCTCGGGAGGGATCGAAGGGGGCCAGCACGGATCGGAACCAAACGCCGGAGATTGAGGCGGAACCTGTCGATCTGCTGGTGTGGGCACGTTGGCGCTTGCCGGCGCCGCCGATTCGCCAAAATCGAAATCGAGAAACACGTCGTGGCTCGACGTGTTCGCGCACCAGTCCGACCCATTTGTCCCCAACTTGGGCGCATGGTGCAGAACCCTGTCCCTGTCCGTCATCGAAATCCTCAGTGGGGCAAACGTCGCCCCAGTTCTCAGGCGGAAACGCGGACCCGAGCTTCTTCGCTCGATACACCGAACCAATGCTTTTCGCCAACGAGCCTCCAGCGTCGGAGGCCTTCTCGCACTGGTGCGAAGATCACCAGCGTTTAAGAACATTAGGTTAAGCGGAACGATCTGGCAAAAAGATCGGGTGCCCGGAGGTTTTTTTCCAACGCACGTCAGCCCAGAGTCGTTTTAAGATCACGTCCGAATGCGAACCCTCACCGGCGGTTCTACGGTAACATCAACCAACGGTAGCAGAGACCTGAACAGGAGGCCGGCTTCCTAAAGCCCCTGGATGAACACTACTGTAGATTTCCTGAATACCGCGGTTTCTCCATCCGAATGTGTTCGACTTGCGAACGCGGCGAACGATGCGGCATGGGACGCTTTAGAGCGGTTTCTCCAACAACTACGGGGCGGCCGTCACGCGCGGGATCAGTATTCCGAGGCGTTGGCGGCGATCCGTGAGGCGACGGGTGCCTCGTTTGTCTTTCTCTACTCCAAGCACATCGACGGTGTGTTGGAGGTAGACGGCACCATCAAAGCCCCGACCACCTGGTACCGCGAGTTCAGCCGTACCGTCGCCGCTTGCCTCGGCGAGGGTGGAGTTTGGCAACCGGAGGAACCGACTCGTGTGGGCACGATCTCGGGTGTAGGCTCCGTCGAGAGCGCGGTGTTTCTCCCCGTTGAGGCGCCTCGGCCTGCCTACCTCATCGCGGTTGGTCTGGGAGAGGACCGGCGTCTCCAGGCCTCTGATTTCCGCGCGATGCGCGTGATCTGGCGCCTACAGCTCGCGCACGAGCAGCATCTGCACCTCTACGACAAGCTCCGAGAAACGCTGTTTGGAATCGTTCGCTGCCTTTCGGCGGCGATTGAGGCCAAGGACCCCCTCACGAGCGGGCACAGTGAGCGCGTGGCCCGGATCGCGACCCGGCTTGGTAAGGAGATGAAGCTTGCCCGCGGCGAAATCAGCGACCTCTATCTGGCAGGGCTCCTCCACGACGTGGGCAAAATCGGCATTCGAGACGACGTGCTCCTGAAGCCTGGGCCCCTGAGTCCGAGCGAAGCGGCCCACATGCGCGAGCACCCGGCGCTGGGGGAACGCATCATCGAGAGCGTCTCACGCCTGGCGTATCTTTGTCCAGCAATCCGCGGCCATCACGAGCGAATTGACGGCAGGGGATACCCTGACGGGTTGGCCGGCGAAGCGATTCCGCTGATGGCGCGTATTCTTGCAGTCGCCGACTCGTGTGACGCGATGATGTCGGACCGCCGCTATCGCTCAGCACTACCGCGCGAGAAAATCGAGGCGATCTTCTGGGACGGCGCCGGCTCGGCATGGGACGCGCGCGTCGTCGAGGCCTTCTTCACCTGCCGGAACGAACTCTACGAAGTGTGTTCGCGCGGCCTGGGACAATCCGTGTACATGGCTGTCGAACGAGCCGCTGGTGGCGACCAATCCCATGCGGGGCGACCCGCCTTTCGTGTACCCACCGGAGCGAAAGTATAAATATTCTTTATGTTAGTTAAGCAGTTGATGTTTTGGTTCGCCTCACACGGAGATCCTCGTTCCCACGCTCCCGCGTGGGGGATGCCGTCTTCGACGCTCTGCGTCGTCTTCTGCGCTAGATTTCGCCGACGGCTACTGGCAGCGCCAGACTTGGCTCAGCAAACGCACCGCTGGGGCGACCGCAGAGCGGTCAAGACTGCATTCCCACGCAGGAGCGTGGGAACGAGGGCACGCTACTCGCGGCAGCGTGGTCATTCCAACTGCGTAACTCCTACGCTCAATGGGGATCACGCGCACACGCGTCCCGGCTTATCGTGCAGCCGGGGCGTACCCCGGTTGCACTTGAGAAATCACCACTCGGACTCGCCGTTGATAGGATGGCGAGCCTGAGTATGCCTGTGCGGCCCCGGGGTTTTGTGGGGTCTGGCGGCGCTTTGAGTGACTAGATCCGCTACGCGCCCGAGACAGGTCTGCGCCCTGAATTGGGTCGGTTTTCCAGCGTTGATCTTGCGTTGGGGACGGCGGTTATTGGGGATGGGCGTCGATGGAAAGCCGAGCGCGCAAAAAAGGATCGTCAGTCCTGGTTCTCCTCCCCCCGAAGGAATAAGCACAAGACTGACGATCCCATCGTGTTGTGAGGCCGAGGGTCTCGACTACGTCCTCACACACTCCCAAACGCAATTCGAGGCGGGGAGCGCGCGCGGCCCGTGAAAAAAATCGAAAGGACTCGCGAGGCCTTGCGTACGTAAGGTCCACTGCTCGTCGCCAAGGCTCAACTCAACGCCTACGAGTGTGGTGGCGAGAGTTTGGGGGGAATGAACGATATGCGCGGAATTCAGCGATAACGGCGGTTTGCGGCATTCAAAAGGGCAGGTCGCGAAGCGTCAGGGTCAGTCGCCCGCAATCCAGGGTCGGCCCGCGCAGCGGCTCGCCCGAGGATCGGGGTCCGCAGCGAGAACGGCCTTTTGCAGGGGAGCGTCGAGGAGCGGCAGGAAGGGAGTGCGATTGCCGCGATAAAGCAGCGCCAGGTTTGCCGGCGCACAGTCGGGCAGCCGACTCGGATCGAGCAAAATGGTGGAAGACGTCATGTCGTTGCTCAGAGGCGAAGAAGACTGGTGGGAGCGGGATGGCTTCGTCCGTGAAACAAGAAGAATCCAATCATTGGAATTGGCATCGAGCAAACATAACCCTAGGATTCGGGTTTCGCAAGATAACTTTAAAGTTTGTACCGTACGGCGGGAAGTCCCGCCGGAGAGGTTCCGCTTGCCGCAGAGCCTGCGTATTGCAACCGCTTTGCCTCGGTGCTACCATCCCAGCCTGGACCTCCCCCAGACCGTCCAAACCGCGCGGGAGGGTGATTGATGCCGAATTCCGAAACCAGGCTCTTTGTCGCCAAGGAACTCGAAACGGCCCTGGCACAAATGGCTCGGGAGATCGTTGCCGGCCGGCAGGCCAATGTGCCCCTGCGCCTGGTCGGCATTCGGACCCGGGGTGTTCCTCTGGCCGAACGGCTCGCTCGCTTGCTGACGCCGATCGTGAGCCAAGAGATACCGGTTGGTGCCGTCGACATCACCCTTTATCGTGACGATATCGGCCAGGCCGATCACTGGCCGGTCTTACGAGGTACGGATGTTCCGTTTGATGTTGATGGCACCGAGATCATTCTCGTGGATGACGTCCTGTATTCCGGTCGCACGGTACGCGCAGCGTTGAATGCGGTTTGCGACCTGGGCAGACCTGCGCGAATCCGCCTGGCGGTCTTGGTCGATCGTGGCGGACGCGAGCTCCCGATACAGCCTGACGTGGTGGGCCTGAAGGTGCAGGTTGAGGGGAGCCAGAGGGTCCGGGTCCGAATCACGCCGATCGATCCGGTGGATGAAATTGTGAGCACCAGCGCTAACTAAGGGTCGTCCGGACCTCGTTTCAGTCTCAGGAGCTACTTGCCGTGACGCGCCCCTCGAACGACTCCCCCGCCGAGCCGACGCCCTGGGGTCGCAAGCATTTGCTGGGGCTCGAAGACCTGTCAAAACATGAGATCGAAGCGATCCTCAACACGGCTGACTCGTTCGTCGAGGTTTCGACCCGCAGCCGCAAAAAGGTCCCCACGCTGCTCGGTCGGGTGGTGTTCAACCTGTTCTTCGAGAACTCGACGCGCACCCGTACCAGCTTCAGCCTGGCCGCGAAGCGCCTTTCGGCCGACACTCAGGACTTCACGGCGAGTGCGTCGAGTATCTCCAAAGGTGAGTCGTTCATCGACACCGCCAAGAACATCGAGGCGATGGGCGCCGATGTGATGGTGGTCCGGCACCCGACCCCGGGCGCTCCCCACCTCTTGTCGAAGCATGTCGGGGCCTCCATCATCAACGCCGGCGACGGCGCCCACGAGCATCCCACCCAAGGTCTCCTCGATATGCTCACGATCCGCCGCGCCAAGGGGCGGATCGAGGGGCTCACCGTTGGCCTCGTGGGCGATATCAGCCACTCGCGCGTTGCCCGCTCGAACATCTGGGGGCTCACCAAGCTCGGGGCGCACGTCATTCTCTGCGGGCCGCCGACCCTCGTTCCCCGGGGGATGGAACGCCTCGGCTGCGAAGTGGCCTATCACCTCGACAATGTCCTGCCCAGGCTCGACGTTGTGAACGTCCTGCGCATCCAGTTCGAGCGCGATCAGCGCTCGGTGTTCCCCTCGATCGCTGAGTATTTCCGTCTTTACGGCATGACTCAGGACCGAATCAAGAAAGGTAAGCCCGACCTGCTCTTGCTCGCGCCGGGGCCGATCAATCGGGGCGTCGAGCTCACCCCAGAGGTTGCCGACGGTCCCCATTCCGCGATCCTCGATCAGGTCACCAACGGGCTTGCCGTGCGGATGGCTGTACTCTACCTGCTCTCCGGTAAATCCGAGACGAAAGGCGCCTCCGTCGAACCGCCAGCGCTCGCTCACTGAGGATCCCATGACCCAGCCTAGCCGTGCCTCGACAGAATATCGTTACGAGAAACTGACCTGGCCCGAGATCAACGACGCCGTCGATCTGGGCAAGGTCTGCATAGTCCCTTGTGGTGCCGTCGAACAGCACGGGCACCATCTTCCACTCGACGTGGACATCGTCTGCCCGACCGGAATCGCGCTCGGCGCCGCGCGGGAGGTCGCGGACAAGGCGCTCGTACTCCCCACCGTCTGCTACGGCTACACCGGTCACGTGATGGATTTCCCCGGGACCATCAATACCGACTTCGAGCACTTCATGCACCAGGTGCTCGACATCACCAAAAGTCTTGCCTACCACGGCTTCAAGAAGATCTTGCTGCTCAACGGCCATGGCTCGAACATGCCGAATCTCGACCTGGTCGCACGCCGGACCAACCTTGAAACCGACGCTGAGTGCATCCTGGCCGCGTGGTGGAACCTGTTGACGGTCGACAAGGAATTTCTCCCTCGCTGGCGCCAGAGCAAGTTTCCCGGCGGCTGCGCCCACGCCTGCGAGCTCGAGACGTCGCTCTACCTGCACCTCGACGGCGGCAACGTCCGCAAGGACCTGATCAAGAACGGAGTGATCAGCTTCAACGAAGAGCACAGTCCGTTCAACTGGGTCGACCTGTTCGCCGCCGGACCCGCCACGATCATCTCCTGGACCAGCAGCTATTCCGAGACCGGCGTCCTCGGCGAGCCCGAGCTGGCGACGGCCGAAAAGGGCCGCCAGGCCTATGAAGAGGCGGTCAAGCAACTCGTTCGCTTTATCCTCTATTTTCACGGTCGCCCCAAAGATCCGCGTCGGGACCTCCACCGCAAACCTCCCACGATGCCGCTCCCTTGGGGGCAAAGGCCCAGTCGGCACGGGAGCCAGTGAGCGGACCGAATTAGCATCTAAGAAATCTCGATCCCGCACGTTTCTCTCTGTATTATGAAATTCGTTTGACCAGTTACGAACCCTGTGCGGAGGAGCGGCCATGAAGTCGTTTCGAGCGTGCTGGATCGCTGGGGCCGGACTCATCGGGCTGTGCGGGATCGGGTGCTTTTGGGGTGAGTCCGCATCTGCGGCGCCACCGAGCCGCGTCAACATGGTGGGCATCCCGGTGCTCCCGACAGGGGCACCGGCACGGCCTTGGATCATCCTGACTCCCTCGGCGCCGGGAATGGGCGGAGTGAGCGTGGCGAGATCGCCGTCGTCTGACCCGTGCGTGATCGCAGCGTCGGTGATCGACGAGAAATTCGTGGTGGCAGCGCCGAACATCGACGATCGGATAGCGGTTGCGCCGCGAGTGGTGGGGCTCCCGAGAGTGCGGTAGAACTTCGATCGAAAACTTCGTGAGCCCGCTCGAGCCGGAGGACCGACGCCATCGGCTGGCATGACATCGATCGCGCCGAGTTGATCGCTCGGTTCAACGTGTATCTGCTCCCCGCGATCGTCGCGGCTTTTCTCATCGGGGAGGCGGTGCGCGGTCGCCAGCGTCCCACAGACGCTCGTTTGGACCAGGCGCGGACGGTGCGCCGACTCGGTCTCTTGTTTTACGGGTTGGCCCTACGCGCACTCTTGATGGTGATCCCAGAGTTGATGGCTTTCCGAGAAACGGGAACGTTCCCGTCGCTCATGGTGGTCAATGTTTTCTGGCCGCTCGGGATGGCGCTTCTCTTTCTCCCGGTCGGTCTCGGCCTGCGGCAGTTTCGACCATGGGCCCGATGGGCGGCGGTTTTCTTGAGTACGCTCAACGCGGCTCTGGCGGTTCTGGTCTTGCGATGGATGATCAGGAATGAGGCCGCGGTTTACCCGTGGGATTGGCCCGACATTGCCGTCGCGCGCGCCTTGCCGTTTTTCACGCTCTTCGTTCTGATCAGACCGTCAACCTCGCTCCTGTTCCGCGCCCAGGACCGCGCAGAACTCATGGCTGACCTGCGGGCTCACAAACCGGTTCGATCGTCCCCTACCGCGCTGGCATGCTTGGGCTTCCTGATCGTGCTCGCGTCGATCGATGGGTCGTACATGGCTGATTGGACGTTTCGTTACGGTCCCTTGCTGTTCGGTCTGCCCGAGGGTTAACGCCCCCCAAGGAGTTACCGACATGACCCTGTCCCTCCTCGCCGTAATTTTCGCGTTATTGGCGGACGAGCCAGCGAACGCTGATGTGATCGTGGCACAGGGTGCGAAGTTAGAGAAGCTCTGGGGCGAGGGCAGCTTTACCGAGGGAGGCGCACTGGCTGCGGATGGGGCGATCCTGTTCTCAGACATCGGCGATCGCATCATGCGATTCGATCCGAAAACCAGCCGCGTTACGGTCTTCCGAGAACCGAGCGGCCGGGCCAACGGCCTCATCTTCGACCCTCGAGGACGTTTGATCGCCGCGGAAGGCGCCAATACCGGTGGAGGCCGCCGGGTGTCGATTACGGAACGCGATGGGACCGTGCGAACGCTCGCCGACCGTTACCAGGGAAAGCGCTTCAACAGTCCGAACGACGTTGCAGTCGATCGCCAGGGGAGAATCTACGTTTCAGACCCCCGGTACGTTGGCGACGAACCCCGCGAGCTCGACTTTGAAGCGGTGTTCCGCATTGATCCCGACGGGTCGGTCCACCGTCTGGAGACCACCGTGCGCAAACCTAACGGTCTGGTCGTAAGCCCCAATGGGAAAACGCTTTATGTGGCGGACAGTGGACTCACTAGACGCGCTCTTATCGCCCTGGACCTCGATTCCGCCGGAACCGTCAAGAACCCTCGGGTGCTGCACGATTTCGGTGCCGGCCGGGGAATCGATGGGATGACGGTGACCACTGATGGACGGATCGTCGGTGCCGCGGGGCAAGCGGCCAAGGCGGGGGTGTACGTGTTTTCCCCTTCAGGAGATTGGTTGGGGTTTCTCCCCGTTCCTGAGTCCCCAACCAACGTCGAATTCGGCGGCCCGGAAGGGAAAACCCTGTACGTGACCGCGGGAAAGAGCCTGTATCGGATTGAAACGAGTCTTGAAGGCTATCGCGTTTGGCCCAATCGTGCGGCTGGCGCGACTCCCTAACGACGCTCAGCGTGGCGACCTTGGGCTCGACCCGTCAGATGGGCCGAAAAAACGTGTGATCTTCGCACGATCGCTCTTCCGAAAAACCGGAAGATGCATTGAAATCGCACCGCGCTGCGCGCTGGATGATCCCTGCGCGGTCCAGAGGGCCGCTGGCACTCGCGACAAGGAGGTCTCGTGGCCGATCCCATCATCTGTCGTCCCAGAGCACGGACCCTCGCGCTCGGGTTGCTCCTTATCGTCGCGACGGTCATGCGGCTCCATCATTTCCAGGGCCCGTTGCTCGACCAGTTGTACGTCAAGCAGATTTACGAGGCGAACCACGCGCGAAACATTGCGCGAGCACCTCTGAACCCCTTCCGGATGAGCCTCGACTTCCTGAACGAAGACGGCGACCGGATGGTCATCAACGAGGAGGTCCCGCTCTTCAACGGGATCTTGGGTGTAAGTTACCGCGCGTTTGGCGAGCATGAATGGCTCGGTCGAGTCGTGAGTCTGCTGGCGACGCTCGTTGCAATCCTCGCTCTCTACGACCTGATGCGTCGTGAATTTGATCGGGAGACAGGGCTCGTTGCCGCGTTCCTGCTGGCGATGACACCCCTGTTGGTCTTTTACGGCCGAGCCGTTCTTCCCGACCCCGGAATGCTCGCTTGCATGGTGCTCTGCGCAGGCTTCTATCGCCGATACCTCGACGAGGGCGAACGTACGCGATGGCTCATCGCGAGCGGCGTCGCCGGGCTGCTTGCGGCCATGTTTAAATACTATGGATTGGTGATCCTGATCCCCCTCGCCGACATGGCGTATCGTCAGGGCGGCTGGAGAGCCTGGTTTACAAGGCGATTCATCCTCCTTGTTGCGGCGGTCACCGTGCCGATTTTTCTCTGGATCGTCGGCGTCTTTCTGCGGTTTCCGAACCCGACCACCCGAACGGCCTACTTCTTCTGGCAGGTGCCGGGTTCGCTCTGGAGTCCTCGGCTCTACCAGCGACTTACCTTGGGGCTCTTTGTCAACGATTGCGGACCGGTGACGGCCGTGTTAATCGCGATCGGTGTCGTCGGCGCCCTGCGCGGTAAACGTCGCTCGAGACCGCTTTGGAGCTGGACGGCTGTCGGTGTGGCGTTCCTTTTTCTATTTGCCCCGAAGCTCATGGATCATGATTATTATGAATTGTTGATTCTGCCCGTGCTGGCTACATGGGGGGCACTCGGGTGGAAAGCGGCCGAAGAGGCCGTAGCCCGGCGCTGGCCGCGCGCGACTCTCGCGACGGGAGCCGCCACTGTTCTCGTAATCGCGATCATCCAATCGCCGTCGGTCATGAAGGCCAAGTATGAGGTGGAAGTCGGCCACATGGTTGTTGCGGAACGGCTCAAGCAGATTTGCCCGCCGGATGGTAAGGTCGTCGTCATCGGCCAGCGGATCGGCTGGCCCGAGGTGCACTACAGTCGCCGGCAGGGCTGGGTCGAGCAGTGTTATACGCTGCCCGGCAACTGGCGAGAAAGCTTTGAGAAATACCGTCGCCTCGGGGCCGAGTACGTCGCTGTTTACTTCGATCCCACGGTCACTGGCCAGCAGCGCGCCAGCTTTGCACCGCTGATCGCAGCGCTGCCTCAGGTCGAGCATCAGTCGGGGCCGTGGTTCCGTAACCGGAGGCAGTGCGAATACTACATCCTCAGCCTCCGCGACGCGTCGGCATTGATGCCAGGTGCGGAATCACAAGTCGCCGGTCAGGCGGTCGAGCGGCGCTGATCGCGTTGTCGTCGCGCGTGAAGTCCTCGATTCAAGGTCGGTAAGGGAGAGAGAGCCATGGAGCGTCCTACTGACACAGATCGGGTGCCGCTGCTCTCCCGACGATTCCGTTTTAAGATCAGAGAGAGCGGTTCGGAGACTCAGACAACTCCGCCCAACCCTATGCGCCGAAAGGTACGGAGGCTGGGGCTCCTTCTGGCGCTTGGGCTGGCCGCCGCCGTGCCGTACGCGCTCAACGCGACCAAGGCGCCCGAGAAAGCACCACTTCCCACAGCTCTCAACGACGGTCGACGTGTCAAAGAGTTTGCACTTAAAGACGTTGATGGGATCGTTCACTCGGCGGCTGAATGGTCCGAGCACCGCGGCGTTGTGCTTCTCTTTCTCGGCAGCGAAGGCTCGTATCAAACACCTCCGGACCTTGTGAGCGTCGCAGGTAATCGTGACAGCGCGACTGTGGCTCTGGAGTCGCCCGTCAGGGACATCGCGCGGCTCTCCCAGATTTACGGGACAAAAGGTTTTGCGTTCTTCGGCGTGCACACCGATCCCGCCATTTCGTCCGAGGCGGCGGCGCAGCATGCGGAGAAACACGGTTTGCGCTTCCCGATACTCCTCGATCCTCACCAGACCGTTGCGAGCGAGGCCGGTGTGACGACGACACCGGAAGCGGTTCTGCTTTCTCCCGATGGACATGTGCTCTATCGGGGCGCTGTGGATTGGCTGGGCGATCGCCGTAACGATCGTCAAGGCGACCTTGTTACGGCCCTCGAGGCTGTGCTCGCAGAGGAGATGCCGAACGCGACGCCGGTCGAAGTCGTGGGTGCCGCATTGCCGTCACCGAAAACAGCGTCAGGTGTTGATTCTACGCGGGTCACCTTCAACAAGGACGTTGCGCCCATCCTCTGGAAGAACTGTGCAGGATGCCACCGGCCGGGCGAGGTCGGGCCGTTTTCATTGCTCTCGTACCGAGACGCATCAAAGCGGGCGGAATTCCTCAAGGAAGTCACCGATAGCCGCCGCATGCCGCCGTGGAAGCCCGACCACAGCCACGGGATCTTTCTCGACGACCTCCGTCTCTCCGAGCAGGAAATGGCGACCATCGCACGTTGGGCCGACACGGGCGCCGAGGAAGGCGATGCTCGCGATCTCCCCGCCCCACCTTCGTTCACCAAAGGCTGGGGGCTCGGTCAGCCCGATCTCGTGCTCAAGATGCCGGAGCCTTTCACCGTGGTGCCAGGCGGCGAGGACGTCTACCAGTCATTCGTGATTCCGCTCAACCTTGACCAGGAGCGAACCGTAGCGGGAGTGGAGTTCCGCCCAGGGAATCGACGGGTCGTGCATCACGCGCGGATCTTCATCGATCATGGCGACGAAATGAAAAAACGCGACCTGGCGGAACCTGGCCCAGGCTTTAAGTCGTGGGGCGGCGTCGACATTCAGCGCCCCGGCCTTGCGGAATGGATTCCGGGCACCACCCCGCGTCTCTGGCCCAAGGGGACCGGCAAAACCCTCGACACCACGGCGAACTTGATCCTGATGGTCCACTACCACCCGAGCGGCAAACGGGAAATCGACCAGTCGACCATCGGCCTCTACTTCCGCGACTCACCGCCGACCCGGCTCATGGCGAGCGTGCCGCTTTGGTCGACGCGGATCGACATTCCACCGGGCGAACCCAACCACAAGATCTCCGTCGTGGCCACGTTACCGGCAAATATGCATGCGTACGGTCTGATTCCCCATGGACACAACCTCATGCGCGAATTGAAGCTCGTCGCGCAAATACCTGACGGACGGGTTGTGCCGATGCTCTGGATCAAGGACTGGGATTTCAACTGGCAAGGGCAGTACCAGTACGTCCTGCCGATCAAGCTTCCGAAGGGAACCAAGCTCTACCTGGACGCCGTCTACGACAACTCCGCCCAGAACCCGAGCAACCCCAACTCGCCGCCGAAACGCGTCAAGTTCGGGCCGGGAAGCGCGGATGAGATGCTCGGCTGCCACGTTCAGGTGATCGCCGACAGCCCCGAGGATTGTCGCGTGATCAAGAAAAAATGGCCGCTGGCGCTGTAGTGCTCGGTCGCAACAAACGGCGCTAGCGTGAGCGCGTGCCCACAACGTTAACACCGCTGCCGATCACAAGGTTGTTCCGGTAAGCCCAATCGTAGAACCGACCACTGCGCGCGGGTCGTAGCTCCTCGATATCGACGAAGCCTTCGTCCGCGAACCACGCTTTCAACTCGTCGAGGGTATGATGCGACTGGTACCTCGGCGCGTACCAGTCGAACGTGTCGCAGACACGCAGGGTCCAATCCGGATGATTGGAAAAGTTGGCGACCTTGTTCAGGATTTTGTTCGCGATCGGAATGCCACCGATCAACGAGAGTCCCACGCACAAGGGTTCGAGCACCCTCGCGGGTAATCGCGAGGTCAGTGCACGCAGCCCGGAATTGATCCATTCCTGGGGAAGGATGTTCTTGCGATAGAGCCACACTGCGAGCTTGCCGCCCGGCCGCACGCGCCGCGCGACCTGCCGAAACGCTTCGCGCGCATCGGGCGTGTGGTGGAGTACACCGATGGAGAACACGAAATCAAACGTATGCTCGACCAACGGCAGGTTGAGGAGATCGGCCTGAACGATTGTGGCGTTGGGCAAATCCGCGCAAAGCGTCGCGGCCTTCTCGACCGCGGAACTCAGGTCCACGCCGACGACTCGGGCTCCGTGCCGCGCGACGAGTTTCGAGTAGCGACCTCCACCGCAGCCCGCGTCCAGCACAAGCTGGCCGGACAGTGCACTCGCGTCTGTGCCCGTCTTGACGCGGAACGTGGCTTCGTCTTCCTCGGGTCGCTCAACGTCGTACCGATTCCACTGCCGGCCGAAACTGGCCACGTAGGGTTCGCCCGAGAGTCTCGGGACGTTGTTCGTGACCGGGTACTCCGACCCACAGGTACGGCAACGGAGCGACGTCGCCCCTTCCCACTCGTCAAATTCACCGCGACAACGCGGACAACGCAGAAGATCGCGCACAAGCGACTGTCGGGTCAAGCCTCGAGTACCTCAGAAAGTGAGCGCCGAAGCGCGGCAGGTACCTTACGAACGCGGGGAACCGAACGGCGGAACCCGACCCGTGCCACGGGACCATCGATTGAGTACGATCATTCTAGGGAGCGTGAGAAGTGATAACAGCGGACGCGTAATCTGACAACCGGTCTTCGGCTTTGTGAGAATGCGATCGCCCCGCGCCGCGGGTTGAACGCCAACGGAGGGACCGGGCGTGCAGAAAACCTGGATCGACGACGTTCGACGCCTTCTCAGGTGCTGGCAACGGCGCGGCCTGGGCGATCGCTGGGTCGTCGCGGTCTCCGGCGGTAGCGATAGCGTCGCGCTGCTCCGTGTGTTGCACCGTTTGGCTCCGGAATTCGGCCTGTCGCTTTCCGTGGCTCACTTGAATCACGGCGTCCGAGGCAACGACGCCCAGCGCGACGCCGAGTTCGTCGGCGATCTGGCGCAATCGCTGAACTTGCCCTTTGACCTTGGCCACTGGGCGCCGATTCGGGCCGCTCATTTCGAGGCTGACGCCCGCAGCGAACGCTATCGATGGCTTGCCGAGGTGGCCGAAAATCGGGGCGCGTCCGTCGTGGCCGTAGGGCACACGCTTGATGATCAGGCTGAAACGATTCTTCACCGCATCCTCCGAGGGACGGGACCTCGCGGGCTGGCTGGGATTCCGAGGCGCCGGGCGCTCAACGAGAACGTGACGTTGGTGCGGCCCCTGCTGGGTGTTTGCCGAGTTCAGCTTCGTGATGAACTCGAGGCACAGGGCCAGTCGTATCGCGAAGATGCCTCGAATGCGGATCTTTCGCGCACCCGAGCGCGCATTCGGCATGACCTGTTGCCCCAGTTAGCGGCGGACTACAACCCACGAGTCGTCGAGTCGCTCGTCCGTCTGGGCCGCCTGGTGAATCAGGCCGATTCTGTCGTGCTCGCTGTCTCGCGCGAACTGGTGCGAACCGCCACTGTGGAAATCGATTCCTATAAGATCGTGCTCAAACGCCAACCCTTGACCCCCTTGCCCCGCTTCCAGCGGGCCGACGTTGTCCGACTGGCCTGGCGACAAGCCGGTTGGCCCGAGCGTGCTATGCGCGCCGAGCATTGGGATCGGATCGCGCGTTGGCTCCGAAAGGATCACGGGCGGACGGTCGTCGCGACCGGCGTCATGATCGCGGCGGGGGAAGCCGTTTTGACCCTGACGCGTCCCGAAGTTCCTTGCGATGAGGATACGCCTTCGCTCGCTCCGCAGGCGCTCACGATCCCGGGGAGCGTCTCCTGGCTTCGTGGACGCGTCGAAGCGATCGTGGACCTCGATTCGCCGCACGACGAGTTGATTGATCGCGATGCGGTGGTCTTGCCCCTTTGTATTCGCGCTCCCCGTGACGGCGATCGTTGGGGGCCGTTGGGGATGCACGGTGGGACGATGTCGCTCAACGACTTCCTGCGCGGGCGCCGCGTTCCCCGATTCGAGCGCGCGAGCGTTCCGTTGGTCTGCGACACTCTGGGGATCATTTGGGTCGTGGGCCATCGCATCGCTGACCGCGTGCGGATCGGCCCGCAAACACAGCGAACGCTCGGTCTGCGCTGGCTCCCGTGCGAAACGCGGCCATCAGCCGACTGAGCAAAACGTCGATGCCGTCTCCTTGGCGCCGCACAGCGGTTTACGTCCGCGTTTCGCATGCCTCGGCGTGCCGGATCGTTGTGCTGCTCGCTCGCGCGGGCCTTGCCCCAACGCGATACGGTATGCTCTTACACTAACCCGAATGGCAAGCGAGGACATGATATAATGATAACTCGTTATCGTTTCAAGTTGGTGTGGACAATTCGACGTGGTGATGTGCGCAACGCGATCGTAAACCGCTCCGAGCGACCCCGAGACCCCGGTGTTCGATCCGGCAACATGGCGATGCCTGAACGCCACATGACGGCGATCGGTCTTGGTGTTGCGTTCCGTGTTGCGGTAGCGTGTGCGCCAGGTTGGCAAATCGAGGAGGACGATTGAGGTTTACAAAGCAATATGGAAGTTATCGACACACTTCGAAAAAGCGCACCCGAATCTCGCGATCAGGAACGCCGACGCGCCTGTCGGTACCCTGCAAACGATCATCCAATCAGTCTGGGCTGGTGGCAAAAGGGTCAGTTCCAATCCGCTGACGGCGTGCTGATCGACATGAGTCTGATCGGCGCGGCGGTGCTGAGCCCCAACATTCCGATTGGGCCTCGTGTTCTGGTAGCCTCCAAGGATGGACGGATGAATCAGTGGCTCGAAGCGACGCTCATCCGGGTTGACCGCCATCATGGCCGGCCCAGGAGCCAGGAGTCCTGGCGGCTGCTCCGAGTCGAGTTCGTCGATCCCTGCCCCTATGAGCTGTTCAAGGCAGGAACCGGTGTCGGACACGAAACTGAGCCGATCCGCACCCAACAGTCATGAACCGTCTGGCCATCCCCGAGAGCGGCCCGCGCGCGTCGGGGATGGATCCAAAACGATCAAACCTCGCTCGTTCCGACCACGTCGGTCGCGCCTGTTTGGAAATGCCGTCGCTGAAAGTAAAACGCGACGTTGACCAGGCCGATCATCACGGGCACCTCAACCAGCGGCCCTATGACAGCCGCAAACGCGGCGCCCGAATCGATGCCGAACACGGCAACCGCCACGGCGATGGCGAGCTCGAAATTGTTGCTGGCGGCCGTGAAGGCCAGTGTCGTCGTCTGTGAGTAATCCGCGCCGAGCTTCATACCCATGAAGAACGACACGAGAAACATCGCCACGAAGTACACCAGGAGCGGCACGGCGATCCGCAACACGTCGAGCGGGTTGCGAACGATGTAGGCGCCCTTGAGCGAGAACATCACAACGATCGTAAACAGCAGCGCGATGAGCGTTAGCGGGCTGATTCGCGGTAGAAATCGCTGCTGATACCAGTCCTGGCCCCTCGCGCGCAGCAGGACGAGCCGGGTCAGCAACCCCGCAACGAACGGGATGCCAAGATAGATCAGTACGCTCTGCGCAATCGCCCCGATCGTGATGCGTGACAGATCGACACTGCCGAAGTGCACGCCGAACAGTGGCGGCAGGACTTTGATAAAGAGATACGCGTAGACCGAGTAGAAAAGCACCTGGAAGACCGAATTGAAAGCCACCAGGCCCGCCGCATACTCGGCGTCCCCTTTGGCCAGGTCGTTCCAGACGATCACCATCGCGATGCAGCGCGCCAGCCCAATCATGATGAGCCCGATCGCGTATTCGGGCCGGTCGGCGAGGAAGGCCAGTGCCAGGCCGAACATCAAGAGCGGACCGATCACCCAGTTCTGAACGAGCGACAACCCGAGCACGCGCGTGTTGCGGAATACCTGCGGAAGCCGCTCGTAGCGGACCTTCGCAAGGGGCGGGTACATCATCAGGATCAGTCCGACCGCGATCGGCACCGAGGTGGTGCCGACCGAAAGCCGAGTGACGCCCTCAGTGATCGCCGGAGCGAAGTGGCCGAGGGCGATGCCCAGGACCATCGCGAGAAAGATCCAGAGCGTCAGGTACCTGTCGAGGAACGAGAGGCGGCCCGACGCCTTCGGACGGCACGTTTGCACTGTTGTGCTCATCGTCCGGTCGACTCCCTGGATGCCAGCTCGCGTCGGGCCTGGGCCATCACGGCGAGCATGAGCCGTCCGATGTCATCCCGGCGCTCGGCGTACTTGGCCGTTTCGTAAGCCCCGCCGTCGTAAATCTTGGGGTCGAGGTAGGGCATCGACACGCGGAGTGCCGCACCCTTCACCGTGGGGCAGGAGGCGTCGGCTTCGCTGCACACCAGCAGCGCCGCAAAGCCCTTCTGCGGATTGCTCGGGTCGGCGTAGTGCTTTGAGAACTCGCGTGTCTCGAAGCTGTTTCCCCACGACACACGGTAGATCGGGTTCTCCGTCTTCGGTTCACCGCGCTCGGCTTCCTTACCGGTTGGCTCGACCTCGAAGCCGACGGCCTTGAGCGCCTTGATGGTGCGGGCGTTGAACGCGGTTGGGGCTGTGCCGCCGCTATGAAACTGGATTTCGGGCATCCCGTAATAAGCCGCTGCGAGGTTGCCCATTGAGGAACCGAGGATGCTGCGCCGGGAGTTCCCCGTGCAGACCACGGTGACGTGGAGCGACTTGCCCGGCTGGTAATTGGCGGCGATCCAATGGGCGAGTTCATCGCCGGCCTCACGATGCAGCGCGTCGATCATGTCGAAGCCGGTCGTCAGGTATTCGGCGTGCGCTCGAAGCGTGGAGGCGAGCTTCGTCCGGCTTTCCGGCGTGGCGGCATCGAGCGCGCGTTTGATGTCGTCGCCTTCGAGCGTGCCGTCGGAGCCCGCGAGTTTATTGAAGACATCGGGCTGCATGAGTCCTCCAAGCTCCTTGAGGGTGATTGCGTTGTCCTTGGCGAGGGCCTTGGAAAGGACCGCCTTCACGCGCACGTCGTTCGCCGAATTGAGAGCGTCCGGCGTGCCATACGCCTGGACGACCCAGAGCGCTTGCACGAGGGGGCCGACATCTTTGGTCACGGGAGAGGCCGCGAGGCCCGCGAGGGCGAGAAGCGTCAGGTGCATCGGCGAGAGTCTCCTCAGGGGATTCAAGGCTTGATCGCAAAGACCTTCACGCTGGCCGCATAATCGTTGAGGTTGTGGCGACGGGCGAGCTCCGCCAGGCGGGCGAAGAGTTCGGGGGTCTCGGCCTGAGTCGGAGCGCAACACGCTTCGGCTTCGGCCACTGGGTTCGACGGGGCGCAACAGGCGGACGAGTCCACCGGCGCAGGAGTGCAGCACGACAAGGTTCCGATCGTGACCGGCTCGGATGCCATCTCTCCGCCGCAGCACCCGACTTGACCGTCGATCTGTGCGTAGGCGTTGAGGTCGGCTCCGGAGTCGATAATCTCGACGTGAGCGAATCCCGCCTCCTTGAGTCCATCGCGGTACTCTTCGATCGGAATGGCGCCGGCGATGCAGCCGACGTAGGCCAGCAGATCCTGGCCGATCTCGGGGGGAAGGGGCTTCTTGAGCGCGATGTCCGAGACGGCGACGCGCCCGCTGGGCTTGAGCACGCGGGCCATCTCGCGAAACACGGCGCGCTTATCCGTTGCGAGGTTGATCACGCAGTTTGAGATAATGCAATCGACCGAGGAATCGGCAAGTGGCAATGCGTCGATCATTGCCTTGTGGAACTCCACGTTCGACGCGCCCGCCTTCTCAGCGTTCCTTTTCGCCCGGTCGAGCATCTCGTCGGTCATGTCGATGCCGATCGCCCGGCCTTCGGCGCCGACTTTCTTTGCCGCGAGGAGGACGTCGATCCCACCGCCGGAACCCAGATCGACGACCACTTCACCCGGGCGAAGGTGAGCTGTCGCCACCGGATTACCGCACGAGAGTCCCATGTTGGCCTCAGCCGGGAGACTGCGGAGCTCCTCGGCCGAATAGCCGAACGCCTGGGCCACGGCCCGAACGCCGGCGCTCTCGTTCGTCAGCGCACTCGCGGCGACCGCGGCGTACTTCTGCCTCACGATATCTTCGATGGTGTTACTCATGCGGTTCTCCGTGTGGGGGAAGCGCGCACCCCTCGTCCTCCATGAGGCAGAGTGCCAGGTCCAGTAAGGGCGCGACGCAGCCGTTGACGACACGGTAATAGACGTTGTTCCCCTCACGTCGAGACGCGAGCATCCCGGTGTCCGAGAGCCGGAGCAACTGGTTCGAGACCGCCTGCGGCTTCATGCCGAGGGTCCTGGCCAGGTCCGTGACCGTCGCCTCTCGACTTCGCACGATATGATGGAGCATGCGAATGCGCGTATCATTGGCGAGCATCTTGAAGAGCGCCATGACCTTGACCGCCTCGACGAACGAAAGGAGCGGCCGGTCTGCGAGCGGAGGGCGCGAGGAGCAAGGATCGTTTGGCGGGCAGCAGCCCGATTCCGCAACTTGCGATTGCTTGCGCACCATGATGGTGGTTCCTCCGTGTCAACTAATACACGATTTAGTGTATCCGTGACAAGAGGGCGCCGAGTTATTTGCGGCGAACGCTATTGGTCTGGGGAGCGCGCGGGATCACGCAATTGCGGATTGGCTCGACCCGATCGTCGTGTCCATCAAGGCAGATTTCACAAGGATTCGGGCTCGAATCTCTGTCGAGGCCCGGCGGGCATTCGGCAGCTACGCGCGCGAGAAGGATCTCGGAAGTA
>DAIDJG010000083.1 GCA_027451445.1 Singulisphaera sp.
ACGCAGGGCGCACAGCCCGTCGGCAACCTGACAAGTCTCTACGAGGAAGCGAAAGCGAAGCTCCCCGCGTCCGTGGCCAGGTCCATCCGCGACCGAGACGACGACGATGCGGACGAGGGCGAGAAACGCCCGCCCCGGACTCGCACCAACCCTGAGCCCTGGATGACCGTCGTGCGCATCAAGATCCACGGCCAGGGGACCATCGGGTTTGGCTCGGGCACCATCATCTACAGCTCCCCCAAGGAAGCGATCATCCTGACGTGCGCCCACATCTTCAAGCTTGACGGCCGACGCCAGGCACACCCGTCGCAGTTCCCGAACAAGATCGTGATCGACCTCTTCGACGGCCAGTTGCGCGGGAACCCCACGGGGCAAGTCCATTACGCCAACGAGTCGTACGACGGCGAGGCGGTTGACTACGACTTCAATCTCGACGTCGGCCTGATCCGCATCCGTCCCAATCGACGCTTGCCGTACTCGCGCGTCGTGCCGGCCTCGTGGCAGCCTCAGCAGCGTATGAAGATGACGACCGTCGGGTGCTCCGAGGGACATGACGCCACGGCGTGGACCACCATGATCCTGAACCCGAGCGTTCGCGGACTCACGGGCAATAACGCTTACGAGGCGATTGAGTGCCGCTTCGCACCCAAACAAGGGCGGTCGGGGGGTGGACTGTACACCGACGACGGCTACGTGGCGGGTGTTTGCGACTTTGCAGAACCGCGCGGCGATCACGGACTGTACGCGACGCCCCGGTCGATCTACCGCATCCTCGATCGCAACAACCTTATGGCGCTCTACGCACCAGTGTCGAACTCGGGTCCGCTCCTGGCCAAGAACAACGCGACTCCACCTCGCCAACCGACGCGCACGAGAGCACAGTCGCCAGACCGCGACGACGCCAACGATGTCACCATCCCGCCACCCGAGCTGCTTGGCATCACGACCCCTCGCCTCGCTCAGAGCGCACCTCGCTCGGAAACGCGAAAGACTGGCTGGCATAAGGGCGCGGCTCGGACGGACGACACCAAGACGACCGACCTGCACCTGCCTCCGAGCGCCGATAACGACCCATTCGGGCCGTCCACTGCCAAGGCAGAGACCGACGACGAGGAGTCCGAAGAGCCGGCCAAGCCCCAACCACGGAAGGCGAGCAAGTGGCGCCCGGTGCCTTCGGCGGCCAGGACGCACTGAGCGATTTGTCGCGACTCATCGAGGGCCGGTCCTCATTGGTTTCAATAAGGACCGGCCCTATCCATTTCCTCACTTATGTGTCTCGAACACCGGTTCCCACCCCACCGGCGGTCCTTCGAGCAGCAAACTCTCACACCAGCCGATGTATCCCTGGCTCGGGGGATCATCGCCATCTCGCTGGGAGTTGGCCAGGAGAAATAGGTCGCGGGCGCGGTCGAAATCGTTGTGCTCGAACGCTTCGAGCGCGCGGTGAAAGGTGGCAATGAACGACAAGTCGACGGCCGGGTCGGCGTCGAACGCCTCGTAGACGGCAATGGGACAGGAGCGGCCGACGACCCGCACTTGCCCCCAACGGCGCCAGGCCAGGTCGTCACGGTCGGCGCAAAGCAGGAACGTCGATTCCTCGAACAGGTTTCGCGTGCCGCACTGGGCACTTGCCGGCTCCAGACGCGCGGCGATGTTCACAGCGTCACCCAGAATCGTGTACGACAGCCGCCCGCTGGTGCCGAAGGCGCCGATGAGGCAATCGTCGGATGAGGCCCCGCCGATTTTGACCCGGCGGAAATAGGGGTCGCCCAGCGATTCGAGCGCTTTCAGGCTATCGAGCCCGGCCCGCACGGCCCGGTAAGCATGCTCCTCGGGCGTCCCTTTGACGAGGGGACCGCCTCGAAAGCTCATGATCGCATCGCCGATGAACTTATCGATGATCAAATCGTGTCGGATCAGTTCGGCGACCAGCCGGTCCATCGCTTGTTCGAGATGGGACGAGAGCCGGTCGGGATCGTCCGCAAGTTTCTCACACGTCTGCGTGAACCCGACAAAGTCCATGAACACAATCGTGGCCGGCATCCGGCTCTTCTTCTCGTAACAGTGCGGGTCGATCACGAACTGCTCCGCGACCTGCTTCGGGAGCGCCAGGTTGAGCAGGCCGCGTAACTGGGTCTGAGCGAGGTCGAATTGATGCCAAGTCATAATGTACATAAAATAGAGCATCGTGATCATCATACCGAGGATCAGGAAGAACTCGAACTCGTTGGCGCGGGTTTCGAGCCGCTCGAGGCTGAAGAAGACATCGAGCTGGTGATCGTCGACGACGATCTTGCGATGCACGGACGGAGTGGTTGGCCGGGTCAGGCTGCCGCCGAGGGCGTGAAGCGCTTCGGGGTCGGCCGCCTGGTGGAGATTGGCGTCGATCCACGCGCGAAACTCGAGCTCCATCTGGCGTCTGACGCCCACGATGATGATCAGGACGAGCAGTGTGAGTGACACCATCGCGAACGTCATCGAGCGGTGATAGCGCTGATTGGCCTCGCTCTCGTGGACTTCCTTGACCAACTGGTGGAACGCCGGAATCCTGCGCAAGGCCCTCAGGACGCGAAGTCCGCGGAGGATCCGCAAGATTCGGAAACCGCGGATAAACCGAATCGCCCGGAGCGGAAGGAGGCCGTTCACAAGGACGTCGAGCACGGGAAGGCAACTGAGGAGGTCGATCAAGAACCAGGGAGTGCGAATGTATTCCTTGCCGAACGTCCGCAGCTTGAGCACGAGGTCGAACAGGAAAACGAAGTCAATCAAAAGCGTCACAATCAGGTAAATCGGCCCGGCCCAGTCGAGCATGTTGCGCAGGTCGAGCAAGTAAAGCACGACGGTGACGATGGCCAGGACCAGTAAAGGTCGGTCCATCGTTTCAATTAAGTGTTCCAGCCGTTGCTTCTTCGTCTGGGGTACGCTCATGGGCATCCGCGATCGACATCGGGTGTTGTGCTTGCAACCGCATCGAATTTGATCGACACCAGACGTAATTGCAATGTCCGTGTCACCCGCACCACAACCCGCCCGCCGGCGCCGCCTTCATTCGTTACCGATAGGTCGCGACGGCGCAACGCTGAGCCCCGACGCCTCGGACTCGAGGCGGACGCCCAGCTTGCCGAGGGCAAGTCGAAGCGGTTCGAGCGATTCCTCGGGGACGATGATCGCGGTCGGACCGAGGCGATCCCCGAGGTGCGCCTTGGTGCTGGGATGCTGGAAGAGACCGTCCAGCAGTTCCGCCGAGGGGGAATAGAGCACGATCGGGCGGGCGGTCGTCAGGGCGGGCAACCGTCCTGCGGCTGCGAGCAAGAGCAGCCGGACGGCGGGAGGGATGGGGCCGCCAGTGCGCTTCGTGTACCAGTCGGACAGAATCGCGAGGGTGAATCCGTTCTCGGCGCCGCGCGCCAGGGAAGCCGACGTGACCACGAAACGTCGGCGCGGACTGGTTACGCCGCGCTTCGCGCTTTCGAGCGTCTGTTCCTCGGTAAATCGAGCGAGTTCCGCATCGACCAGCAAGTCGGAGCGAGCCAGATCCAGTGAAAACGTTACCCCGTCAGGCTCGACCTCGAGGCATGCCTCGGCGGGCCGCCGGTAGTCGCGCGAACCCGTCAGACGAAAGCGCTGAAATGGAATGGACGCGTCGTCTTCGATCAGCAAGAACCGGTCACCAACGGTCAGCGGAGCAACCCGGGCCGACGAGGGCCACAGCCCGAGGGCCTGAGCCAGGTCTTCGGGCGTGGCGAACTCGACGAGGGTGGTGGATGCGTAATACGTCACGCGCTCGCGACGCCCCGCCCAGGTGCGCAGCGCTTCCGCAATGCCGGCGGGCAGAGGACGAGCGCTGTGACGCGTCAGCCGCTCGAGCATCGCCTGCGACGACAGGCCCCCTTCGAGCCCTTGATAGACCGATTCCGGCGTGAGCTTGAGCTCGATCGCCGCGCCCACTTGCGACCAGCGGGCAAAACGGCTGAACTCACCGATGAGGAACGGGCTCAAGCCTTGCCGATAGGCGATCACTTCAAAGTTCGGTTGAACGAACAGAAAATGATCGAATGTCGGCCGGGGGGGAGGAGGAGGCCCGAGTGCCAGGATGTATCGGCCGAGCGCAGACAGTTGCACGACCCTGCGACCGCCCACAGTCTCTTCTGCCACGCGCACCAAACCAAACTGATAAGCCGCTCCCAGCAGAAGGGCTTCCAACGAATCGACTTCATGGCTTTTCGCCGCCGCGCGACTCTCGTCTTTCTTCCGGCTCTTGGGGCGTGGGGGAGCCGTACTCTCAAAAAACGCAGGCCGGTCCCAACCGGCAAACACGCCGTTGAGGTGCTGCGAGAGATCCTCGAGAGCAACCCACTCGTCCTCCGCGAGTCGCGCCAGCCAGAGCAAGACGGCAGGCCGGACATAAGGGAAGGCAAGCTCGACCGTGCTCCCTTCCTGCTGCATGCCCCCCCGCTCGTGCCAGGATCGAAGGCCGAGCCAGCCCACGGCAACCATCTGGGGCAGGTGAATCGCATTCTCGGCCCAGAAATCGGGGCGAGCCGCGAGAATTCGATCCGTGCCCGATTCCGCAACCAGCAGGCCCACCCCCTGAGCGAGCGCCATCCAGAGCGCAGCCATGTCCGGCAGCGGTTCGAGAGCGTCGGCAATCGGACCCGCAAGAACGGAGTCGTCCTCCAGGCGCTCACGGTCGCGTTTGTACAGGCTTCCCTGTTGTGTCTGGCGCAGGGGCGCTTCGGCGACTCTCTGCCAGACCGCAGCCAGCCGGAGCACGGGCTCCAGGCCATCCGTCTCGCGAACCTGCCGTACCGAATTGGTGACCGGGTAGCACTCCCCTTCGGGGAGAACCGTCCGGGCCGACAACAAGACGGAAGGGTGCGCAACGAGGACGACCTTCGCGGGGTCTGCACCCGAGAGGTGCCGCTCGATGTCGTACACCGGCCCACCGACTGCGCCGAGCCAGATGGCGAGCAGGCCCCGCTCAACCAGTGCACGGACCGCCGGCAGTGGGTCCACGCCCAGAGAAGCGAGCGCGTGCGAGAGTCCCGTCAGCGGCCATGACGTGGTTTCCGTCATCGCAAACAGGCCGAGAGCCGTCCGCGAGCCGCTTTCCAGGTTCGTGATCAGACGCTCGACGATCCTGGCCTCGCGCAGGTTCTCCGCGATGGCACCGGGCAAGGCGTTCGACCGCGCTCCGAGGTCCGGAATTCCGAGCCCGGAGTAGATGGCAAAGAGGCGCGAACCCTCGTAACGCTTGAGTGCCGCCTGGTAGGCAACGAGCGGGGGCTCTGCGGGAGCCGGTCCACGCTCCGTTGGCGCCAGCGGGTCCTCCATGTTCCAGTCGGCGTCGGCCATCGTCGCATCGATCCCCACGGCACCACACTCGAAAGTGACCCGCACGACGGCCAGCCACCTTGCGGCAAGGTTCAATCAACGAACGACACGGGGCGTGTGTCCCATCCGTCGGAGCTCTTCGAGCAGCGCTTCTTCTTCCTCAGGTCGCACGAGCAGCACCGTCTCCGAGAGCCGCCCCACAACCATCCGCGCCAGGCTTTTCCGCGCAAGCAGCTCCTCGGCAAGCAAGGGGTCGACGGTGCGGATGAGCGACACCTGCTTGTGCAGCTTCACGGGGACCCGCGTGGCCGAATTCGTCATCGTCCGGGCTCCTGGACCCGGCTCCCAACGCGGTCGGCGACGTCCGCCTCGTCCAGAATCTCGTAACTGTAGCCCTGCTCGGTGAGAAACAACTGACGATGGTGAGCGAACTCCATTTCGCGGGTATCCCGGGTCACCAACGTGTAAAACGCGGCGGGCGCTTCACCCTCTTTCGGACGGAGAATTCGCCCGAGCCGCTGGGCTTCCTCCTGGCGGCTGCCGAACGTTCCCGAAACCTGGATCATGACGTTCGCGTCAGGTAGGTCGATCGCGAAGTTGCCGACCTTCGACAGCACCAGCCGGCGGATCTCTCCGCGGCGAAACTTGCCGTACAACTCCTCTCGCTCCGGGTTGGAGGTCTGCCCCATGATGAGCGGAAGGTCGAACCGTTCCGCGATGCGCCGGAGTTGCTTGATATATTGACCGATGATCAGCACGCGGTCATCCGGCCCGTCGTGCATCTCCATGAGCTGCTCGACGAGGTCGTCCTTGACGGGGTTCTCGCTGGCGAGCCGGAACTTGTCGCGCCACTCGGCGACCGCGTACTCCATGCGGGCGTCATGCGGCAGGCCGAGACGGATCTCATGGCATTGCGCCTCGGCGATCCAACCTTTCGATTCGAGGATTCGCCAGGGGACGTCGAACTTCTTGGGACCGATCAGGCTGAAGACGTCTTCCTCGCGATTGTCCTCGCGCACCAGCGTGGCCGTGAGACCAAGCCGCCGGCGGGCCTGGATGTCCGCCGTGACGCGGAACACCGGCGCGGGGAGCAGGTGGACCTCGTCGTAAATGATCAGTCCCCAGTCGCGATCGTTGAACAACGAGAAGTGCGGAAAGTCACCGTCTCGCTTCGGGCGATAGGTCACGATCTGGTACGTTGCCAGCGTGACGGGAGCGATCGCCTTCGAGTCCCCGGTGTAGGTCGCAACCATGTCGTCCGCGAGGTCGGTCTTATCCAGGATCTCACGCTTCCACTGTTCCACGGCCGTCGTGCTGGTTGTGAGCACGAGCGTATTCTTCTTGAGTGCGGCAAGCGCGGACAGGCCCACGATGGTCTTCCCCGCGCCGCACGGGAGCACGATCACTCCCGATCCCCCGCGCACGTCGCCGCCGGCGTGGAACGCCTCGACGGCCATCCGCTGATAGTCGCGAACCCGGAACGGTAGACCGGCGCGCGTGGTCTCGCGCAGGCCGACTTCCAGGCTGGCCCCCTCGGTATAGCCCGCGAGGTCTTCGGCCGGATAGCCAACGCTGATCAGCGCCTGCTTGAGCACGCCGCGAAACGCGTCGTCGATCGCAAAACTCGTCGCGTCGACGCGCTGCCCGAGGTAGTTGCGCACGTTTTTTTGGCGCGCCAGCTCTTCGAGAAGCGCCTTCTCCTCGCAGATGAGACGCAGCTCTCCCTCAATGCGCCGCAGGGACACCCGCCCATAGCGCGAGACCAGCTCGCGGATGTCGGTCAACAGGTTCGGCGGCAAGGGAAACTTGCTATAGGTAGCAAGTGCATCGATCATCTCGTTGGACGACATCCCGGCTGCGGCCGCATTCCAGAGCGAGAGCGATGTCAGGCGATATGTGTGGATATGCTCAGGGCTTTTTTCCAGCTCTGCGAAAGGGGCCAGGGCATCACGTGCCTCGGCGTGGAGCGGGTTGTCGACTTCGAGGAGGACCGTGCGGTCGCCCTGCACGATGAGTGGGTTGGCGGGATTGTACTGCATGGGCTCCTAGCCTGGCGGGGCAAGATCGGGTGGGCGCATGGCGGCGACGCCCCGCGCGCTACTCCAAGCACTTCATCGTAGGCAACCGTCGCCATTCCCGCAAGGCAAGGTGAGCAATTGGAGGCCGATTCGGCCGCGCTTTCGATCGATCGTCAGAGGCTCGATCTTCCCGCTACCGCAAGGCGTTCCGCTCAATCCACATCCTCTTCTGCGCCCTTGAGATCCACCTCTTCCAGACCGCGTGACTTGGCAACGGCCGCGAGTTGGTTCTTGATGTCGAACATCCCGGACGGCCGCTTTTCGGGGCTGATCTCCAGGCACGCGAGGATCGTCTCATTCAGCGCTGGAGGGATCTTGTTGTTGATCTGGATGGGGGGAGGGAGCTTCCGAGGTCCGTCGCCGGCCTTGGGAATGCCAGCGTTGGCAAAACGGCCAGTGAACATACGATACATCGTCGCGCCAAAGTTGTAGATGTCGGTCTGTTCGTTGACGACCTTCTCGCTGGCTTGCTCAGGCGCCATGAACTGGGGAGTTCCCTGGACGCGTTCCTTCTGCTGTCCGCGCAACCACGCGGTGCCGAAGTCGATCAGTTTGACTTGGCCGGTCTTCGACAGCATGATGTTGGACGGCTTGAGGTCCCCGTGGAAAACCCCGCGACGATGCATATGCGCCAGAGCCGAGGCGACCTGGTTAAAGATAAGGATAAGCTGGTCCATGGTCGGACCTTCGATCTCGTCAAGCGTCTTGCCGTCGACAAATTCCATCAGCAGTTCGACGCCGGACACCTTGAACCAGGAGCGCTTGAGGCGCAGGTCGTAGATCTTGGCGATGGCCGGATGGTTGAGCTTCTGTGCAGCCTCGTATTCGACGCGGGCTTGATCGATGTAGATGTCGTCGTCAGCGTCCTGACGCTTGACGACCTTGAGGGCATAGCGCTTGCCGCCGGCCGTCTTGTCGCTGATCTGCAGGATCGTGCTGCCTGCACCGGTTCCGAGTGTGTTCACGACCCGGTACTTCATCGCGCTGAGTTTAGGAGCGGTCGTCGCGTTAGCCATGCCATTCCTCGGTCGAACACGGCGGAGGGGGTGCGGGGTCCTGGGCGCATCGTGTCGGCTCGCGCGATCACGAGACGGACCCGCCATGCCGCGTGGGCTCGAAAGACATGAAATTATCCCAACGACGCAGCCGTAGCAATCCCTCGGGACCGAGAAAAGTGCCCAGGCAGCCCATCGGCGGCGTCGATCCTTTACGTTTACGAGGCCCTCGACCATGACGGAGCATCCCAGGCCGGCAGTCACTCCACTCGCTCAGGCGCTCGGGCGCATTCCTAGCGGACTCTACATCCTGACCGTCCGCCAAGGGGCGCAGGCGACGGGCCTCCTCGCCAGTTGGGTGCAGCAAGCCGGGTTCGACCCGCCGATGCTGACCGTCGCCGTCCAGCGCGACCGGTATGTCGGCGAGTGGATCGCGTCCAGCGGCTGTTTCACACTGAACCAGATCCCCGTGGGCGGCAAGTCATTGATCCGCCACTTCGGTCGCGGATTCGGACCCGACGAACCTGCCTTCGAGGGGCTCCAGGTGCAGACGGAGACCGCCCGAGGAGGGCCAGTGATCGAGTCGGCCATGGCCTATCTCGACGCCGAGGTGGCCGGTCAGATCTGTGAGGGGGACCACCGCATCTTCCTTGCGCGCATCACCGCGGGAGCGGTTCTTTCTCCCGACGCGGAACCCCTTCAACATGTCCGTTCGAATGGATTCCACTATTGACGGAAAACGCCGCGGAACCGACAACCCATCCGAAGGCCGCAGATCAACGCTCCAACTGGCTGCAACGGGTCGCCACGCCGTCGTTTCCTGGCGTCGGGGTTCGAACAATTGGCCCCCTGGTGACGAATAACATAAGGATTCGGAGGGCGCAATCAGGCTCTCCGAGGAAAGGATAGCGTTGACTATGCGTATGTCGTGGAAACTGGGTCGGATTGCGGGAATCGACGTTTACCTGCATTTCACCCTCCTTTTGCTCGCTCTGTGGGGGCTCTTGCAGGGCGGAATCGACTCGATCCTGCTTGTCGCGGCGGTGTTCGGTTGCGTGCTGCTCCATGAGTTCGGCCACGCGCTGACCGCCCGCCGGTTTGGGATCGAGACCGAGGATATCACGCTTTACCCGATTGGCGGTGTGGCCAGGCTTCGCCGCCTACCGCGCAGCCCGGGGGCCGAATTGCTGATCACCCTCGCAGGTCCAGCCGTGAACTTCGCGATCGCGGCCGCCCTCTTCTGTGTCGGGTTCGCCGGAGTCGTTCTCGGTGTTTGGAGTGTGCTGCCGGGCTTCGAGTTCCTGCAAATGCTGATGATAGTCAATCTCGTGTTGGGACTCTTCAACCTGATCCCCGCCTTCCCGATGGATGGGGGCCGCATCCTGCGAGCGCTGCTCAGTGGTTGGCTTGGCCGGTTGCGGGCCACGGAAATCGCGGCGGGTATCGGCCGGGCGCTGGCGATCGTGTTTGGCGTGGTCAGCCTGTTGCAGGGTGATCTGCTTCGGGTCGGCCTGGCGACCTTCGTTTACTTCGCCGCGACCGCGGAACTCGCCAGTGTTGGTCTGGAAGAACGGCGCCGGGCCACGATGGGTCCTCAAGATGCGGGCATCTGGACGGCGCCTCCGGGGTACCGTTGGGTCCGGGTCGGAAACGGCACGTGGCAACTCGCCCCGATCGTCGTCACCACTCGGGATTCGGGGCCGATCCGATGGATCTGACACCGATCGTGGAACTCGGTGTGGCCGAAGCTTACGCACTGCTGACCGAGCGCTTCGGCCAGACCGATCTCCCCCCGCTCGAAGCGATCGAGAACGAGGACTGGGGTCGCGATTTTCTCCTCAGCCGCTTCCAGGAACTTCCTCGCGATGCGCTTGCAGCGGCGGGGTTACGGTTGGACGAAGAGGGGGAATGGCAAAGGGAAGATGGCAGATGTAAGATGACAGAAGTCTGATCCGCCGCTCTGCCATCTTGCATTTGTCATTTCGCATTCCTCATTGACCGTTCGCCCGGTCCGTCCCCAACTCCTTCACCCGGATATTCCGAAACTCAACTCTCCCGTTATGGCTCTGCAAGCCGAGCCGTCCTGACTTCCGCTTCAGTCCGGTGTGCTCCTTGTCCAGCTCCGGATGAGCGTCAATCTTATCGTCGACCACTTTCGCGCCGTTGAGACGAATGACGACGTGAGCGCCCTCCGCGCGGATCTCCAAGCTATTCCATTCACCAGTCGGCTTGAGGTGCCCTGGTTCGGGCGCAGTGACGTGGTAGATTGCACCCGTGCGCTGCCAATTTTTGATATCTTTGTAGCGTGGATGAGTCTCGTCGAGGAGTTGAATCTCCATCCCCGTGCGAGAGATGTGCGAGGTATCGGCCGGCGCGCGCAGATAGATTCCCGAGTTGCTCTCGGGGGTCAGGCGAAAGTCGAGCCGAAGGTCAAAATCGGCGTAATCCTTGGACGTGCTAAGCCAGCCTCCGCCGTCGCCAAAACTGATCAGGCATCCGTCGTCGACTCCCCACGCGGCCGCTTTGCCGCCCACGACCGTCCAGCCGGTGAGACTCTTGCCATCGAAGAGAGGGCTGAAACCCGGTTCGTCCCCGCGCACGAACGCAGTGCACACGAAAGCGGTAAGGACGAGACCAACGAGAAGTGCGGCTCTCCGAAACGGCATGTCAATAGCTCCGAGATCGAACTCCGAAGGGTCAAACTGCGACAGAATTCGGGGCATTCTCTCAGGATGGATCACTCGCGGCCATAGTTCAGAAAATCGATCCTGGCTTCAGACATTACTGCTGGGCAATTCGACTCCATCGCCGGCATCGTTATGCCACGAAATAAATGTCGGCGGTCTCTGTTCACGTCTGAAATACTCCAACGCCCGACGCACCTCCTTAACGGGTAGGGCCCAAGACAAGGGATAGGTGTCGCATTGCCCATTGCTCAAGTAATACTCGACTTTCGCATCGGGATCGCCCCGGTAGTCCGGGTTACGTGAGCTAAAGCCGGCGTCACCCTCTTCGCGCAGGTACATCAGCCAGCCAAGGTCGCCGTTGATGAGCGCACACAACGCCTGGCCGTCGTCGGTCTCTTCCCAAATCTCGGAGTATCGGGACCGATCGTAACCCAAGTTTTCCGGACCTTCAGGAGTTGGTGTAGATCTTCCCCACGCGCATCGGCAGCCCCCACTTGGGCACGCGTCGGAACCAGCCGAGCGCACTTGCGTGAACGTAGTAGGTCAGCCCCATCATCCGCATGACGACCATGCCTGCATACAGCGCGAACACCCAGAAAACCCACAGGGCGACGAACGCGATCTTCAGGCTGGAAATCTCGGCGAGGACGGCGGTGAATGCACCGAAAATCATGATCAGCGCGATCCCCGCCACCAGACTCGCCTGGAGGTAGCGCCACCCGATCCGCACCACTGCCGAGATAACCGTGATCGGGTTCGCCGCGATGATGTTGTCGTGCAAAAGCGCCGCAGCAAGCGCCATCTGAGCGTAGCCGGCCGCGAGCACGATGAGCTCCGTGATCACAACCCGGTCAACCCAGTCAACGTCGCCGCAACGAATCCAGTACGCGATAATCGGCAATCCCGCCAGCGCCGCGCCGAAGAGGCCAGCCCAGAGCCAGCGGCCAATCCCCTCGGCGATCTGGTTCGGGTGCCACTCCGGCCAACGCGGGTGAT
This sequence comes from Singulisphaera sp., assembly GCA_027451445.1. Classification (GTDB taxonomy): domain Bacteria; phylum Planctomycetota; class Planctomycetia; order Isosphaerales; family Isosphaeraceae; genus DAIDJG01. The sequence continues at coordinate 12,091 of DAIDJG010000083.1, forward strand.
CGCCGTCCCCCATCGCGCTCGCCACGAGCATCTGGCCCAGGAACAGCAAGACGTAACCCAGCGTCATCACGAAGCTGAACAGCAGCGGCATGAAGACCGGCATGACCAGCAGACCGAGCGCCCAGTCGCCCTTGGTGAAAGGCGCCAGGATGGCGATGACGTCGAAAATTGGCAGAGTCAGCAGCCAAAGCGCAGGCGGAAAAAAGAGCAGTAACCCGACGCCCGGACCATCGGTGAAAGGATAGACCAAGCACTCGGTGACCCGAACCGGCGAATGGTCTCGCAAATAGCGCGTGCGCAGAACGCGGTACCGGTCGGTTGTGCTGACGACCCGGATGTCGTCCATACCGGTGACGTGCCAGGATCGTCGCATCGCGGTCTGATGCCTTCCGGGACATTCCGATCGTCACTCAACGTCTTGACGATCGATGCTATCCCTCGAAGGTACTCGATGTGATCGGGGTTGCCAAGCATGCCAACGGCTTAGCGCACGGCAACCGACTCGCCCGAGGGAGCCCTGAGCGACTTGAGAAACGCGAGAATCGCATCCTGGTCTAACGGCGATGCGGCGAGGAACTTGGCCGTAACGTCGCGGGCTTCGCCGCCGTGCAACTCGATCGCCTCACGGAGGGTCTTCGCGCGTCCGTCGTGGAGATACGGACCCGAGTCGGCCACACCCCAGAGCGGAGCGGTGCGCCACTCGGCAGGGGTTGGCTGCTCGGAGCTGGCAAAGCGGTCGTTCTGGATCGCCGGCTGCGGAATGATCGAGCCGTAGTATCCTGTGCTCGACTCCAGCTCGACCCCCATGTCGTGCAACAGCATGTCGGAGTAGATCCCTGCGACCGGACCGAGCTGCTGGGAATGACAGTCGGCACAGCCAATGGCGGCGAAGCGCTCCTGGCCGGCCTTGACCAACGCAGCTTCCTTGCGATCGCCTGGTAGGATTTGCCCCGGGACGGGCAGGGCGCGGATGAAATCCGTGATCAGCACACACTGCGCGTCCGTGAGATCCTCGCCTTCTGCTTTGTAGTTCAATTTGCCGAGGGGCGTTGCCTGGGGCCGGCCGGGATTGGAGAGGCCGAGTTCGTTGGCACAGGCCGCCTTCACGAAATCGCTCAAACTTGCAAATTCGGCCTTCCAGCCGAACCGCCCGATTCGGCCGTCGGCCAGGCGCGCGATTCGGCCGCGCGTCTTGCCGTCACGTGCGCCGCTCAGACCGACCAGCCGGGCTGCAGTCGAGTGTTCGCGCTGGTGGGCCAGAAGTGTCTCGTCGGGCACGGCGTCGATCAGCCCGTCGCCGAACAGCGCAGGGGTGTTCCGCTGCGTGACCACCACGTCGGGACTACGCCGACGAGAACGGTTGGTCAACTCGTCGAGCGGGATGAACGGATCGTTGGGCAGGCTCGGATGAATGAGTCGCAGGGTCTCCTGAAACTCCGGGCGCACCGCCTTCTGATGCACCACACCCGACTGCGCGATCCTCTTCGGATGGGGGTTGACGAGCCCATAGACCGTCACGTTCTTCGAGACTGGGCCACCGCCTCCCGGACCGCCTTGCTGATGGCATTCCACGCACGACTTCGCGTTGTAGACTGGGCCCAGACCGTCTCCCTTCGTGAGCGTATCCTTCGCGGTCCACTCGCGCAGGAACAGTTCTCGACCCGCGGCGACCGCCGCTGGCGTAACCGGCTTGGGTCCTGACCGCAAATAGGGCGCGGCAAGCTTCACGAGCGGCCCGATGATGAGCATCAACGCGAGCCCGTGAACAGGCCGAAGCCGGAACGTAACGGCCATGCTGGACCTCCGATGAGCGCTCAAACGAGCATCGCGTGAGCTGTTGGCTCAATGATAGCGAGCCGCGAGCGCAAAGCCACCTCGGAGGGCGACGGATTGCCCTTGGAGTGGAACGACGTGGGTACGGAGTGCTCACTCTTGCCCGGAAGGCTCGCCCGATCGTTTCTTCTTGTCGCCGGTCATCTCTTCGAGCACAGCGCGAACTTCTTTGGCCTGCTTGGCGTCCAGCGGATGGGCCTTGAGCAGGTGGAGGACCAGAAGGCCGGGTTCACCCTGGTAGAGCTTGTCGACAAGGTTGCTGACCCGTTTCTGGCGGACTTCCTGAGAGCTGACCACAGGCCGGTAGACGAACGCCAGCTCGCTCCGATCGCTCGTGATGACACCCTTCGTCTCGAGCCGGTCAAGCAGCGTGGCCACAGTGGCGTAGGACCATTGGCGTCCGGCTTCCCGGAGCGTTTCGAGCACTTCACGGACTGTCGCTTGACCACGGTCCCAAAGGACCTTGAGGACATCCAGCTCCGAGTCGGGAATCGTCGTGGGGCGCTTGGCCATCGGCGGTGATCTCGAACACGGATGCGCAATACGCCCGCGCCCGCGCCGTGTTGGGTCACCGCGAGGCGGGGGCCGGGGTTGACCATCGCCCCCGACCCCCGTATCCTAAGACAACTGTCTCATAACGTCAACCCCCCTTCCGACAGATGTCTGTCATTTCTTTCCCTCCCGGAAGGTTTGTCGGTCCAAGACATACTGGCGTCTGGAAAAGCGAAAAGAGGGATGTTCTCGGCCTGCGATCAGGGATACATTGCAGCATGGGCTCCTAGAGCTATCGGCCGTGTTGAAGCGCGATCGCAGCAGCGGACTGACTCTCGAGGGCTGTCGCGGAGTGGATTGATGGGCCAGGGCGGGGGCCTGAGGGGCCTGTTATGTCCCGGTTGCGGCTCACAGCTCGAGCCGCTGGATAACGGTACGCCCGAAGCACCTCGCCTTTCCTGTCCGGGTTGCGGCGAAACCTACCGGGCACGCCGGCGCGATTCGTCGCACGAACTGCCGGTCACGCGTCCGTCGAGTGCCGATCCTCCGCCTCTCGCGGGCTCTTTTTCCTTGTTCTGGCGAGGGTTTGCGCTCCGAGTCCTCGAGTGTGCGTTTTACGCGGGGACTGCCGGAGGCACCGCCCTGAGCTTCGCCTTTGGTGGCTTCGTTCCGGTGGTCCGCCGCTGGTTGGCGGACGAGGTCACGAACTGGGGACATGTGGTCGAGACGTTCGGCGGGGTTTGGGTCGTCACCGAGACTCGAGATCCCGACGCAGATATCGGCCCGATGCTCACAAGGGTCGACGCCCCCCCGCTGTTCGCGGCCGTGGACGAGGTGGCTCGCCGGCTTGGCGTCAAGTCGCCCGGCCAGATCCGTCTGACCTACTTACCGTGCTGCGGGGTCATCGCGTGGGAACGTTCCCGCGCACTCATTCTGGGACTGCCGTTGCTCCGCGTCCTTACTCACGCCGAGCTCCGTGCCATCCTCGCCCACGAACTGGCCCACCTGGCCCGAGGTGACGCGACCCGCGCAGCGCGCCTGGCACGCTTCGTGGAAGGACTCAGCCAGGAGGTCGAACGCAACAGCGAACGGTTGCACGGACCGTTAGGCCACCTGGCCAGGATCTGCCACCTGTGGTCCGCTCGCCTCATCGGTCCTATCGCCAGAGGCCAGGAGGCCCGCGCCGACCGCTTCGCCGCGGCGATCGCGGGAGGGAGCGCCGCGGCCTCGGCGCTCGTCAAGGTCGCCCTGGTGCAGCCCCTCTTCAAGGAAGTGCTCGAACACTACGACCCGACCGAGCCTGAAGCGCCCAACCTCTACGCGTTCTTCCGGAGCTTCTGGTACCGGCTTCCCCCCGAGATCCACACGGCCATGCGCCTTCAAGTCCTGACCAGTCCCGCGGGAACCGACGACCCCGCACACCCCCCCCTGCCCGACCGCCTGGCGCTGCTCCAGGCCTATCCCGACCCCGTTTCCCCCAATGGGGACGGAAACCCGGCCACGACCCATCTCGGCGACCTGGAAAGCCTCGAACAGATGCTGCACAACCGTCTGTTCGCGATCCCGGCCGTGGAGCCGAGCGTCTTTCACAAGGCCGGAACGTGAACGTTCAGGAGCACCTCCCCACGACGGGAGAACCCATCCTCGTGACCGGTGCCGGCGGCTTCGTCGGCGGCCATGTGGCGCGGAGCCTGGCCCAGTCAGGATACCGGGTCCGGGGCTGGACACGTCGCGTCGTGACTCCGGAACCGGGCGATCCCGCGATCGAGTGGTTCACCGGGGACCTCCGTAGCTCCGACGATCGGCGCCGGGCCGTCGAGGGGATGCGCGGCGTGATTCACGTCGCGGGTTGGGTCAGCCTCGCGAGCGACCCCCGCGGTATGAGCCAAATCGTTAACGTCGACGCGACACGAGCGCTGCTGGAATCGGCGTGCGACGCCGGTGCGACGCGGTTCGTCTATACGTCGACACTGTGGACGACAGCCGCGGGCATCGCCTCCGAGCCCGCCGACGAAGATACGCCGTGGAATCTCGCGTGTATCCGCTCGCCGTATTCGAAGTCGAAAAAAGAGGCCGAGGCCCTGGTGTTGAGTGCCAACAGGCCGGGGTTTCGCACCTGTGTGCTCTGTCCCAGTCTCGTCATCGGCCCCCGTGCTCATAAGCCGACGTCGATGAGCCTTCTCCTGTTGATGGCACGCACGCACGTGGCTTACTTGCCAGGGGGAGGGATCCCCGTCGTCGACGCCAGCGTCCTCGCCCAGGCCCACGTGCGCGCCCTGGAGCGGGCCGAGCCGGGATGTCGGTATGTCGTCGCTGGCCCCTACTTGAGTTACCAATCGCTCGCGCGGCTGGTCGCGGAAGTGACCGGGAAACCTCGGTGGATCGTCACCATTCCCGATTCCTTCGAGCGCGTGTTGTCGCTCATGGCCGGCTGCATCGACTGGCTGAGTCGTGGACGTTTCCCCGAGTGCTCCGCGCCCGCAATCCGCGGCGGATTCCTCCGGCTGCATGTCTCCGGAGCGCGGGCGGACGCTCTCTTCGGACTCCGGCACCCCGATCCGCTCGCCTCGATCCGTCTCGCGCTCGCGGACGCCCAGCGCAGCGGGGTCGCACGCTGGCTCCGAATCCGCACGACGCTGGACGACGGATGCGGATCGGTAGAGTACGGCCATCCTGCAATCGCTTCAACGCCGAGCCCTCATCCGTCCCCAGCGGATCCCGGCGAGAGCCACGTTACATCGCGTTGACGCCGATCGGTCAAGGCTTGAGATACTTATCGAAAAATGCGATGGACTGATCGCGCGTGTGCTTCATGTCGTCACCACCCCAGCCGTGGCCGCCTCCCAGCAGCAGTTCGACACGGCCGGGAACGCCAGCCTTTGTCTGCGCTTCGGCCAGTTTGATCGCCTGCGTGTACGGCACGAGCGGGTCCTTTGTCCCCTGAAAGGAAAGGATCGGCGCGTCGCCGGAGGAGACGAACGCGAGCGGCGACGCCTTGGCCGCGGCCTCGGGTTTCTCCTGCGCCGTGCCGCCCAGGAAGTCTTTGACGAGGTTGCGCGAGACCGGCGGAATGTCATCCGCCGCGAGGTCGGTGGGACCAAAGTAATTGATCGCCGCCTGGATCTTCGTATTCGGCGCGTCGGACGCGGCGTCCCCTTCCAGACCATCCGACGGGCCAGTCACCCCGAGCATCATCGCCAGGTGCGCACCGGCTGAGAAACCAATCGCCCCGACCCGATCGGGGTTGATCTTGTGCTCCTGCGCGTGCGTCTTCGCCCAGCGCACGGCAGCCTTCACGTCGTGGACCTGCGCCGGGAAAGTCTCCTTGGGGCAGAACCGATACTGCGGTGAGATCACCACATAGCCGCGTTTCGCGAACTCGAGCAGCACCGGCCGCATGTCGTTCTTGTTCCCCTGGCGCCAGGCGCCTCCATGAATCGCCAGGATCGCCGGGAACGGCCCGGCGCCTTCCGAAGGCTGGGCCAGATCCAGCTTCAGCTCGGTTTCGCCCGCCTTCGTGTAAACGATGTCGTAGTCCGTCTTGACCGGTTCCGGCGTCTTCGGTTCGTCGGCTCCCTGCGTAGGCAGCACTGCGACAACGGAAAGGAACACGACCGACAACAGGCTCGGTAAACGCATCACGGTATCCTCGAATGAAGCGATGATCTGGGCGAGCGAACGCGTTTTCATCAAAACCACAGCGATTTATTCACAACGTTAATGAGCGGCTCCCCCTTCGTAAACCGGCGGACGTTTTCCACGATCGTCGCCAGATGCCGCCCGGCGATCACGGGGGAATAGCCCGCCGTGTGCGGGGTCAGGATCACGTTGGGAAAGTCCCAGAGCGGATGGGTGGCCGGCAAGGGCTCCACTTCGTAGACGTCGAGCGCCGCTCCCGCGAGCCGGCCGGCGCGGAGCGCCGCGACGAGGTCATCCAGTACGACGATCGCACCGCGCCCGATGTTGATCAAGTAAGCGGTCGACCGGATGTGGGCCAGGAGGCTCGCGTCGAACAAGCGCGCGGTTTCGGGCGTGTGAGGCGCAGCGATCACGACGAAATCGCTCGCCGCCAGGAGGTCGGTGAGACGCTCCAGTCCCTCAACGGCACTCCCATCGGGTAACGTCTTTCCGTCCGGAAAACGGTCGACCCCGCGCACCGTCATACCGAAGGCCGCGGCCCTGCGCCCGATCTCACTGCCGATGGCGCCGTAGCCGAAGACTCCGAGCGTCGCATCCGGCAGGTAGATCGTACCTCGATCCATCGCGTTGACGGTCCCCGGTCCCGTCGCGTGACTCACCCGGGCAGCCTCACCCCCGACAGGCTCGTAGTGGTGCTCGAGCTGGCGTCTGACATACGTGTGAAGATTCCGTGCGAAACAAAGGACGTAACCCATCACCTGATCGGCAATCACATCACCGAATAGCCCCCGCACGTTCGTCAGCGTGCAAGGATGCGTGACGAGCTCCGGAAACATGTAATGCTCCAGGCTCGCCGTAAACGCCTGGACCCAGCGCAGGCGTGTCGCGTGCTCCAACAGCTCCGGCGTGATCTTACCAATGAACCCGTCCGCATCGGCCACGGCGGCACGCGCAGCGGCTGCGTCTTCGGCGTTGACCCACTCCGTCTCCGGTGACGCAGCCTCCAACGCAGCCAGGCGGACGGCTTCCACCGCGGGATGAATCACAATTCGCATAACAGGATCGTCCCTTCAATCTCGGAGCTTGAGACAGGAGAGGCAGGTCTGCGCCAGTCGTTCGGCAACACGCGCCGCTCCATCGGCTGGAAAGGGTGGCGGACCCGGGCGACACTCGATGGCCTGCTCCAGTAGCTTGGCGAGCTGGAACTCGGAGAACGCACGCGCGGACGCCGGAAACCCTCCCGACCAATTCCGCAGCGCACGATCAAGTACGCGATGCTCGGCAAACCCTGTCCGGGGGGGATAGATCATCGGCGTGCCGGCAACCATCGCTTCGCAGGCTGTGCCGTAGCCTGCCTTCGCGACGATCGCGTCCACCGAAGCAGCCAGGTCGGCCCCCGTCCACTCGGTCGCGGGGACGACGTGGAGGTTGGCGACCGCTCCTCCAGGGGCGCTGTGGAACCCGACGAAGTGAATCCGTTTCTTCGCGAGCGCTTCGAGACGTTCCCAGGACAGATTATCCTGGCCATACCGACCGATGTAAAAGTAAACGAGCTTGTCGGACAAAGTCAGCCCCAGGCGCTTCCTCAATTCTTCGGCCCGGTGCCGGCCGGGCGTCACGACCATGCCGACCTCGATGACGGGTGCGATGTCGGCCATGCGCAACGCAGGTTCAGCCCGGAACACGGCGGTAGCCTGCCGGTACGCATGCCGAATGTCCGCCACGAGTTTGGGAGCGTCACCCCCTAGGCGCTTCGCGTGGGGGGCATAGATATCGGCCCACGTGAAGTTCGCCAGTAAAAAGCCCGGCACACCCGCACGTCGCGCAGCCACCAGCGGTACGGGCGTCGCGTCACACAGAACCGCGGCGGCGCGCGTCTCCCGGAGCCGTTGTGCTTCCTCGTCGACGCGTCCCATCGCTTCCGCATGAACGCGGGCGGCCATTTCGAGCGTGGCTACACCGTCCACCGCCACACTGTCACCCGCCGGACTCAAGACACCGACGTCCGAAACATGCGGCTCGAGCGTCGCAGGACGTCGCAGCCGTTCGCGCCAGTGCTCAAACAAGTTAGGGTGGCTCCGGATCGTAACCGGAACCTCCTTCGGGAGCCGATTAATGACGGCCGAAGAGCGATTCAGATGGCCGAATCCATGGCTCGTGACGTAAACGGCCAGACCGCCGGCTTGGCCCATCGGAGTCCCTGCGCCCTGGGTGGAAACCAGACACCCCAGTCCGCGCGGCGGACCGGGGTGGCGAGGATAACCCAGACGCTTACGAGCCGACAAGCCCCTCGTGCGGTGTCCGCGATCGGCGCGTCAGGTGCCCCGTCGGGCCCTCGGCGCTGTCGCTCATTATAAACATCTGTTCAATTGTGTTTCGAGTTGGAATTGTCCGTCGGAATCGTGACGATCGAACCCGCGGGGGTCACGGTGCCGGTGTTCGAGGTGGGAACGACCAACGGTCCCACTCCACTCGCGAGCAATTGGAACGTCGCAAAGTACGGCGCTCCCCCCGGCGTCACCAGATGGTCGGTCCCGTTCGCGGCCGTGATATTCGAGATGGAGAACAGGAAGACCTGATTCGCGACGGGTTGGGTCGGCACCATGATCAACTGATTCGTACTCAGATTAAAAGCAAGTTTTGCATTCAGGGGCACATCCGCATATCCGGATGCACCCGTCGTCAACCCACCCGTCTGGGGGATCAACATCGCGGAGAAACGCCCCAGGGACGAGAGGGAAATCGGCTCGCTGAACGTCACTGATCCGTAGCCGAGCGGGTGAAGGAACTGCGTGCCGTTATTGGGAACCGTTCCCGTCACGGTCAGAGGCGAGTTGCCTGTGATACCGCCGTCGGTGCTCACGGTAAACGTGGTATAGAACGGCGTACCCAGTGTGAAGGTTGAGCTCGGGAACGACTGGTCATCACTGACCGACCCGGCCACGGAGACGAGATAGACCGTCCCCGTCTTCAGGATCGCTTCGGGCGTCAGGTAGGCGCTATCGGTCGTCGGGCTGTAGGCGACGGCCGACGGGACCACCTGGTACTGGCCCCCCGGACCTGTGTTTGCCATGAGCTGGATCGTGTTCGAGTTGACCGTCCAGGTCGACGCGGGACGGTTGAACTGAATGGCGATCGTGTCCGGCTGCGGAATCAGGTTATTATTGATCACGGTCGCCCCATGATTGGCGGTCACGTCCAAGACGCGGAACGGAACCGTGCTGCTCGGGGACGCCTGATAATCGAACGAGCTGTAGATGGGGCCGGGATTACCGTTCGCGTCCGTAACGGCGTTGCCCGCCACGTCGGACTCGCCCTGGACCGCGATCAGGTAGATGTCCGAACTGAGAGGGAACGCCGGGGTCAACGTAATCTGAGACGTGCCATCGGCATTCACGTGATAAACCATCGACGCGGGAACGGGCAGATCGCCACTGTCGACGCCGCTCGGCGCCGACCAAAGTGAGGGACTCCCGTTGGTAAGACGCGCGCCACCGTCAGGCCCACTTGGAATGAGCATGACCGCGAACGGATCGCTCGCAAACCCCGCGCTCTTGGGCTGGTCGGGAACCAGGTTGGCGAGCGGGTGATTGAACGTGACCAGGATCTGACCATTCGGCAGGGTCGAGGTTGCCGAGTTATTGCTCGGCGACGTGCTCGTTACATGTGTGCTCGTCTGAATCGTGATTGTGGTGGGAGCGGACATCGCGCTTTGCGTGCCGTTCGACGTCGCCGCAGTCGTCGCGGCAATCTTATAGGTCCCATCGGGCAACGGCTGCGATCCCGCGATCGTAACCGTCGCAACCCCGTTCGAGGCCTGGACCGGACCCGCCAGGAGCGCCGGACTGTTCGAGTTCGTCACGTTGTAAAGCGAGACAAATCCATTCGCAGGCGTCACATCTGAGAAAGTGAACGTCAGTGGGGCTGACTGTGTACCATTGTCTTTGGTGATGCCATCGGAATTGCTCACGCCGGTATCGCTTTGGGGCGAAAGTTGAGGCGTGTTGGGAGCGCCGATGTTATTGAGCACGAGCTGCCCGATCTGATTGGCGTTGAATTCGGTGAACCAGATGTTGCCGTCGGGTCCTTTTGTAATGTTCGTCGGCGAGCTGCCTGAGGTCGGAACCGGGAATTCGCGGATCGCGCCGGTCGTCGGATTGATATTCGCAATCTTGCTTGCGCCGGTAGCAGCCTCGGTGAACCAGACGTTGCCATCGGACCCGACTGTAATTCCCGACGGCGAGCTGCTTGCTGTCGGCACGCTGTATTCGGTGATATTGCCCGTCGGCGTAATCCGGCCGATCTTGTTGGCCGCAGTCTCGGTAAACCACAAGTTGCCGTCCGGGCCCGCGACGATCCCGGTCGGACTCGCATTGGCCGTGGGGACGTTGAACTCGGCGAACTGGTTCGTCGTGGGATTGATGCGCCCGATCTTGTCTCCGAAGCTCTCGGTGAACCAAAGGTTCCCATCGGGCCCGACGGCGATCTGCGAGGGGGCACCGTCAGTCGTCGGCAGGTTGTAGGTCGTGATGGTACCCGTGGGCGAGATCTTGCCGATCGCGTCGGGCACGCCATTGGTTGAGGATTGGAGCGTGAACCAGAGGTTCCCGTTCCCCGTCGGACCGTTCGTGATTCCTTGCGGCACGCCCGTGACGTTGTAGGTAACCACGCTGCCGGTCGTGGTGATGCGGCCAATGCGATTGTCGACGGAATCGGTGAACCAAAGCGCTCCGTCGGGTCCCGTTGCGATGTACTGCGGGTAGGTCGTCGACGGCAGATTGTACAAGTGGAAGCTACCCGTCGACGTAATGCGGCCGATACTCGACGTACCCAGCGACTGCTCCGTAAACCACAGGGCGCCGTCGCTCGTAGGGCCAAGCGTAATTCCGAAGGGTTCGGTGCTCGGCGTTTGGGCGATGAACTCGGTCGCGGAACCCGACGGGGTCACCTGAGCGATCTTGTCGCCCGCCTGTTCGGTCAGCCAGATGTTGCCATCAGGTCCGGCGGTGATTCCGGTGGGTGCGCTGTTCGCAGTTGTCAGCACAAATTCGGTGATCGCCCCACTGGTCGTGATTTCGGCGACCTTGTTTGCGGCGTTTTCGGTAAACCACAAATTGCCGTTGGGACCGCTCGTGATTCCGGTAGGTGCGCTGTTCGGAGTAAGACCCGTCGAAAACTCCGTAATGACGCCCGCGGGTGTGATCTGGCCGATCTTGTTCCCGCTGCTTTCAGTGAACCAGAGATTATTGTCCGGACCGGTGGTAATTCCTGCGAGACCGCTGCTGGCCGTCAACCCCGTCGAGAACTCGGTAATCGTGCCAGTGGCAGGATTGATTTCCCCGATCTTGTTAGCGCCGGTCTCCGTGAACCAGAGGTTACCGTTCGGCCCTGCCGTGATTGCCGTGGGTTGGCTGTTCGCGGTTGGGATCGTGTACTCGGTGACGGTCCCCGACGGGGTAATCTGGCCGATCTTGTTCGCCGCCTTCTCCGTGAACCAGAGGTTCCCGTCAGGACCAGCCGCGATGCCTGTCGGCTGACTGGATGCTGTCGGGATGGCGTATTCCGTGAAGTTCTGGGTCAGAGTATCGAGCTCACCGATCTTGTTCGTTGCGCTCTCCGTGAACCACATGCCGGTGGTGCCGCTCGGCCCTGCCGTGATCGATGTCGGTGCGCTCGCTGTGGTCGGGATCGTGAACGTCAAAACGGCACCGGCCGGAGTGATCTGGCCGATCGTGCCCGAGTCGCGCTCAGCATACCAAAGGTTGCCATCGGCCCCCTTGGCGATGCTGACCGGGGATGTGCTGGGCGTCGGAACGGGAAACTGATTGAAAAGTGACGTGAGAAGCGCCCGCTCTTCAAGAGCCTCGACCGCCGGACTTCGCTCGCGCCGTGAGGGTTTACCACGACGCATTTGCATACGCCGCGAAGGACTGACCTGCTCATGATCGTTCTGGCCAATACGACGATCCATAGTGCAAATCCTTGAAACGACGAGATCCACGACCCCCGGTTCGCCTCGCAGACGCGTGCACCGTCTCGCGCGTCTCGCCTCGGACGATCGCTCGTCCGCCGCGAACCGCGATGCGATTCTTGGCAGTGCGCAGTAGCACCGGGTTTCTTTAAGAGTGATCGGTCGTTTCGGTGGGAGGGATTACGCAAATTCTTCCAGCCATGCAGCGGCGAACGATTATTCCCGTTCGGCGTCGCATACCGCATCTGGTTATATGATAGGAGCCATGATATTGCGAGACAATAGGCTAAGAGGAGGATTTTTGTCGATTCTGCAAGTACGGCGGCCAACGAAAGAAAACGTAGCCTGACCGGATCTGAAAACAAAGAGAGATAGGGGGTTCGTCTCTGCCTTCGTGGAGGTGGTTCGTCCGTCGCGATTGTTGAGAACGGACGAGTGCGACGAGACGGTACGTGTCATTTCGAGTCATCGGGCAAAGCGGAAACGCGCGTCGGAAGTGGAACGACGGCAAGGGCGGGCCGCGCCGCGGGTCGGCCTGCCCCCAGGATCCCTCCCAACGTCAAAGCACCGCCGAGCAGCAGTTCGGGAGTGACCGACTCGCCGAAAAGCAGGATGCCCCAAAGGACCGTGAGGACGGGGGATGCGTTGCCGAATGTCGCAACCTGACTGGCGTCGAGCCGGCGCAGAGCTTGATTCTGAAAAGCCAGCCCCACGACGGTCACCACGAGTGTAAGGTACGCCAGACCGACCCAGGCTTTAGTCGATGCGCCGGCCAGCGCTGGCCCGCTCGGAAGCAGCGCGATGGCAACGGGAACGTCAAGCAGACTCCCGAGCAAAAACGTTCCCGCAAGGACCGTGAGCGCACCGTACCGGTCGATCAAGCCTTTACTCGCGGTGAGGTAGCCGCCCCACGACACGACCGCCCCTAGCGTCAGCAGGTCGCCCCAGAAAACCGATGAGCCACCTGATCCGTGCCGCAGGCTGCCGAGCCCGATCAGCGACACGCCAAGCATGCTCGCCAAGATGCCCCAAACTCGGCCAGCACTGAAGCCCTCCTGTCCAACCAGTCTCGACAGACCAAGCACAACCAGCGGGCAAGCTGCATAAATTAGGGCGACGTGTGAAGTCAGCGTCAAACGCGCGCCATTGAGGAAAAAGGTTTGGTTGACAGGCACGCAAAGTGCCGCCGTGAGGAGTAGGCGCTTTCCATCCTCGCGCCACAGCCGGCGCAGGCGGGTCGATCCGACGATGGGCCAAAGACAAAGACCTGCGATCCCGAACCGTACCAGCGGAACGAGCGCCACGGGCAACTCTCGGACGGCGAATTTTGCCGATGGGGCTGTGCTCGAGCCGATCAGAACCATGAAGAGGAGAAAGACATACGCCTCAAAGCCTCCGCTGCGCGGCGATTCGCCGGGCTCCGTGGAGTCACCAGATCCTCCCATGGCTCGCAACCACCTTCCCAAGGTCAAACGGGACCAGGCGAGCCTCGGGTTCGGAGCGAGGCTCGCGTCACTTTCCATCGTAGGCAAAAGGGCAAGTCGGGCGAATCGCCGCCGAACGATCCGTCCTCTTGCACGCACCGTCCTCTCCGACTCCAATAGTCCCGTGCGGGTTCGAACTTAATGCGGAGGGAGAGTGTTTATGAGTTTCGTCCAGACCTTCGACCAATCCATGATCGAAGCCTTTCTTGACCACTCCGAACTCGATTACCTCCGCGATCAAGAGGGCGACTTCATTGTTGAGTTCGACTACGACGAGGACATCGCCGGCCATCCCCGGTTCCTCCTGGCCGCGGTCGGCGACGAACATCAACAGTATTGTCTACGAGGCGAGACCCTGACGCGCGTGGCGAAACTCGATTGGGAACGTACGCTCCGTCTCTGCAATGAATGGAACGCGCTTTATAAGATGCCCAAGGTCTACCTGGAGATCGACGACCCCAACCTCTCAACCACCGGCCGCGTCGTCTGCGAACAGTGGCTCAGCCTCGAGGCAGGCATCTCTCAGGAGTTGCTTAATGAACTAAGTTCGACGTTTTTCTCCGCCTGCTTCGGCTTCTGGCGCTGGATGTTGCGCCAGGAAGATCTCAACGATTTGATCGATCCTGAACCGCCTTTCCTCTCTTCTCCCGATCCTTGATCCGGGAGTCGGCCGACGATCGCGTCAATCGTCGGCCGGCCCCATGGGCTCCTCGGCTGGTTCAGACCCGCACCGCGAACGCGTGCCAGTGATCCGGTCGCGGACTGTGCGCACGCTGGAAGGCTCGCTCCCGTTCGAGCCGCGTTTGCTCGTACAGGTCAAGATAGAGCTGCTCGTACTGCTCGGTGAACTCCTGGCCGCGCCGGCCCATGACGATGCGCGCAGTGGCAAACATTTGCTCGAGCGGGAATCCGGGTGCCACGCGTCCGTAGAGTACCGCCGTAAACGACGGCACATGCTTCGGAAGCAACGGACCCGCGGGGAGGACGTTGCACATCACACCCACGGCCGTTCCCGTATTGAGCATGCTTCCCATACCCGTTCGCGTGTGATCGCCCACGAAGCAGCCGACCTTCGCCTGACCCGTCGCCACGGGGTCGCCGCCAAGCGGAACGAAGACCTCGCCATAATCGTTTCGCAGGTCGCTGTTCGAGGTGATGGCGCCCAGATTGACCCACTCGCCGATATAGGCGTGACCGAGAAAGCCTTCGTGGTATTTGTTGGAGAAGCCGTGGACGACGCTCGCTTCCACTTCGCCGCCAATCCGGCACTGCGGACCGATTGTCACCCCTCCGCGCAGGTTGGCGCGGAAGAGCTGAGACTCACGTCCCACGAAGCTTGGACCTTCGATCCGGGTAAATGGCTGGACGAACACGCCCGCAGCGATCGTGATGGGGCCATTCGTCGTATCGAACACTGTGTAGGGGTCAATCCTGGCGGATTCGTGGATGAACAGCCGATCGGCGGGTCCCACGATCGCCGCCGTCGCCAGGTGCCGGTTGCTGACGCCAACCTGACCGCTGACGCGAAAGTCGCGCTCAACGTGGTCGGCATTCCGCGCAACCAGGTCCCACGGCCGCGTGATCCACTCCCCACCCAATTCCTGGCCACCAAGCCGCGCAGCCACTTGCTCGAACCAAGAGTCGACACCGTGCGGCTCGAGCTTCACCGCCAGCTCGGGACCAACCAGAGCGCACGCGGGCTGGCCATCGCAAAGCCCCAGCCACTCGCCCGAATCCGAGGGCAGATCCACCCCGGTCGGCGGGATCCAGCGCCCGTTGGCCACGAGCACCGGACCGCGAGCCAGCCAGTCGGAGTTATTCACCGTTGTGTGCGGATCCTTCGCCCGCTGCAACGCCGCGAGGTACGGGCGGATTACGGCGCCCCGACGAAGCGGTCCAGGACCGACACCCGTCGCGCGCGCGATTTTGCTACCAAGAGTCGACGCACCCAGGACAAGCTCATAAACAGGTCGCGTAAGGGTCAAAGGCTCCAAACCGGCAACCAAGAGATCTTCGACAAGACAAAGGCGCATGGCTTTCTCCTCACCGAGTCCTTCGGCGAATAGCGTCCCCCTCGAAACCGCGTCCGGTGTGAGTCAGCCGTTCGCCGTCCCGAGTCAAGACGCTGACTCAAAGTTATGGAGCTCGAACCTCGGCGGCTACTCCGCCGAGACCGTTAGCTCCCGTGGACTCTGAGAAATTGTAGGTCATCCGTCTCCAGGTCGAGCGTAGCCACGGTCCATTCGGCCGCGCGGTGGAGCGCTCCTGGGTTGATCCAGCGGGTTCCGTCCCGTCGCTCGTCGCAACGCTGGTGCGAATGCCCAAACAACAAGTAGTCGGGAGAAAGTCCCGCGAGGCGTCGAAATTCGCACGCGGAATCCCCATGGGTCACCGCAATCCGACGCCCACCCAGGACGACCTCCCCCCCCCATTCAAGGCAAACTCCGCCAACGACGGTCATCGCGCCGCGTAGCTCGTTGAGGTCGAAGTCGTTGTTTCCGAAGACGTAATAACCGGGAACGGTGCATTCGTAGATAACATCCGGACAGGTGTAATCGCCACAATGGATGAGGGCTTGGACGCCCTGTTCGATGAGTAGAGCGACGGCCTTTGAGGTCCGCGCGACCTGATCGTGGGTATCGGAAAGGATTCCAATTCGCATGGCGTCCCCTCAGAACGAACGTGGATTCCTCGGGCAGGTCCGGCAAATCCGGCGCCTCACACAGACACTTCGATCTGGCCTCGGTGCCATTGACGGAATAGACTGATGATTAGAGGATAACGAGGCTGAGTCCACACCATCTACGCAGCGCAAAGCCGCCAGTCTGTGATTCGGTTTCGGAACTCTCCGCGGGCACCCCGTGTTTGGGAACCCGCACGATCGGTCTCAGGAACGGTCGATCGCGGGAAGGGCGTTCGGTACAACCCGCTCTGGCGATTTCCATGGCTCTTCCCTGGATTGTCCCGCGCCACGCGGGGAGGTGTTACGTGTCCATCACGATCCGCCAGAAACGCTTGGTGCCTTCCAACACATCCACCGCCGTGACTCCCACGGCACACGCCACCCAGTCAGTTTCGCACGGTCTCGAAGCGCCCGAAGGTGGTCATCAAGAAGTCGCCGAATCTCGGCACACCCAACATGCCGAGGCCCCGGATCGGGGGGAGGGACGAGCCTACGGGCTCGAGTGTGCGTTCACACATGGCCGGAGTCGGAGCTGAGCAGTCGAGCCAGGACCCCGTCCCGGGACACCAGAGGCCCCATCACTCCGTTCTCCCGGCTTGATCCCAAGCCGTTGCGAATACTCCGCGCACTTTGGGTGGCGTTGCTTCCCCGCAGGCGTGGGATTTTGGTTGTGCGGTCGTTTGGAGATGCACCGCTCCGTTCGAGAGCAAAATGATCCCTAACATGCGAGAGCGTGGCCGTGACACGCGACGACGCTTGGTGGGACATTGTGCCGTTTCGACTTGCGCTGGAGTGGTTGGCGATGGCCGGCGCGAGCGCGGTGATCGGCCTGTTGGTCGCCCCCCTTCAATTCGCTGGCAGTCTTGATCTAAGGGCCGTGGCCCTCGGTTTGACACTCTTCGGGCTGTTCGGAACGATGGTGGCACCCTTCCGGACGAATGTTTGGGACGGGACCGCGTGCCTGGCGTTCCCCGGAATTTAGAGTCTGTCCCGGAAGTGGAGCGGAGCCGGAAAACGCGGACCGGCTCCGAGTCTTCGAGGTGCCTGTCCCCGTTTTCCAGCGGAGCGGGAAGCGAGAAATGGGGACAGGCACCGTCCGAAGACGTCCGGAGTCAGCCCCCATTTCTCGCTTCCCGCCCTATTGGGACAGACTCTTACCCCATCTACTTCCATGCCACGCACCCTGAGGGAGGATGGAAGCCGTTCATCAACATGGTACTCGGTTTCGGTTGGATCTGGGTGGCTGTCCACGTTTTTCCGGCATACCAAAAGGTCGACGCCGAGCCGCGCTGCAGGCGAACCTCGTGCCCTCGCCGACCGCGACCAACTCGTGAGCATCTCCGCCCTCGTCAAGCTCGGTCCTCATTTTCGCGACGCGAACCGGGCGCTCGAAGCCCAACGCAAGCGCATCCATCGGACGGCAGATCTCTCCGAGATCAATCGAAGCATCCCACTGAGCCGCCGCGCCCCCTTCACTCCGCAAGGACTCGCCTCGACCCGAGCATGATTCCAGGGGCGCAGTTAAGGAACGAAGGCGATCAGCCGGGGCTTCCTGAAAACGATGGCGTTCATTAAGCCATTCATGGTGTTTCGCCTGTTGCTTTGGAGAACGGCTCCCATAGAGATCATGAGGTTTGAGTGCCCTGGCAGCCAGTCGCCACGGTCCAATTCCAGGTCGCCGCGAACCTTACGGGTTCGAGCATCGAACGCGGTGTACCGTCCCGCAGACCTCCCCAAGCTCCGTGTCCTCCAAGGCGAGGCGTCTGACCTCAGACGATAATCCGAGCGAGGCTAATTCCGCACCGAAACCTTCTGCAGCGACCCGATAGGGGCCCGCGATCAACGCCAGTCCTCCTGGCGCTAACAGTCGTCCGACGAGATTTGCGACCAGAGGAACCAGCCTGCGCTCGTACAGGACGTCAGCGCCGAGAATCACAGGATAGCGCTCCTCGGGCAAGTCTCGCCAATCGAGACACGCGGTCGAAAAGTGCGAACGATCGAAGCCGTTCTCCTGAGCGCTCTGCTGCACGAAGCGCAGGGGCGCCTCGTCATAGTCAGTAAACCGCACTTTCAGACCGGCGTGGAGTCCCACGATTCCCGCCAGCCCCAGTCCGCAACCGATCTCAAGGGCTTCCTGTCCCTCGATCCACGGCTCGCGCGCGACGGCCTCCGCGAGCAGAAACGCACCCGGCCAGAGGTAGGCCCAGTAGGGCATGTAATCGTCTTGGGCATTCCAGGCGAGCACCCCGGGGTCCTCCAGGAGCCGATCCGGCTCCGCAGGCCGGATCAAACGAACGGATCGCCCCAAGAAGCAGAATTCCGAGACCTTCACCGGTCCTGCGTATTCGGTGGCTCCGACACTCGGCTTTGGTGCCGACATTTCTCAACCTCAAGGGGTTTTGTGTTTGACGTCGCGGTTTTCGTCCGCGTATAATCCAGCGTATTGAGATTGAATCTCAATATGAATCTCCCGCCCCGAATCGTACCCACCTGCCCCGGCCCACGGATTGGTGAGAACACTCATGCGAAGAATGGTGCTCCCAACCTTTTTCATCGTTCTGACCGTAGCCTCGGAAATCTCGGCTGCCGAGGTGAGGGGACGCGTGGAGATGCCGGAGCTCTGCGCGCCCGAGGTCAGCCCTGCGGTGGTGTTCCTGGAGCCGAAGGATACGAAGTTGGCGCCTTCGTTGGGAAGCGCGTCTCGAGACGTGGCGCTCGTGAACCAGCATGGCCTGCAATTCGTGCCGCGCGTCCAGGCGATGAGCGTGGGACAGACGCTACGGTTCACGAACGAGGACTCCGAAACGCATAACGTCCATATTCTGTCGCCCGGCTTCGAGTTCAATCAATCCATGACGCCCGGTCAGCCGCGGGAATTCGTACCCGAGCGCTCCGGCGTGATCCGATTGGCGTGCGATATCCACAGCCACATGCGGGGTTACGTCGTCGTCAGTGGGTCACCCTGGTTCCAGGTCTGCTCGCGGAAGGGCGGGTTTCGTCTCGACGGCGTTCCCGAAGGCCAGTACACGTTGACGGTCTGGCACGAGATGGGAGACCGTTTGGAGCGCGAGGTCACCATTGGTGCTGAGGATGTTGACCTCGGCACGTTGAAGGTCACGGGACCCACGCCCTCGACGCGCGTTGCCGCAACGGCCCCGGCGCGTCCGTGGGCCGACGTGATCGACCGCATCAGCGTGCTCCTGGCGTCGAGCCTCGACGCGGCGACGCATCCCGGCGGCTTCAAAAAAGCTCGCAAACTGGCACAGGATGCCTACTGGGTCGAGTTTGAGACGTCCGACATGGAGACGGCCGTTCGACTGCATCTTGGGTTCGCCCGGGCAGGGGAGCTCGAAGGACGGTTCCGGTCGCTCATCCCGGCCCTGCGTGGTCTGGCGGAGGGTCAAAACGATCCCACCGGGTTCACCGACCTGAGCCGACAGCTCCTCCTGGACCTGAACCAGGCGTCGGCAGAGCTCAATCGTAAAGGGGTCGTCGACCGTACGCAGCTTTATGCGACCGCGACGGTTCCCACGAGCCCCATACCCGTGTCGGGAGACCCCAAGGGTCAGCTTCAAACGCTTCTGGGCGCCTTGCAGCATGTCCGCGAGCTGGCCGACAAGTCCGAGCCCGAGGACGCTGCCGCCGCCATGACGGCCGCGTACTGGGAGCAGTTCGAGCCGCTCGAACGGCACATTCAGGCTTACGATCCGCAGTCCATTCGCCCTTTGGAGACGCGGTTCACGAACCTTCGCGGAGAGGTGGGCGCGGGCCTGAAAGGAGAACGGCTCGCGACGGCACTCACTGCGCTCTCGACCGAGGTGGAAGCCTCGCTCGCCAAGATCGAGGCTCGCCCGAGTGGGGCCTTTGCGCCGGCGTTTGCCGCCTCGCTCGTGACCATCCTGCGGGAAGGGGTCGAGGTGATCCTGATCTTGACCATGCTCCTGACTCTGGTTGCCAAGACCGGTCAGCCGGGGGCGCGTCGGGCGATTTGGTCGGGCGTGGCGATTGCGGTGGTTGCCAGTGTCGTCACGGCTGTGGGTCTGAACTCGATGGTCGCGTCCACCCAGGGCCGGGTGCGCGAGCTGGTCGAGGGCGGGGTCATGCTCGTGGCCGCCGGCGTGCTGTTCTATGTGAGTTACTGGTTGATCTCGCAGAGTGAGTCGAAACGCTGGATGAACTTCCTCAAACAGCGGACCGCCCAGAGTGCGGCGCTGGGTGGACTCGGGACTTTGGCGTTCACCGCGTTCCTCGCCGTCTACCGCGAAGGGGCGGAAACGGCCCTCATGTACCAGGCGATGATCGGCAGCCAGGCCCATTCGCAAGCCGCGTTGACGGGCCTGGTGGCAGGCCTTGGCGTGGGCTTGCTGCTCCTGGGGCTGATTGCCGTCGTCATCCGCGCCACGAGTGTCCGTCTGCCAATGCGAACATTCTTTGCCCTGACGGGGTGCCTGCTGTTCGCCATGTCGGTGATCTTCGCGGGCAACGGCGTGTTCGCACTCCAGGAATCGGGAATCCTGCGCGCGACGCCGGTTGCCTGGCTCGGCACAGGGATTCCGGCGCTAGGGCTGCATCCCAATTCGCAGTCACTGTCGGTCCAGGCCATGCTCGTTGCCGGGGCGCTGCTCGCGCTGGTGCTTAGCCTTACGGGTGGACGGTCGATGCCCTCTCTTCGGAGCCCGGACTCGAACGTGTCCACGCCGCCCGCGACCGTCCAGGCCTGAGGTCCGGTCGGTCTGCCAGTCGAAGGAGCTATCCGTGCAGAACCGCTGGGTTGGGCCGCTCGTCACGATCGTCATCGTTGCCGGTATCGGCATGATCCTGTTTGTCAACCTGCAGAGTCCGCCCGGGGCGACCTCGAACAAGCCCGTGGCTCCGGCTGGGCAGGAACCGCCGAAGGTTCCCGCGCTGAAGCCCGCGGGTTTCCGCGAGCACCCGATCGGTGAAGAAGTCCTGAAAAATCACATGCGGATCGCGGCGGTGTGGCTGCCGCCGATTCAGATGGATGGAACCGCGTCACTGGCTGACACGGACATCATCCACATCGAGGCCGACGTGAGAGCGACAGAGGGGAACCCGAACGGCTTCGCGAAGGATGAGTTTGTCCCCTACATGAACGTCACTTACAAAATTACCCCCGTCGGTAGCGACAAGCCGATTGACCACGGCAATCTCATTCCCATGGTGGCGTCCGACGGGCTGCACTATGGCGCGAGTATCGTGATGCCGAAGGCTGGCGAGTACCGGCTCACCTACGCGTTCCAGCCGCCCCAAAGCGGGGGGCTCGGCCGCCACTCCGATCCGGTGACGGGCGTTGCGCCCTGGTGGGAACCGTTCGAAGCGACGTTTGATTGGGATTGTCCCGGCCCATCAGAGATCACAAAGAAAAATTGAATGAGCGCGGATCGGACAATTTGGTGAGCGGCCTGGGAATTTGATTGACAAGGCCGCCACCCACGGTACCATTACCCTTGTAGAGAACCCGCCCCGCGTCGTCCCTGTCGAGACGCTCAGGCCTCGGTCGGTGCTGATCTGTCAGCGCCCCTCCGGATCCTTATCCCCACCGTGACTCTTCCCGCTTTCCCCAACATTCGCGAGTGCTCTCGCGTGCGCCTCGCGGTAAAATGCACTCTAGGCCCCAGGCCTCGCGGACGTGTTTACGCCTCCGTCGGGCGAGGGCAGGAGCGTTTCTGTGAGCGTCAGTGCCGTCGCGGAGTTGGGCTGGACGGGGCTTTGGGCCACTCTCGGACCGAGGGAACTGGTCGTCGTGGCCGTTGTCGCGTTGATTCTGTACGGCCGGGCGGGCATGCGGCATACACGGCACGCACGTACGGTCCTCTCATGGATGACCGTGCCTCCTCGGTTCTCCAAGCCCGTACGGCGCCCCGCACCACCACCCGAACCGAAACGCTTCTGGGCGGTTTCTCAATGGGGACGAGGCGAACGCCTCTTCTGGTCGCTGGTGCTGCTGGCGATGACCGCTGTGGCGGCATGGGTCGTGACGCGAACCCTGATCGCCAGCGCGTCGGGACCGGCACGCTGACCCATTGTTTCCGACTTCGTCTAACCTGACCCCGAACGATTGCCTGTGCCTCTTGTTGAGCCGAGGAGACCGACGATGATGCCTTTCGCTTTCCTTCCCAACCTGGGTGCGACCGAACTGATGGTCGTCGCCTTCGTGTCCTTGCTGATCTTTGGCAACCGTCTTCCCAGTGTGATGCGTTCGCTGGGCAAGAGCGTGACCGAATTCAAGAAGGGTGTCGCCGGGATCGAGGAAGACATCGACACCGCCGTGACCGCTGACAGCAGCAAGAAGACCCCCACGCCCGAGGTCTGAGGTTCGCGAACCGTCGACCGACCCGCATACCGTGATCTGCGAGAAGACACCTGCTCAGGAGCCACTCGAGTTATGCTTCCACAATTGGGCCTGCTGGAAATGATGGTCGTCATGGGAGTGGCCGTGCTCCTGTTCGGGAAGCGGCTTCCCGAGGTCGGCCGGTCGCTGGGTAAAGGGATCATCGAGTTCAAGAAAGGCCTGCGCGGGATCGAGGATGGGTTCGACATCTCGTCCCACTCGACGAGCCATCGCTACGACGATCGCCCCCGCACGAGCACGAGCGATCACGTTGAAACGTCCGTGCCGAAATTCGAGGCCCCGACCTCTGCGCCAGTCCCGCAAATGGAATACGAACCCCAACCCGCCCAGGACTGAACGCCAAACGCTCTGCCGAGAGCGCGCAGTGTGCGAGTCAAACGTCCGGTTTCTGGTCCGACGGTCCGTGCACTCCCTGCTGAACCGCTTCGGCCCGTCGCGCGAGGCGGACGGCCTGGCGAGCACGGGCTGCGGTGTCTCGAAGGTAATCCTCTTCCGTCTCGAGCCGAAGCGGGGGAACGGGACACGGTCGCCCCGCGTCATCGAGCGCGACGTAGAGGCCATAGCCGATGGCGACCTGTCTGCGCTCGCCGCTCTCGAGTCGCTCGGCGAAAATCTCCACGCGGGACTCGATGGACGTACGGCCGACGTGGCTGACTTCGGCCAACACCTCGACGCGTTCACCCACGAGAACGGGTTGGAGAAAGGTGAAGGAGTCGATCGCGGCCGTGGTGACGCGTCCGCCGCCCGCGTGTCGGAGCGCGGCGATGGCGCCGCACTCGTCGGCGACCTTCAGCAAAACGCCGCCATGAATGGTCCCGACGAAATTCGCGTGGCACGGCTCGGTGATGAACGACAGGCTGAGCCGCGACTCAGCCGGCGATTTGGCGCGATCGTCTGCCACGGCAACCCTCGCAGAGACCTTGGGGTCTCATTCTTAAGGCATCATTTCCGTTCGAGATGATCCTACGGTTCGCCCCCACTCGCGGCCAGTCGATTCCGAGCCCGGGAGATTCCCAACGATGGTCGAGGATGACTTATTGGGGCTCATCGACCCCGTTCTCAAAGGTCTGGGAGCGGTTGTCGAAGAAGGGGAAGAATTCCGGCAGCCACCCCTCGACGTCTTGCGTTATTATCGTCGCAAGGTGCGGCTGAACTGGGTCCCGCTGGTCGGTTCGGCGCTGCACGTCGTCGCAGTCGTCCGACAGCCCGTGGACATCGGGTTCTCAGCCGCCGAATACACCAAACTGCTGACCCGGTTGGCCATGGCCGTGAATAGCCGTTTCCCCCCTTGGCGCAAACCGAGGGCGCTGGCACTCGGATTGACGACCGTGATCCTGACGCCGGAACCGATCCGCCCTGAGGACGATGCGACACTCGGCGGAGTGCTCGGTAACCTGAGTCGCCAGCGTGCGGTGCTGGTGGGGCTCATACGTCTCAATTTGGGCCAGGAGGCGCTTTCGTTCGCCCTCAGCGGAAACCCCGAGGGGCTCTTTTCCGAGCCGGAGCGGCTCGTCGATACGCTCACTCCCCATTTCCGCCGCTTCGTGCCGCTGATGGAACTTTGAACGGCGATCCGACCGTCCTCCAACTTCGGGGTTCGCTCATGACCATGCCCAGCGATCGTTCGGTCCGCTCCACGTTGGAAATTCGCGCGGAATTCCCGGCCCTGGAGCGCAGGCTTGGGGAGCACCCGGTAGCGTATTTCGACGGTCCCGGCGGCACCCAGGTTCCTCGCGCGGTCGCCGAATCGATGGTGGACTATCTCTACCACCACAACGCCAACACCCACTGGGCGTTCCCCACCAGCGCCGAGACCGACGCCGCGATGGATCACGCTCGCAGCGCCCTTGCAGACTTCGTGAACGCCGCCCCCGACGAAATCGCCTTCGGGGCCAATATGACAACCTTGACGTTCCACCTGGCGCGCGCCCTGGGCCGCGGGTGGGGGCCAGGTGATGAAATCGTCGTGACGGAGCTGGATCACCACGCGAACGTGGCCCCCTGGCACGCGCTTGCGAGCGAGCACGGAGTGACCGTCCGGATGGTGCGAATGCATCCTGAATCCGGCGAGCTGGACCTCGAAGATCTGGATCGCCAGGTCACGGAGCGTACGCGGTTGGTGGCGATTGGCGCCGCCTCGAATGCCCTGGGCACGATCAGCGACGTTGCACGCGTCGTGCGTTTGGCTCACATCGTTGGTGCGCAGACATTCGTGGACGCCGTCCACTTTGCGCCTCACCGCCTCGTCGATGTGCGGGCCTGGGACTGCGATTTCCTGGCGTGCTCGGCGTACAAGTTCTACGGACCCCATGTCGGCGTGCTCTACGGCAAGCGTGACGCTCTGGCTGCACTCGACGTTCCCAAGCTCCAGCCGGCGCCCGATACGGTACCCGACCGGCTGGAAACGGGGACCAAGAATCACGAGGGCATTGTCGGAAGTGCCGCCGCCGTTGACTTCCTGGCGGGCCTAGCGGACGGGGCGAACCGTCGCGAGCGGCTCCAGGCTGCGTTCGAAGCACTTCATGTGCGAGGCTCAGTGCTACTGGAGCGTCTGTGGCGCGGTCTCGAGGAGATCCCGAGCGTTCGCCTCTTCGGTCCACCGCCGGAGAGACCGCGCACGCCGACGGTTTCGTTCACGATGGGCCGACTCCCCGCGGCCGACGTCAGTTCACGCCTCGCTGCACGCGGCATCTTCGTCTCGCATGGGGACTTCTACGCGTCAACGGTCGCGGAGCGGCTCGGTCAAGCCCGTGACGGCTTCGTCCGGATCGGGTGCGCGTGCTACAGCACCGAGGAAGAAATCGATCGGCTCCTCAACGGGCTCCGCGCCATTGCGCGTAAAGCAACCTGAATGGAAGTCCGTCGATAAGGACGTGACGGGAATCCGAGGTTTTCGCTCAACCCGCCGGGTAGGCGACTGAACATGATCGAGACGCCACAAATCGTCCAAACGACTGGTCAACTGATGGCGGTCATCCGCCTCACTGTCCCCCGCGCGGAGATCCGCAACGTCATGGGGCCGGGACTTGCGGAGCTCAAGGCGACCGTCGAGGCGCAGGGGATCGCACACCCTGGCCCCTGGTTTACGCATCATTTGCGAATGGACCCCGCCATTTTTGATTTCGAGATCTGTGTCCCGGTCACGGCGACGGTGACCGCCACCGGTCGCGTGCAGCCGGGAGAATGGCCCGCGATCAAGGTCGCGCGCACGGTCTACCACGGGCCCTACGAAGGATTGGGCTCCGCCTGGGGCGAATTCGACGCATGGATCGTGGCCCAGGGACTCAAACCCACGCCGGACCTCTGGGAGTGTTACGTCGCCGGTCCGGAATCGAGCTCCGATCCCGCTGCCTGGCGTACGCAGCTCAACCGCCCTTTGACCGATTAGTGCCAATGCGGCGCCAGGCCGGGCAGCTCGGTGAGAATCGAGCCTCGTCGCACGGCTATTCTCCTGCGACGTTGAAGAGCAGTTTTCGAACCGAAAAACTGTCCGAACCCGAGAACACGAGGTGAAGTGTTTTCCCATCGGCGCTCATCCACTTCGTGGGCAAAGCGCACGATTCGCCGGGGTTCGTGTCCCAGCTCTTGGTTTGGAAGACGGTCGACCACGGGCCCCATGGCTCGGGCGCGTCGTAAATGCCGAAGCTCGCTCGGACAGAGGCGTCGCTACCCGTCTGACAGAGGAGATAACGCTTCAGGCCCGCGTCGTAACTCACACTCGAGCGGTAGCAGGCCCCAGGGTTCTCAAAGACAGCGCCCCGCTTTGTAATGTCCGCGGTCCAGACCGGGGCTCCTTGCTCGTCCCGATGTTCGAAGAACTCATACGCCGATCGATCGCGTACCCGAGATTTGGGAACGCGCGCGAGAACCAGGGCGTCGGCCAGCGCATAGGCACTATCGGAATCGTGTGAGTAGAGGTAGACGTAATCGTCCCGGGCGCCTGCATAGTTTTTGCCGAAGTTCAAAAACGTCGGACAGCCGAAGCTTGTGGTGAAGGCCCAATCGTTGACTTGCCAGGTCCTCGCGTGGTCGCTCGACCAGGCGAGACGTGCGTTTCCCGCGTTGCGCACCAGCATATAGAGCTCGCCGTCGACCATGAGCAGTCCACTGGCCTTCCAGCCAGCATGACCGTCGCCTTTCCGTTCTCCGCTGGGCGAGCGAATGTTGAATCCGTGGAACGCCTCCGGGCCCCCCTCGACGCGTGCCAAGCCGAGACTCAGCTTTTCCGGTACTTTGGGGTCGAAGCCAGTGCCGTCGCCATAGGCGGTGTAGAGATGTCCGTCGTCGGCCCAGGTCATCGGCCAGTTATCACTGTCGCGCGCGGCACGGACGATCGACTCCAGGGGGGACCAGGTGACCCCCTTAATGACAGGACTCCTGGGCGCGGGCGCGGTGATGGCGTCGGCGACTTGCTTGAACAGGCCTCCGACCTTCTCTTCCCACGCATCGGTGAAGGGCGGCATCTGCGATTTCGTCGAGCCCGTGCCCAGACGCACCACCACGAGGTCGAGACTGGGGCAGACGGCGAGAATGCTGTCACCCAGGCCAAGCGCCCAGTAAAGATCGCGCGGGAGGCCGGGAAGAATCCCTTTCGCGTTGCTTCCCCAGTAGAACGCGTAGTAGGGATAAGGCGCGGGCAGATCCGTCGGTTGCGTGGCGGCGCGGATGTACGAGGCGGAGAGGATCCGATCGCCGTCCCACATCCCATCCCGCAGATAGAGATAACCGATTCGCGCCAGGGCGCGATGCGTGATTGTGATGCCTGACGCAAACTCGCGGGTCTTGAGCCCGTCGATCGTCTTGGGACGATACGCGTTGTCCCGCCAGCGCCATTCGGAAGGCGGTACGCCGATCGGATCGAGGATCCTGCGCTTCACGACGTCCTTGAGATCTTTACGGAAGCGTAGGGTCAGCGTGTCGGCGAGGATGTTTGCGGTATCGTTACTATAAATCCCCTTCGTTCCGGGCCGGTAGACGAGCTTGGCGGGGCGCGCGTCGTCGAACCCCGCCGTCATCGTCGCGAGCTCCCGGATCGTGATCTCGGCCAGCCAGTCGTGCACCGCCTCAGGTTGACCCGCCCCCAGCGCGGGGAAATGGTGAACCGCCTGGTCGTCGAGCTTCACCAGACCGTCGTTAATCGCTAGCCCGAGTACCGTGGCGCCGAAGGCTCCCTTCGTCGCCGACTTGATGTCGGCCAGCGCGTCCACGGGTCCCCACTCTTTGACGAGATATCCATGACGGATGACACAGCCGGATGCACCGCCATACTTCTGAGCGTACGCCTCCGCCTTGTCGAGGCCTGCGCTCGACATGCCTTGGCTTTCAGGCGTTGCGACCGGCCACTCGCGGGCGGGGAACTCAACGGCGCTCACTGGTCCCATCAGCGCGAGCAGAAAAAGGAAACAACAGCAATGTCTTTGGTTGATCATGGAAGAATAAGGTAGGAATTACGCAGTTGGAATCACCACGCCGTCGGGAGCAGCGTGCCCTCGTTCCCACGCTCCCGCGTGGGAATGCAGTCTTGACCGCTCTGCGGTCGCCCCAACGGTGCGTTTGCTGGGCCAGGTGAGGCGTTGCCAGTACCCGTCGGTGAAACCTAACGCGGAAGACGACGCAGAGCGTCGAAGACGGCATTCCCACGCGGGAGCGTGGGAACGAGGATTTCCGTGTGAGGCGCACCAAAACGTCAACTTCGTAACTCCTATAACGATTTTTGCTGAGAATGAACGGGGGCGTGTCAGGCTTTTCGTTGCTGGTGTCATCGAGCGGTTTTGAATTCTTCGGCGAATCCGCATGCAAACGCAAGCGACCGCGACGACTTTGCGAATCGCGCCGTAACCCAACGAATTCACGACCGAACCGACGATTCGCCTGGTATCATCCTGTGCAAAGCATTGGGTTTGCAACAGGGTAGAAGGGGCGCACCATGCAAGGGCCATTACGCGCGAATCGACGCGCTGTCCCATCCGTATGCCTCTCGCGTCGGAACGCGTTGCGCCTTTCGGCGGCGTCTCTCGTTGGCTGGTACGCGGGACGGGCTGGGTTCACGGCCGATGCGGTCCCTCCGCTCAATGAGCGGATTCAGGTAGCGGCTGAGCGATCACCGCTGAGCATGCGCTTCACGGGGACCTCTGCGGCGGACTGCCGCGCCTGGCAGGACGCATTCGCCGCGAAACTCCGGTCGCTGCTAGGTCCGCACCAACCTCCGTCGGACTGGAAACCGGTTCTCGAGGCGTCGGTGACTCGCGACGATCATGTACGTGAGCAATGGTTGCTGACGGCCGATGGCGTCGATTCGGTTCCCGTGTATCTGTTGCGTCCCAAAACGGAGACCAAAGGCAAGACGTTGCCGGGAATCATGGCGGTGCACGGGCATGGATCGTTTGGTAACGATCCTGTGGCGGGGGTTGATGACACGCCCGCCCTGCGCAACGCGATTTCCTCGTGCCAGTACGACTACGGCCGGCAGCTCGTACGTCGCGGGTACGTCGTCGCCGCGCCGTGCCTAACGCCGTTCGGTCGTCGGCTCACCGGCGGTCACGCGAACACACGGCAAGGAGACGCGTGTGGCGCAGCCTTCATCAGCCTCCAACTCCTCGGTCGCTTACTGATGGCTGACAACCTGCGCGACATTCTCTGGAGCATCGAGTTCCTTGCCTCTCGCGAAGGGGTCGATCGGGAACGGCTGGGGTGTGTCGGGCTGTCGTACGGCGGTCGGATGACGATGCTGACGGCCGCCCTCGAGCCTCGGATCAAGGTTGCCGCGGTTTCCGGCGCTTTGAACTGTCTTCAGGAGCGCGTGGCGACCGGCCACAGCGCCGGGTGCCAGGTGATCCCCAACCTGCTCGCGTTCGGTGACGTCCCGGAAATTGGATCGCTGATTGCGCCGAGGCCTTGCGTCTGGGAAGTGGGAACTCGGGATGGCTTGATCGCGCCGGAATGGGCCGAGACCGCCCTCACGCGACTGCGGAAGGCTTACCATGCGTTCGGAGCGGAGCACGCGCTTCAGGTCGATCGTTTCGACGGGGGACACGAATGGCACGGCGCGATGGCGTATCCACTGCTCGATCGGATCCTGAAGCCATGATGCACGCGCGACGTTCAGTCGCGAGTCTCCCACCAGCACGCTTTGTTGCGTCTGCCGACCATCCAGCGTTGTCAATTCCTGGACCGAACCCGCGAGCCCGCCCGCTCAATAAATCCTAATCCTGCGGACCTTTGCGAGAAGAGAGGGAACCCGACCGCAGTCTTAGCTCGGTGCGGAGCTTGAACACCAGGTAGATGACGATTGCGAGATTCACTGCGAAGACAGACAACCGTAAGTCTGTATACTTTTTGTGGATCTCGTAGCCCTCCAGCGGCAGCAGTGATCCCGAGGCTACGATCGTCAGGTAGCCGGCCCAGAGGCGTTTGAAGAACAGCCCGGCTCCTTCGACGAAATGGAGCGCCGCGTAAAAGAACGTCCCAGCGCCGATGGCCCGGATATGGGCTCGGTCGAGCCCCGCGACGCGCTCGAGCACCTCGTGGACCAGGCGGTTCTCGGGGTCGAGGTGCATCCGGCTCACGAAATGGTCGAGCAATGCGCCTGTGTCTCCGTTCAACAGGCGGAAGATGCCGAAGCCGGCGGCGGCGAGGAACAGCCCGCTGGTGAATTTCATCGCGCCGACGACTCGGAGGCCGAACAGGCTATTCTCCGGTCCGTAGGCCACGACCGTGTTCTGGTGCCCGCGTGTAACACCCTCGATCTTTAAGTCACCTTGCTCCATCGAATGCTCCATCGGAGGTTGACGGTGGACCCATTTCCGGCCCGTCGCCGGCATGCGAGGGCATCAGGAGAGCCAATATGATGCCGCAGCAACCGGCTCGCGTGACCAGCGGCTACTTGGTTCGCACAGGCCGTGCGACTGGCGGTCAAACCGGCTCTCGTCAATCGACATGCAGGGCTGCCCGCGCGACACGGAGACTCTGGCCCGTGCGACCAAGAACGATCCACGATCACTCTACCGGGTGGTGCAGGAGCTGGCCAGCGCGGGCGCTTTCATGGAACCGATGTTTGGACACCTTGCCCTTACGTGCCTCGCCGAACGCGCTGAGACTCACGGCGACAGCCGACGCATGCGGCCTCCTCCTGCGAGGTCTCAACACCAGTTGACGCATCTTCTTGAAGCCGCCGCACTTCCGGTCGAAACGGACTGCCATTGCCCGAAACTGGGCGAATGTCTATCCTCCTGGTGACTGCGGACTGAATGCTTCGCGCAGGGAAGCGGCGAGCGTGCGGTCCGATCTATCTCGGGACGAATGGCCATGATGCACAATGGATTGTGGCGTCGGGCGGCCATGGGTGTGATGGTGTACCTGGCGTGCGTCTGCCCTGGCTCGGCCGTGGAGCCGACCGATTCCACGCTCGGCACGAGGGTCGTCACAAAGAACGGGATCGTTCCCAGGCCCGACAATCACACGGTCGTTGAACTACGCAAGACGCGCCAGGTCTTCAAGGTCGAGCGCGCCTACAACGACTGGTACTGGATCGCGGGGCAGGAGATCGCCGGCTGGGTGAACGTCGCTGACGTAATTCCGCTCGACCGAGCGATGGATTACCTCACGGGCGAGATCAAGGAGAATCCCAACGCCGGTTGGGCCTACCTGATGCGAGGCATTGTTTGGGAAGAGATGAACGAGCCCGACATTGCACTGGCCGACTACAATGAGGCCCTCCGCCAGGATCCGAACGACGCCGAAGCCCATCTGAGGCGCGCGAACGTGCGACAGACGCGCAAGCACGATCCTGAAGGCGCTCTGACCGATTACAACGCCGCGCTCCGGCTCGACCCCACGCTCATCCAAGCGTATCGTCAGCGGGCGCAGGCGTTGATGGCAAAACAGCGGTTCGAGCTGGCGATCGCGGACTATAACGAAGCGATTCGCCTCGATGGACGCGACATCACGGCCTACCACGGCCGGGCACTTGCCAATCAGGCCAAAGGAAACCTCGACGACGCGATCGAAGACCTGACCACCGCGATCCGACTGGGTTCGAACGACCCGGTCGTGTACCTGAATCGGGGCAATGCATGGAGCGATAAGCAGGAGTACGACAAGGCGATCGCCGACTACTCCGAGGCCATCAAACTTGACCGACACTATGCGGCGGCATTCCATAATCGAGGCATCGCGTCGAGGCTCAAGAAGGATTACGACAAGGCGATTTCCGATCACAACGTCGCAATCAGGCTCGCTCCCAAGGACCCGGCAGCGTACCTGGCGCGCGGAGTTGCGTGGAAGAAAATGAAAGAGTACGACCGCGCCCTGGCCGACTACAGCGAGGCGCTTCGCCTTGACCCCAAGAACGCCGAGGCGCTGAACGGGCGGGCCTGGATTCTCGCAACGTGTCCCGAGGCCCACATTCGCAATGGCAAGATCGCCTACGACTTTGCCCTCCGCGCGTGCGAGATCAGCGGCTGGAAGGCTGCGAACCATCTCGATACGCTTGCCGCGGCTTATGCCGAGTCGCGCGACTTCACACATGCGACGGAGTGGGAGAACAAGGCGCTCGAGGCCGCAGTCAGTGCGGACGAAAAGGCCGAATTCATGGCCCGCTTGCAGCTCTACGAGAAGAAGAAGGCGTATCGCGACGAACCCGCCGTAGACATCGAGTCTCGGCCCTTGAGTCAGCCGCGGACGTCGACGGCGTCCGCGCGATAATGGCGTTTCACCGTCTCCACGGCACGGCGCCACTGACTTAACGCCGCACTGCGCCAAGTGGCTTCTCGAGAGGGGCGGAAGTTCTGGCTTCCACTCTTGAGGAGCTCGGCTGCGACATCGGCGTTGGGCCAGAGTCCGGCTCCTAGGCCCGCGAGAAGTGCGGCGCCGAGGGCGGTCGATTCGGTGAACGGACTGCGGGCGATCGTGAGGTCGAGCA
Source organism: Singulisphaera sp. (assembly GCA_027451445.1). GTDB lineage: Bacteria > Planctomycetota > Planctomycetia > Isosphaerales > Isosphaeraceae > DAIDJG01. The sequence goes on from DAIDJG010000083.1 coordinate 44,485, forward strand.
GGTCGGCCTGGAATTGAAGGAATGGGTCCGACCGTGCCATGCCGCCATCAACGCGCAGCTCGGAAAGCGGGCTTGGTAGGTCGGCGTTCATCGCATCGATCAAGTCGGCCACTTGAAACGCGACGCCCTCCAGCGTGGCTCGTGCGAGGTCGGCGATGCTCGTTGCGCGTGTCAGGCCGAACAACGTTCCTCGCGCCTCGGGTTCCCAGTGAGGAGCCCCGAGCCCGGTTAAGGCGGGAACGAAGACAACTCCCGAATCGGGATTTCCGAGCGGGTACAGGCGGTCGATTTCCGGGGCCGCTCCCACCGCCTTGAGCCCATCGCGAAACCACTGGACCGCGGCACCTGCGACGAACACGCTTCCCTCGAGCGCGTACTGTGCAGGGCCATCGCCGATCGTGGCCGCGAGCGTCGTGACGAGGCCTCGGGTTGAAGGGATCACCTTTTCACCGGTGTGAACCAGCAGAAACGCGCCGGTACCGTAAGTGCACTTGGCCTGTCCGGCATGCATGCACCCCTGGCCGACGAGCGATGCCTGCTGGTCGCCGGCGACGCCGGTGATCGGCAACCCATCCGGCAGGTAATCCAGACCTTGGGTGCGGCCGAATTCGCCCGCGCTGGGGAGGATTTCGGGTAATAAACCGCGCGGAACTCCGAAGAATTGGCAGAGCGTTTTGTCCCAGGCCAGCGTTCGTAAGTCCATCAGCAGGGTGCGGGAGGCGTTGGTGACGTCGGTGACATGCCGCTGGCCGCCGGTGAGGTGCCAGAGGATCAAGGAATCGACGGTTCCGGCGGCGAGTTCTCCGGCTTCGGCTCGTTGGGTGACGCCTGGTGTGTGTTCGAGGATCCACGCGATCTTGGTGGCGGAGAAATACGGGTCGAGCACCAGACCAGTCTTCTCGGCGATCCAGGGGCGACGGTCGCGGTGACGGTCGCAAAACTCGGCCGTCCGGCGATCTTGCCAGACGAGCGCAGGTCCGACGGGTTGGCCGGTTGCGCGGTCCCAAAGCACCGTGGTTTCGCGTTGGTTGGTCAGACCAATCGCGGCGAGTCGGTCCGCAGAGATGCCGGCCTCTCGCAGCGCCTGGGTGACCTGAGGGCCGACAGAGTTGACGAGTGCGGAAGCGTTGTGCTCGACCCAGCCGGACTGCGGGTAGGTTGGTGCGACCTCGGCCTGGGCTTGGCCGATGGGTTGGAGGCGGTTGTCGTACACCACGGCACGCGTGCTGGTTGTCCCCTGGTCGATTGCTAACAGGTGGTCGCGAGCCATCAGTGGTGACTCCGTGGTGTACGTGCGGTGGTATTCTGTGAAAAGTCGCATACTAACGCGCGGTTCTGCGGAGTGCGCGAGGTTCTCGACGATTCTGTGTTCGTGAAAGGACGATTTCCCATGATTGATGCTCTGCTGATTCCGCTCGCCGGAATTGCCGTTCCGATCGTCATCGTTCCGGTGGTCATGGGACTGAAGCATGCCCGCCTGGAGCGTGAGCTCGAGCATGCCGAGCGGATGAAAGCGCTCGAACTCGGCCGGACGCTGCCACAGGATGAACCCTGGTGGACACCGCTTCGAGTGAGTCTCGCCTTCGGCGTGGGTGTGCCGATCGGGGTGTCCGCGTGTGCGGCATTCGCGACCGTGTTTAGCGGATTTCAGGATGGGATCTGGGTCGGCTCCATGGCCGTGGGAGTGTGTGGCGTCTTGAGCGGTTCATGGCTGGCGAGTCGCCAAATCGGGGCGAGCCGCCGCCAGGACGGGGCGTTTGTGAAGCCCCACGTGGTCGACGATCTCTTCGATATGGCGGGAAACGTGCGCTGACTCCCACTTGCCAATCCCCGCTGCGGCCCAGAGTGCCAGCAAGGGTTCGAGCGGGATGTGAAATCGCGCGGAAACAATCGTCAACGTGTGAAACAGCGTAATCGCGGCGGCCGTGACGAACGTCGGCCACAGCCGTCGCCGAAGATCGCTCGGCGCCAGAATGAGTCCGACCGCCGCCAACGCGGTAAATCCAACCTGACTCGCGCGATAGATGATGTTGCGCGTTTTGGGATTCGTTTCATCGAAAAGCAGGAAGAAACGGAGCCGGCGCAGGCATAGTTGGGGATACCGGCCGGGATCGGCCCGAAGGTCGCTCAAAGCGCGGCGGAACAAGCGGCGTGAACGCTCCGGCTCCGACACGGCCGCGAGCTCCTGGTAATCCGTGGCCGTCAGCACGATGTCATCAAGATAGCCCGCCTCATGCCGCGCTGCCCAAAGGGATTCGTTGAGCCCGCGAAGGCCCGTTTCCTTTTGATTCAGGGCAGCTTCGACCGAGGGGCGAATGATTTTGTCGGTCCCTTCGCTGAGTGCACAATTCCCTTGCCAGAACGCGTAACCGAACGTGCTCTTGATCAGCACGAGCTCGCCGTGTACCCACGCGTTGCGGGCGATCCAGGGTGCGACGCCAAGAAGTGCGGTGAATCCGATCAGGGGCAAGATCAGCCGAGGTTTCGCGTACGGACCTCCCAACAGCACCGCCCCGACGATCCCGAGCGCGACCAGCGCCAGGATGGGATCGGTCAGGGTCAGCGCGGCGAGGAACATGCCCGTTATCACAGAGTCGCGACAGCGCCCAGTTCGACCAGCGCGATAGGACCAGGCGAGTGTCAAAGTCAGGAGCGTGGCAGCAAGTAGCGCGACTTGGACGTGAGTGGCTGCGTAAATCAGCGTGGGATGGAGCGCAACCAGCAAGCCAGCGAGGGCAGCGCATCTCGGGTACCGTGGCGCAACCTCGCTCGCAAGCATCAGGACGCCCGCGACCAGCAGACCGCCCAAAGCCGACTGGCCGAGTTCGAGGATCAGCAACGATGTCGGGGTGCCTACGCCTCCCAGCGCGTAGGCACCCGTGACGAGAAACGGATACAACGGCGCTTGCTGCGACGTGGGTCCGTCCGCCCCGAGAAAGCGGACTGAGAAACCTCGGCCCGCGAGCAAGTTGGCGGCGATCTCGCCGTGCTCAAACGTGCTGTGCGGTACCCTGTGACTCTGCAGCACCAGGACAGCCGCTGCGCGAACCACGAACGCCAGGACGATCAACGCCCAGACGAGGCGACGGTCGAGTTCGAGCTTCCGTGCTCCTTCCATGCGCGGCATTGTGGCGGAGCCTGGACGATCGGTCAACCCGGAGCGGCTCAGGCCGAGTGTCGGCGACGCCGGGGGGACGTATCGCAGGCCGGCTCCGCAGACCGCCGGATGGGCACCGGACGCGACGAAGCCGAGGGCCGCTCGAGCTTCTTCACCGCGCGGATCTCAATCTTGCGGACCCCCTCACGGGTCATCCCGAGCCGCTTACCGACTTCCCGGAGGGTCATCGGGGAGCCTCCATCCAACCCGAATCGCAGCGTCAGAATCTTGCGCTCGCGCTCTTCCAGGTTGCGCAGGCGTCGGAGTACGTTCTCGCGTTCTTCATCGGCCTCGATCGCAGCGTCGGGTGCGTATTCCGGGCGCGTCGCCTCGTCGGCTGACCAGGCGTTCTCATCGTCAGAGAGGGTGCATTCAAACCGAAGCTGGCTCGCGCGGAGAGCGCTCTCCACCAACCCTCGTTGCGAGTCGGTTAGCCCCAAGGCAATCGCGACCTGATCGGGGTGGGGAGTGAAGCCGAACTCATTGGTCAGCGCACGCTCCATTCGCTTCCACTTCGTCAAGAGTCCCACGACGTGCGCTGGCAGCCGGATGGTTTGTGTCGTATTCAGGAGGGCCTGGCGGATCGCTTGTTTGATCCAGAAACTCGCGTAGGTGCTGAACCGGGTGCCAAAATCGGGATCAAATTCCTCCGCCGCTCGGATCAATCCGAGGTTTCCCTCGCCGACCAGATCGTCAAGTACCATTCCTCGCCACTGGTAGCCGCGGGCGATTTTTACGACCAAGCGCAGGTTCGCCTGAATCAGTCGTTCGCGAGCGGCAAGATCGCCTCGGTGGATCGCCTCCGCCAAGGACCGCTCCTCCGCGGCCGAGAGCAGGGAGCCGTCGCTGACCTCGCCGAAATGCACATTCGCCGAGTTGTGAACCGTGCAATCCCTCGCCTGAATCAGAGACATAAACAGCGCTCCGAGGTCGGACGCGTGCGAGGAGCTCGCCGCGTGCGGGTGGTCCAAATCTTTGGTGAATCCTGTGGAGGGAGAGCGGGCTGCTCCCTCCCCGTCGAAATGTGCAAACACCCCGAGGCCGAGCGTCACAGTTTAATTGAGCCGCTCATGCTTGGATCTGTCTTGAGTGTTGTCGAAGGCATCACACCTGTAGTAGTGACTTTTGGCGACGAAGACCGACACACTTTCTCGTTTTTTTTCGGTCGCTCATCGCTTCGCCAGTTTCTACGGCCGTACCCGTCGATTCGGGACACGGTACAACTGTCTTCTACCGGCGGAATGCACGCGATTCTTGCGATGTGGGCCATCGAGCAAATCGGCTGCGCGGTCCGTCAAGCCGAGTCGAGATGGCTCGAGATGCCACCATCACTCACGATGGCTTGAACCCGGCGAGTCCCGTGAATCAGGATGCGGGAACGCTTGCACGCAAGTGGCGAGTACCGCATGATGGGGGTTACTAAAGCCTTAGTGATGCCCCCCACGTTGGTGCTGGCGATCCGGGTTTGTGAAGTGCCTTCCCTCGTTTCCAAGGGTGTCAATACCGACGCGAACGGCTCGCTGATCGAGCTTACTCCGGATTGTTTCTGGACATGCCGTCGTTTTCGCTGGGATCCATTCTGGACGATTTCCTCGGTCGCTGGCAGCGGGGCGAAGCGCCGCGCGCTGAGGAATACCTGAGCCGGCTCCAAACTTCCGAAGATGCGGTCGAACTGATCTATCGGGAGTTCTGTCTGGCCGAAGCGGCGGGCCTCAATCCGGAGCCTTCGGATTACCTCAGCCGGTTTTCTCACCTTCAGCAACCGCTTGGCCGGCTCCTGGATCTGCACGACGCGATCAGCGTCTCGCAGCTCCGCGCGTGGACCGAACCCGCGGTGCTTCCCGTCGCGGGAGACGAGATCGGTCCGTATCACCTCGAGCGCGAGCTTGGCCGAGGCGCGTTTGCGCGGGTCTTCCTCGCGCGCCAGACCGATCTCGACGACCGGCATGTGGTGGTCAAAGTCTCGATCAAGGTCACGCCCGAGCCTCGACTGCTGGCGCGTTCGCAACATCCGAACATCGTTGCGATTCACTGGCACGGGATCGTCAACGACGGTGAGTTCCAACTGATCTGTATGCCGTTCCACGGCGGTGGAACGCTTTCCGACGTGCTGGCGGACCTGCAACGCGCCGCGAAACGCCCTCGCTCCGGCCGGGACCTCCTGGCCGCACTCGATCGGATTGCCGCGCCCGAATACCACGTCACGGGCCAGTCGCGGTCGACACGCGAGACACTGGGGGTGCTCCCGTATGCTCAAGCGCTCGGCTGGATCATCGCTCGCCTGGCGGACGCCCTCGACCACGCGTATCGCCGGGGCGTCGCGCACGGCGATATCAAGACCTCGAACATTCTGCTCACTGCGGACGGCGACCCCAAACTGCTCGACTTCAACCTTGCGGTGGGCTGGCGGGCCCACAGTGTGAACGACACCCTTGAAGATGTGGGCGGCACCCTCGCCTACATGGCTCCCGAACGGCTCAAGATTGTCGCGGGCGCGGACCATACGACACTTCCCCGCGCGGCCGACCGCCATCGGGCAGACCTTTATGGACTCGGTATCGTGTTTCTGGAGGCTCTGTCAGGTCGGCCACCGATTGCTCCCGAGGACCGCCCCCGCGCCCCCAAGGAGCTTGCACAGGCCCTCGCATCCATTCGCCTGCAAGGCAGCGACGTTTTGGTGAAAGCGTCGAAGGCAGCGATACCGGCGACGCTGCGCTCGATTTTGACGCGCTGTCTGGCACCCGAACCGGCCGACCGCTACGGCCGCTCGTCTGAGCTCGCCCATGATCTCGACTGCTGGATCAACGGTCGTCCCCTGGTTTACGCCAGGCAGCCGATCCTGGGGTTCCAGGTCCGGCACCGACTCCGGCAGTGGGGTCTGGTCGGGGCACTCGTGCTGGTCGTCGCACTGGGTGCGTTCGCATTGCAGTTCTGGGACGGAATGCAACGCGCCGCGCGCGCACGCGCGCTCACAAACCTGCTTGCCTATTACGATCAACCTGGGTCCGGCGTCTTCCGCTTCCGCAGCTATGATGCGATGCGCGTCATTGGACGGGATGACCCCGCCGAGGTCGCAAAGGCTCACCTCGCGCACTTCGGGTTGCTCGATTCCGACGATTGGAATCAGCGTGAGTCGTTTCGAGACCTTCCACGTCCCATTCAAGAGGATCTTCAGCTCTGGCTCTATGAGCAAGTATTGCGCTTCGCGCACGCCGCCGGGAAGCCGGGAGTATCGAGCGACGAAAAGCGCCGGGCGCTTGGCGTTGTCGAGCGGGCGATTGCGAGAACGTCCGCAAGTCCGCTCGAAACGTATCGGCTGCGCTTCCGCCGAGAGCTTGGATTGCCCGACGAGCCGACGCCCACAGCAGCGGAAGGCGCGGTTCGCGCCGTGGACGAATACCTGCTCGGCATTCTCGACGAGCTCGAACAGCACAAGGCCAGCGACGAGCAGGTGCACTATCGCAAGCTGCTCAACGACCGCCCGCGCTCGTTCTGGGGCCATTACCGCATGGCGACGGTGGCCTATCGACTTCATGACTTTGGCGCGGCCGTCGACCATATGAAGGAATGCATCGAACAACTCCCCGGCAGTCCCGATCTGCGCGCGCAGCTCGCGGGCTGTCTCTACGGGCAGGGCCGTTTCGCCGAGGCGCTCGAGGCCTGCGACAGGGCGCTGGCGATCAACCCCGACCACCCCGAACCCTATCGCACTCGTTCTTACGTGCGCAGACGAATGGGACAGGCTGAAGGAAGCGCGAACGATCTCAAAAAATTCCGCGAGCTAGCGCGCAAGAATACCCATCTCACACTTGGTGAGAGCCGCCTGATTTCATTGCTTCCGAACCCTCGCGATGTGAGCAAGGATGACTCCATCGAGAACACCGACCTACCGCGTCGTATCCTGGCCGTGGACCCGGACGACCTGGATGCCCGCAGGTTGCTCGCCACGCAATTGATGCTCAAGGGCGAAATGAAAGAGGCTCTGGAGCAGGCGGAGGAACTCCTACGCGCTAATCCCAACTTCCTGTGGGCTCTCTACGCACGCGCCAATGCGAGCATGTCGCTCAGCCGCGGGAACCTTCGGCCCGACCTCCGAGCGAACGCCGACCGAGACCTCGCGGCGCTTTTGAGCCATCCGCGCCTCGAGGAATTTCTCCACGATTATCCCCAAGGGCTCGGAGCCTACCAATTGAGCGTCTGGAGCAGTCTGGAGCGAAAGGACGTCCAACACGCCGAGCAAGTCGCTCTCGCAGGGCTGGAACAGGCTGCGCGGCTCGGCGTGCAGAAGGGAGACATGCACTTTACGCTCGCTCGGGTCTATGGGCTTCAGTCCGGTAGTGACCCCGCTCTTTTATTGAAGACGTTCCAGCAACTCTGTCTGACCCTGTCGTTGCCCACGCAGATTCACGTTCTCGATCGATTCGAGCATGACCCCGCATTCGTTCCCTGTCGTGCGAAGCTTAGACTGTTACTGAACGAGGCGTTTCCATTCGCTCCGTACCCTTATATTATTGCATATTGAATAGGTATGCAAAGTCACGGCGGTTACCGCTCGCTCGCTTCAGGCGAGTGCTGATTAGGCCCGTGAGTAGGCGAATCCGCGACTTGTGGAAGCGAGCTTCATGACGGCGCAGTCATGGCAACCGCCGTGAGACCCGTGTTCGCCGCTACCGCAGCCACCGCCCGAGCCGCATCCACCCCCACCGGCGCCGCAGCTCCCGCAGCCTCCGCTGGATTCTTGGGTGAGGGCTTCATCGGGTACGTCGCGCCCGATGGGCTCGAAGATCACCTCGAGATCGTGAGCGGAACGGAGGGCCGCCACGAGTCCTGAAGTATCAAGCTGATGCGGCCCCAGGTAATGGAGAACCGTGCGACGATCGTCGAGCAGCGGCTCGACATCGATGAGCTCGATCGGCCAGCTTCCCTCTCGGAACACGGTCTCGCAAAGGGTGAGCCGACGCGTGCGGTCCGCTTCGACCGTACGCGCGTGATCCAGGTCAGCACCCTGCGCAAGGCGCAAAACCTGCGGGGCGTCGGGCTGAGTCAGCGCCTCCTCCGTGGGCGTTGAATCCGGCGCTGGGATTAGCACCTCCCCGAGTTCCGTTCCCCGGACCGAGCGGAGAACCACGACCTGGCCTCTCTCGAGCCCGGTGAGCGTGGACGCAAACCGAGCCACGTGTCGCATGAGCCCGTAGCGGATGAAATAGGTGTTGGGCATGTATCCCCTGAAATCCTGCGTTCCGACGCGTTTTTTCCACTTTAGCAGGGCATGCCATTCCCATGCAAGTTCACGAAAACGGGGGTATTCCCGTTCTCCGGGATATATCTCCCCACTATAATTCCGGCGCTGAGCCGGCGAGTCCGCGATGGAATGGAGTTTCGGAACGTCGCCGCCTGCCAGGGAAGGGGAGTCTGTCCCCGATTGGGTGGACGCGCAATGAGCCAAGTCCGTTGTGTGCTACAGGTTAAGGGGCTCGACTGCCCAACGGAGATGGGTGCCCTCCAGGGGGCTCTGCTCGGTTCACCTGGCGTGATCGGACTGGGGTTCGACCTCATTCACGGCACGATGACCGTCGACTACGACGACGCGTCCGTGGGCATCCCGGAGCTCATTCAAAGGGTCGCCACCCGAGCGGGGATGCAGGCGAGTCTCCTGGGGAGCCCCGCGCCTCTACAGGGGTGGTGGGTGCGCCATGAGCGCTGGCTCGTCATCACGGGGTCAGGCATCGCCCTTGGCCTCGGTGTTGGCTTGCAGTGGGCCGGCGCACCGCACCTAGCTGTTCGAGGGCTGCTCGCACTGGCAATCGGGATCGGCGGCGGCGATTTGTTGGTCAAATCGTGGCGGAGCTTGCGGCAGGGACGGTTCGATATCCATCTGCTGATGGGATTGGCGGTACTTGGGGCGCTGATCCTGGGTCAGTGGGACGAGGCCGCGACGGTCGCTTTTCTCTTTGCGCTTTCGGAGGGACTGGAGTCCCTGAGCCTGGAACGCGCCCGACGCGCGGTGCGGGCCTTGCTGGAAATTGCGCCGGAAACCGCAGAGGTCCAGCAAGCGGATGGAAGTTTTCGGCTCATTCCGGCGAATGATGTGAGCGCCGGCGATCGCGTGCTCGTTCGCGCCGGGCAGAAGGTTCCTGTGGACGGGAACGTTTTCGCGGGGCGATCGAGTGTCGATCAGAAGGCGGTCACGGGCGAGTCGGTGCCGGTTGTGCGCGAACCAGGGGATGACGTATTCGCCGGTAGTGTGAACGGCGATGGAACGCTTCAGATCGTGGCACAGGGACCCGTTGGCGATTCGCTGGTGGCCCGGGTTGTCGCTCGCGTGCGCCAGGCCCAGGCAGGACGGGCACCGGCGGAGCGCCGGATCGAACGATTCGCGAAGATCTACACGCCGTTGGTGATCGTGGCTTCATTGATGGTTATGCTGCTACCGCTGATCCTGGTGGTACTGGGGTTTCCGGCAGACTGGCGGGAGTGGTTTTCACGCGGGCTGGTCGTCCTGGTGATCGCTTGCCCTTGCGCGTTGGTGATCGCGACGCCGGTCGCTGTTGTGAGTGCACTTGCGTCGGCAGCGAGGCGCGGGATCCTGGTGAAGGGAGGGGAATACCTGGAAGAATTCGGCCGGCTGCGTGTTCTCGCGTTCGACAAGACCGGCACTTTGACGTGTGGCGAGCCGGATGTGATCGAGGTGATCTCCGCCGAGGGTCAGGACCACGAGGACGTGCTCCGGATCGCCGCCGCGCTCGGCAATCGGGGGAGCCATGTGCTTGGTAGGGCGATTGCGCGACACGCGCAGGGGATGAAGCTTCACGTTCCCGAAGCGCACGAGTACACCGCCATCCCGGGACGTGGTGCCCTGGGGCAGGTCGACTCCGTCGAGTACCACCTTGGGAGCCATCGCTACATCGACGAGGCAGGGCTCTGCCGGCCGGATTTCCACCAGCGACTCGACGACGCGGAGAGTCTGGCCGGCACTTCGGTGGCACTCTCGGCACGCTCTGGTCCTCTTGGCTGGATTCGGCTCGCCGACCGGCCCAGGCCGGAGGCGGCTCGAGTGCTGTCCGAGTTGAAGACGCTCGGCGTTGAGACCGTGATGCTCACAGGCGATAACGCTCAGACCGCATCGGCCATGGCCGAGGAATTGGGGATCACCCGCCAGCGCGCGGGTTTGCTGCCGGAAGACAAGGCGACCGCCATTGCTGAGCTCGACGCCGAGCACGGCCCGACCGGTATGGTTGGCGACGGCGTGAACGACGCCCCTGCGCTTGCGGCTGCGCGGGTCAGCGTGGCCCTTGGTGGCATCTCGAGCGGCGCCGCACTCGAAACGGCCGACGTTGTCTTGATGGCCGACGACCTGGCCGGCATCCCCTGGCTTGTGACGCACAGTCGCAGAACGCTCGCTCGAATCCGACAGAACATCGCGATCGCGCTGACGACCAAAGTCATCGTCCTCGTTTTGGCCGTGCTCGGGTACGCGGGATTGTGGTTGGCGATCGTCTCAGATGTCGGCGCGAGCCTGCTGGTGACGGCGAACGCGCTCCGGTTGTTGGCTCCCCATGCGTCAATGACTGTTAGTCGGGGCGCTCAGCGTGTTTAAGAACGTTTGCACCTTGAGCCGATCGCTCAGCGGCAATTCGAAGAAGTGTATCGCGGACACCTCGCTCTGCCCGCCGTGGAAGGCCACGGCTTGCTCCAGCGTCTCGGCGCGGCCGTCGTGGAGGTAAGGCGCCGAGTCGCGGAATCCCCATAGTGGCGGAGTACGCCATTCCTCGGCGCTTGCGCCGCTGTTCTTGGACTCGTCGATGATTCCGTAGTAAGCGCTTGCGTCAGAGAGGTCGTCTCCCATTGCGTGCAGTCCGAGATCACTGTAGATCCCGCGCACCGTCCCCAAATCCGGCACATGACACTCGGCACACCCGATTTTCTGGAAAAGATCGCTCCCTGCTTGTGCATCGGGCGAGTCAGGGCGCTCGGTAGGTGCAGGGAGGGTACCGACGAACTTGGTCAGCGCATCGCATTCCTTCTGAGTCAGGTCAAGCCCGGCAGACCTCTTCGACCCGAAATCGAGCGGTGAACGTGCCTGGTGGTGTGACGGGACTTCCAGCCCAAGTTCCATCGCGCAGGCGGCTTCGACGAACTCCTTGAGGGTGGCTGTCTGACCCTTCCAGCCGAACCGGCCAACGACTCCAGCTTTGAGCAGATTGAGACGCCCCTTCGACTGCATCTGTGCTTCCAGGAGCACCTCGATGGGAATCGCGTCGATCAGTCCCACTCCAAAAAGTGGCGGTGGATTTCGTTTCGACACACTTACTGCCGAGCCGAACAACAGCTCCCCCTTAACCCGTTTCGGCGCGATCGCGGCCCTAAAGGAAGGTCTGAGGGCGCGACCGGACGGGACGGTGTTCGACTGGACCATCTCGCGGATCTGTTGCATCGCCTCCTCCCCACCGACGTCAGACATTTCCGCGTGCTCGACTCCATCGATCCGTCGGAGTCTCCATGAACGATACAACTGATCCGTACCGTAGCGGTGTAGGACCACACTCTTCGCGTCGCGAAAGCCTGGATGGAGCTCGTCGACCGAAACGTCTTCCCCCTTCGCGCGTGCCGCACCCCTCCGGCTCAAAGAAATGATCTCGACGTTTTTGCTCGTCGATCCTGCGCCGCCGGCGCCGCCGAGGTTGTGGCAACCTACGCATGAACTGTCGTTATAGAGGGGCCCGAGTCCGTCGCCGCCGTGACTTCTGGGGTCGCCGGGAACCCACTCCCGCAGAAACAGGGCGTGGCCCTCAGTAACATCGACCGAGTGGGCTGGCTCCGCACCCAAAACGCCAACGTCCGAAGCGCCGGCTGCGGCGAGCACGAGAGACACGTAACCAGCGACGCGTGCCCCGAAGCAACGAGACGTTCGGATCATGCTCATGCCACACCCCTTGTGTTTGATCGGAATTCGAGCTCCAAAGACCGAGACGTGAGACGTTGCAACTTATTCTATCGCTTGGACGCACCGTGTACCAAAGTCGTTCCACATATTTAGCGAGCGCCAAGATCACACTTCGGGTGCGTAAGGTTCACCTGGCCGGGGAAAGATCTGCGGCGCACCTTGAGCCTGCAACTGCTGAGTCTCCTGTTCGACGGCCGCGATGCTATCCCTGGTATTGTGGAGCTCCAGCGTTGTTTCCGCGACGTGACGGCCATCGACAGGAAGCACGGGAATGCGCTTCCGCGCAAGTTCGAAAGGTCGAGCGTTGGGGTAGTTGGTCGCAGGTTCGAGCCCGGTGACGTAACCCTCGCGCCGTCCTCCTGTATTCTTCCAGAGGGTGAATGCTGGTAGTTGTGATGTGTTGAACCGAAGTACGACAGCTTTCGCGCCGCCACGGTTGCGAAGCATCGCCAAGGTTCGACCATCGGCGGGGTCGCCAAACAGTTCGAACAAGTACACCTGTTCGGCATAGCCTGGCTCCGGGCCCTGGTACACGTCGAAGTGACCGAT